>NZ_CP080519.1:3683000-4021000 GCF_019468465.1 Amycolatopsis sp. DSM 110486 | reverse complement strand
GCCGGCGAGGGACTGTCGGACCGGCTGCTGGAGAACCTGGAGGTGCCGGCGCCGTTGCGGGAGTCCGTGACGGAGCGGCTGGCCGCGTTGCCCGCGGAGGCGGCGCAGCTGACGCGGGCCGCGGCGGTGCTGGCGGTGCCCGCGGAGCCGGCGACTCTGGCCGAGGTGGCGGGGCTCGGTGAGGAGTCGCTGCGGGCGGCGCTGCTGGCCGCGTTGGCCGGGGGTTTGGTGGCTGAGCTGGGTGAGAACCGGTACGGCTTCCGGCATCCACTGGTGCGCAAGGCCGTGTACGACACGGTGAGCGGCCCGGAGCGCACCTTGCTGCACACGGAATCGATGCGGGTGCTGGGTTCGTTGCCGTCGCCGCCCTCGTTGTTGCTGGCTCAGCACGCTTATGCGGCCGGGCGCACGGAGAAATGGCTTCGTTACGCGGAGGCGGCGGCCGACGAGGCCATCGTCCACGGCGAGACCTCGCGCGCGATCGACCTGTTGCAGGCCGTGCTGCCGGCCTCTGACGACGCCGGACGGCTCGCCACGAAGCTGAGCCAGGTGGCGCTGCGCGGCTTTCGCCCGGACGTGATCGAGACGTTGGAACGCGTGCTGGAGGACCGGCCGCTGCCGCCGACCGTGCGCGGGACGATCCGGCTGTCGCTCGGCATGCTGCTGGTGCGCACGATCGGACGGCTGGAACGCGGGCGCGAGGAGGTGGAGCGTGCCGTCGCCGAGCTCGTGGACCGGCCGGAGCTGGCCGCGCGCGGCATCAACCTGCTGGCGCAACCCATCGACGGGCTCACTCCCCTTTCGTGGCACGAAGGCTGGATGCGGCGGGCGCGGGAAGTCCATTCCGGACTGCCGGACCCGGAGCTGCGGCTGGCGCTGACCGTCGACCGGATCACCAACGCTTCGCACATCGGCGACGGTTCGGCGTGGGCGGAGTTCGAGGCGCTGCCGGACGTCGGCGACAGCGTGGCCGAGCGCGTGCAGCTCGCGCGGCTGTGGTGCAACCTGGCCGACGCGCAGTCGTGGGCCGGGCGCCTCGACCGGGCCACCCGGCTCGTCGAGGAGGGCGCGCGGCGCGCTTCGGACGCGGGGGCGCTGTACGCGATCGGCCTGATCCAGGGCACACACGCGCGGCTGGCGTGGTTCCGCGGCGAGTGGGACGGGCTCGCGGAGACGGCGGAGGACGTGCGCTCGCGGTACCCGGAGCTGGGGCCGATCGTGATGGAGACTTCGCTGGTGCTCGGCGGTTTGGCGGCGGTTCGGGGCGAATTCGCTGTGGCTACTGAACATTTGGCGCGCGCGTCGGTTCCCGCTGACGGACCGATCCCCGTGGTGCTTTCGGCCGCTTCGGTGCAGATCGGGATCCTGTTGGCGGGCGAGGACGTGGCGGGTGCCGTCGCCGTCGCCGACGTCGCCGTCGATGCGGCGCGACGCAAGGGCGTCTGGGTGTGGGCGGCGTCCCTGGTGCCCGCGGCGGCCGAGGCATTCGCGCGCGCGGGCCGCTGGTCGGACGCCGACGCGTTCGTCGAGGAGTTCGCGCGCGGCATCACCGGCCGCGACGCACCCCTGGCCGTGGCCGCGTTGTCCGCGGGCCGCGCGGTGTTGACGGGCGCCCGCGGCAAACACCTGGCCGCGGCCGCGGGCTTCGACGCGGCGGCCGCCGCATACGCACGCCTGCCGATGCCGTACCTGGCGACGTCGATGGTCGAGCGCGCCGCCTGCCTGCGCCTGCTGGCGGGCCAACGCCCGGCCGTCGACGCGCTGTCCGCCGCGGCCCGCGCGTACGAACGCCTCGGCGCCACGCGCGACGCCGGCCGCTGCCACCACCTGCTCCGCGAGCACGGCGCGTGGGCCCCTTCGCAACGCGGCCGCCGCGGCTACGGCCGCGAGCTGTCCCCGCGCGAACGCGAGGTCGCCCGCATGCTCGCCGAAGGCCGGACGAACCGCGAGATCGCCGACGGCCTGTTTTTGTCGCCGCGCACGGTGGAGCAACACGTGGCGAAGGTGCTGCGCAAGCTGGGGGCACGGGGGCGGGCGGACGTCGGCCGCCACCTTCCGTCGGGAGATGCGGCGGTTTCGTGACAGGGTGCTTGGATGGCACCCATCGAACTGGCCCTCGGCGACCTCACCGAACAACACGTCGACGCCATCGTCAACGCCGCCAACTCCTCGCTCCTCGGCGGCGGCGGAGTCGACGGCGCCATCCACCGCAAGGGCGGCCCCGAGATCCTGGCCGAGTGCCGTGCGTTGCGCGCCGGCCACTACGGGAAGGGGCTCCGCACAGGTCGGGCCGTGGCCACTACCGCGGGCCGGCTGCCTGCCCGTTGGGTTATCCACACGGTGGGGCCGGTGTGGTCTTCTTCGGAAGACCGGTCCTCCCTGCTGGTGGACTGCCACCGCAACTCGCTCGCGGTGGCCGCTTCCCTCGGCGCTCGGACGGTCGCGTTTCCGGCGATCTCGACGGGCGTGTATCGGTGGCCGCTCGAGGATGCGGCGCGGATCGCGGTGTCGACGGTTCGGGATGCGGATACGTCGGCGTTCGATTTTGTGCGGTTTGTGTTGTTTGATCAGCGGGCGTATGACGCGTTCGCGGCGGTGCTGTAGTCCGTATCCGGCGCGCCGCGGTGTGGTGGTCGCCGGTCGGCGCCGGCCCTACCCCAGTCCTTGCCGACACAGCGCAGGGCTCCCAAGGCGCCCGGTTCGACCCGCGGACGTATGACGCGTTTGCGGCGGTGCCGTAGGTCGTACCCGGCGCGCCGGTACATGTGCGCTGCCGCCGGTCAGGTGCCGGCGCTTTTGCCCGCCTCCGGCCGCCCGACACACAGCCCCCGCCCTCCCTTGGGGGGCGTCCCCAAGCCAAGTCTATCGGCGGGGTACGACAAAAAACCCAAGTCCGCAGTCAGGGGCCTCAGTTGTCCACAACTCGGCATGGTTGTGGACAACCGAGCGACCGGCCGGACTTCGCGCAGCAGCAGGGAAGTGCCGGCGGCGTGGGTGTCCCGGAGTCGCGCGGGATGGGCCCGCCCGAGTGAAAGCTCGGAATCGCGAGAAATTCGTCGCGGGATGCCGCGGAAGCGGGCCGTGGACCGCGGCGGGCAACGGTTGAAGCCGCTTCGGCAGGTAGCCGTGAAGCGGAGAGCTCGGCGGCAGACTCCAGCCGCTCCGTCGTGACGGAACGAGCGAGATACCCAATCAAGCCAAACACCCCACCCCACCACCACGTGCTGCACCACACCCCCCACCGCCTTACCGTGACGCACGTGAACTCAGGTGAAGCCGGCGCCCTGCCGGCATGGCGGAGGGCGACCGCCGGGGAGACGCGGTGGCCGGCGGCCGGGGTGGTGGTGGGGACGCTCGCGTTGCAGTTGGCGTTGCCGGACAGGGTGGTGTTGAGGCCGTGGTGGCTGTTGCCCGCGGTGTCGGTGCTGTTGCTCGTCGCGTTGTTGTTGATCAATCCCGGGCGGATGGGCGAGTTCAGCAGGGTCGAGCGGATCGTGTCGTTGGTGCTGCTGGCGCTGGTGAGCGCGACCACGGCGGCGTCGGCGGTGCGGCTGGTGCTGGGGATCGTGCAGGGGTCGTTCAGCGGGCACGCGCCGCAGGTGCTGGTGAGTGGCGCGATCGTGTACTGGACGAACATCGTCGTCTTCTCGCTCTGGTACTGGGAGTTCGACCGCGGCGGACCGGCGCGTCGGGCGAAGGGGCGGGCGGAGTTCCCCGACCTGCAGTTCCCTCAGATGGACAGCCCCGAGCTCACCAGCGAGGACTGGGAGCCGCGCTACGCCGACTACCTGTACCTCTCCTTCACCAACTCCACGGCTTTCAGTCCCACCGACGTCATGCCGCTGCGGATCTGGGCGAAGCTGACGATGATGGTGCAGGCCGGGGTGTCGCTGCTGCTCGCGGTGATGGTGTTCGCGTGGGCGGTCGGAGCGCTGCAGGGATAAGCATTCGCGCGACACGGGCCCAACCAGGTATACACCGAGCATGCCCGAACCCCCGTACTACGCGGTGATCTTCACGTCCCGCCGCACCGAAGGCGACCACGGCTACGCCGAGCGCACCGCCCGGATGTCGGCGCTCGCGGCGGAGCAGGACGGGTACCTCGGCGAGGAGTCGGCGCGCGACGAGTCGGGCCTCGGGATCACGGTGTCGTACTGGCGGGACGAGGAGGCCATCGCCGGCTGGCGCAAGAACCTCGAGCACACCGAGAGCCGCCGACGGGGCCGCGCGGAGTGGTACGAGGAGTTCGAAGTGCGGGTGGCGCGCGTCGAGCGGTCGTACGGCTTCACGCGCTGACGTCCGGTCCGCGAAGCACCGAGCCCCGCGGACCGGACCGAACGTCAGTGCCGCGTCATCGTGAAGCTCTGGCCGTCCGAGCCGATGGCGCCCGGGCTGAAGGTGGCGGAGCCGCGGTCGTCCGCGTCGAGGCCTTCGGGGCTGGTCGACGCGAGGCTCTGCCCGTTGAACTTCACGCCGCTGAACGAGATCCCGCCCGAGATCGTCGGGTACGAGTCCGTCGGCGACTCGATGATCGCCTCGGCCGAGGAGTGCTTGGAGGTCAAGGTCTTGCTGATCGTCTTCGACCAGCCCTTGGTGGTGTCGCTGATGTCCAGCTTGTAGGTGTTCGTCCCGGTGCGCGTGACCGTTGCGGCGATGTGGTCACCGGCGCTGACCGGGGCGGACGAGGACGAGTAGTACACCGGCGCCGCCGGGTACATCTCGTACCAGGCCTGGTAGACGGGGCGGCCGCTGGAGCAGTCCGTGGCCACGCCCGTCTGCTCCACAGTGGACGATCCGTCACCGTCGATGCCGACCCACGGAGCGAACAGGTCGTTGCTGGACCGGCAGGTCACCGACGGTTCCGTCCAGCTCGCGGTCGCGGTCGTGAAGCTGCCGAAGCTCACGTAGCCGCCCCAGTTGCCGCCCGAGAAGCTCTGGCCGTGGAACGAGCCGAACGACGGCGTGCTGACCGTGGCGACGCCGGCCGCGGCCGCGATGCTCGCCGCGGCGGCCGCCGTGACGGCCAGCACCCGCGCGGTCCGTGAGGAGAGGAGGGAGTTCATGCGGATCCAATCTGATCACCGATGGGGACTCGGGGTGTTACAGGCGGTGCGCACCGGTAACAAGTGTTGGATCCGCGTGAGCAGGTGGGTAGCTACTTTCGAAGGGTATTCACATCTCGGGAAAACTTCACCAATATGTCCCGAATTTCCCTTCTGTACGCCGAAGTCCGTGACGGCCGCCCCGGGAAGGCGAGGCGGCCGCCACGGTGTGTCCGTCCTCCGCGCGGAAGGACGGACACGGGTGGACTACCGCGCCGAGCGCGTGAGCGCGGCGTCCACGAACTGGGTGGTGTAGGTCTTCGAGAGGTCGATCTGGTCCTTCTTCGGCTTCACGTTGCTCGACGACGCGCCGAGCACGTTGAGCACGTTCCGCGCCCCGGCCGGATCCATGCGGCCGTCGGCAGTGAACATCGGGAGACTGTCCTTGAGGGACTTCACGTACAACGCCTTGTCCCCGCCCGCGAACGACGGCGGCATCACGTCGGCGACCTGCTCCGCCGTGTGGTTCTTCAACCACCGCAACGAATCCACGTACGCGTTGGCCAGCTTCTGCACGATGTCCGGGTAGCGCTTCACGATCTCGCAGCTCATGTAGAGCGAGCTGGCCGGGTACAGCCCGCCGAGCGCGGCGCGCGTGCCCTCGACCGTGCGCATGTCGTAGAGGATCTTGGCCTGGCCGGTGTTGGTGAGCTGCGCGATCGTCGGGTCCGTGGTCATGCCCGCGTCGATGGAACCCTGCTGCATGGCGGAAATGAACGTCTGGCCGGCGCCGACCTTCACCGGCGTGTAGTCCTTGCCGTCCACTCCGCCGCGGCTCGCGAGCGCCTTGGTGAGGAAGTCCGTGGACGAACCCAGCGACGTCACGCCGAGGTTCTTGCCGCGGAAGTCCTTTCCGGACTGGATCTCCGGCGCCTTGGCGGACGCGACCATCTCGGCCTCACCCGGAACGTTCGAGAACTGCACCACGCTCGTGAGGCACTGCTCCTTGGCCTGGAGGTCGATCGTGTGGTCGTAGAACCCGACCACGGCCTGCACCTCACCGGCCAGCAGCGACGTCTCCGCATTCGCGCCCGACGGTTGGTCGAACAGCTCGACGTCGAGGCCCTGCTTCTCGTATTCGCCGAGCTGCTGGGCGAGCTGACCTGGGAGGTAGATGACCTTGGAGATGCCGCCGATCATGATCTTCAGGTGCGGCTTCCCGCCGTTGCCGAGGTCGATCTGGCGCGAGTCACGGCAGGCCGTGACGCCGGCGAGGGTGAGCAGAGCGGCGCCGACCGCGAGTGTCCTTTTCAGACGCATCAGATGTCCCGACGTCCGTCGTCCGCGGCCATCTGCGGCCGCCAACTCAGCAGTCGGTTTTCCGCGGTGCCGATCAGCCACTCCGCGAACAGTGCGACCACCGTGATGATCAGCATCCCGGCGTAGACACCCGCGGTGTCGAACGTGCCCTGCGCGTTGGAGATCAGGAAACCCATACCCGCCTTGGCACCCGTGTACTCACCGACCACTGCGCCGATCAGCGCGAACCCGAACGCTACGTGCAGCGACGACAGGATCCACGACGTCGCGCTCGGCAGCACGATCGACTTCAGCACCTGCCACCGGGTCGCGCCCAGGATGCGGGCATTGTCGATCAGGTTGCGGTCCACCTCGCGAGCACCGGTGAAGGCATTGAAGAACACCGCGAAGAACACCAGGATGAACACGGTCGCGATCTTCGACGAGAGCCCGAGCCCGAACCAGATCACGAACAACGCGGCGAGCACAATGCGCGGCAAAGCGTTGGCGGCCTTGATGAACGGGGCGAGCACCTCCGCGAGATAACGGCTGCGCCCCAGCACCACACCGCAGAGCACACCGGCGATCGCGCCGAGCACGAAGCCAATCACGGCTTCCTCGACCGTCACCAAGATCTGGTACCAGATGGACCCGAAGTCGGTCCCGGTCGTGAACCACTCCACGATCCGTTCCCAGATCTTCGAGGGCATCGAGTAGAAGAACGGGTCGATCCAGTAGCGGCCGGCGACCTCCCAGCTGCCGAGCCACACCACGACGATCGCCAGCCGCAGCAGCCACACGTTCCGCTTGCGCCGCCCGGCGGACCGCTTGGCCTTGGCGAGCACGTCCTCTTCGGTTTCGAGCACCGGCACCGACAGTGCCGCGGTGGTGTCAAGCGACACTGGTCGCCCCCTTCTGGCGGGCCTTGTCGACCTCGCCGCGCAGCGATTCCCAGATGTCGGAGTAGATCGAGCGGAACTCTTCGGTGAGGCGCAGGTCCTCGACCTTGCGTGGACGTTCCAGCGGGATCTCGAAGACGTCCTTCACCGTCGCCGGGCTCGTGGTCAGAACCACGACCTTGTCGGCGAGCGCGATGGCCTCGTCGAGGTCGTGCGTCACGAAGATCACGGCGGCGCCGGAACCGGACCACAAGCGCAGCAGCTCGTCCTGCATGAGGGCGCGGGTCTGCACGTCGAGCGCGGAGAACGGCTCGTCCATCAGCAGGATCTTCGGGTCGGTGACCAGCGTCTGCGCCAGGGCGACGCGCTTGCGCATGCCGCCGGAAAGCTGGTGGGGGTAGTACTTCTCGAAGCCTTCGAGCCCCACGCGGCCGATCCAGTCACGGGCCTTCTCGCGAGCGTCCGCTTTGGACACTCCGCGGAAGCGCGGGCCGGACGCGACGTTATCCAGCACCGAACGCCACGGCATCACGGCGTCGGTCTGGAACATGTAGCCCACACCGTCCGGAATGGACTTCACCTCGGCGCCGTTCACGCGGACGCTGCCGGCCGAGGCCGGCTGCAGGCCGCTGACCAGGGACAACGTGGTCGACTTGCCGCAGCCGGTGGGACCGACGACCGCGACGAACTCGCCCGGCTGCACGGTCATGGTCAGGTCGCGGACCGCGGTGTGCACGGACCCGGAGCCGCTGGGGAACCTCTTGGTCGCGTGCTCGAGTTCGATGAGGGGTGGCGCCATCGTGGTGACTCCTTCGTCACGGTGGGGACTGCGACGGAGGTTAAGAGCGCATCAAGAGCCCGGGAAGCTTGTCGACGTTCTGCGTGCGCTCTGCTCGTTCTCCACGTTTTGCTCATTTCGCGCACGGCCCTGAGCTGGGGGTATGTTGCCTGGCATGCCGAAGTGGGCGTTGTTCGAACGCATGCGGTTCACCCGCCAGGTCCTGCTGTTGCAGATCGGGGTGGTGGTGCTGGTGGTGGGGCTCGGCGTCGCTCTCGTGAGCTGGCAGCTGCGGTCGACGTTGACGGAGCAATACGGCGAGCGCGCCCTGGCGGTCGCGAAGTCGGTGGCGGTGGACCCCGTGGTGGTGGAGGGTGCGGCGGCGCGGCGGCAAGGTGGGGTGCTGGAGGCGCACGCGGCCGCGGTGTCGAAGGTCAATGGCGCGCTGTTCGTGGTGGTCACGGACGACCGCGGCATCCGCCTCGCACACCCGACGCCGACCGAGATCGGCGACAAGGTCAGTACCTCGGCAGCGGAAGCGCTGGCGGGCAACGATGTCATCAGCGAGTTCGACGGCGGCACGCTCGGGCCTTCCGTGCGGAGCAAGACGCCGATCTGGCAAGGGAAACGAGTGGTCGGCGAGGTCAGCGTCGGCTACCAGGTCGGCAAGCTGACCGAGGACTTCGACCGGCTGCTGCTGATCACGCTTCCTTTCGCGGCGGGCGCGCTGCTGCTCGGCGCCGGCGCGTCCGCACTGCTCAACCGCCGGCTGCGCCGCGTGACCCACGGCCTCGAACCGCACGAGCTGACCGAGCTGCTCTACGAACGCGAAGCCGTGCTGCACGGGATCGGCGAGGGGATGCTGGCCGTCGACGGGTCACGCCGGGTGTCGGTGCGCAACGACGAAGCCGAGCGGCTGCTCGGGATCGACCTGCCGGTGGGGGCCACTTTGGACGAGCTGGAGCTGTCGCCGCGGGTGCGCAAGGCCGTGGCCGACGGGCAGCCCGTGGACAATCTCCTTGCGGTGGCGGGAAACCGCGTGCTGGTGATGAACTCCCGCGCGGTGCAGCGAGAGGACCGGGCGCTTGGCACCGTGCTGACGTTCCGCGACCGCACCGACCTCGACACGCTCAGCCGCGAGCTCGACGGCATCCGCTCGCTGTCCGACGGCCTGCGCGCGCAGCGGCACGAGTTCGCGAACCGGCTGCACACGTTGTCGGGGCTGTTGCAGCTCGGGCACCACGCAGAGGCTGAGGAGTACCTGCAGACGCTGACCGAGACGACGTCCGCGCGCTCGGCTCCGCTGGGTGGAGACGCGGTGCGCGACCCGTACCTGCAGGCGTTGCTGGTGGCGAAATCCGAGCAGGGGCTGGAAAAGGGCGTGGAGCTGAAGCTGGCGGACGACTCGTTCGTGCGCGGCTCGGTGACCGACCCCGTCGCGACCGGGACCGTGATCGGCAACCTCGTGGACAACGCCCTGCACGCCGCCCGCATGGGTCCGCGCCGGCCGGCGACGGTGGAGGTCGGGCTGTTCGCGGAGGGCTCGGCGCTGCACGTGTCCGTTGTGGACAGCGGGCTCGGCGTGCCGGAGCCGTTGCGTGACACACTCTTCGACGAAGGCGTCTCGACGAAACTCACGCCCGGCCACGGGCTGGGGCTCGCCCTCGCGCGGCAGGCGGCCCGCGTTCGCGGCGGGGACGTCTGGCTCGCCGACGCCGGCGGCGAGGCGGCGGGCGCGTTGTTCGTCGCGAAACTCCCTGATCTGCTGGTGGAGGCTCGCTCATGATCCGCACGCTCATCGTCGACGACGACTTCCGGGTGGCGGGCGTCCACGCAGGGTTCGTGGCGGAGGTGCCGGGCTTCACTGTCGCTGGCATCGCGCACACCGCCGCGGAGGCGCGCGCCCGCGTGCGCGAACTGACGCCGGACCTCGTGCTGCTCGACGTCTACCTGCCCGACGAGCCCGGCCTCTCCGTGCTGCCGGACCTCGCGACGGACACCATCGTCCTCTCCGCCGCGACCGACGCGGCGTCCATCACCGCCGCCATCCGCGCCGGCGCCCTGAACTACCTGATCAAGCCCTTCACGACGCGTCAGCTGGCCGAGCGGCTCACCGCGTACGCCCGCTTCCGCACCCAGGTGACCACCGACCGCCCCTTCACCCAGGACGACGTCGACCGCGCCTACCGGGCACTGCACGACCAGGACCGCGCGACCACCCCGAAGGGCCAGTCCAGCGCGACGGCCCGCCTCGTGTCGGAGCAGCTGCGGACGTCGGGCGCTCCGCTGTCGGCAGCGGAGATCGCTGGCGAGCTGGGCATGGCGCGCGCCACGGCCCAGCGCTACCTCACCGCCCTGGCCGACTCGGGCGCGGTGGAAATGCGCCTGCGCTACGGGGCGACCGGACGCCCGGAACACGAGTACGTCTGGATCGGCTGACCCTGGCCGGACTCAAAGAACCGCTGGTCAGCGACGTGACATTCGGTCCGCCAAGTCGATCCACGGCTGCCACTGCGACATGTACTCGTCGAACTGCGTGGCGGCCGGTGACTTGGCTGGAGTGGACTTCGTGTCGGAGCGGAGGTCGTCGTCGTCCGGGGTGGAGGTGGGGCGGTGGTCGGAACCGCCGGCGGAGGTGCGGGGGGTGGTGGGGCGGCTGGCAACGTGCTGCTTCGCGGGCGTGGCGGCCTTGTGGTCGGGGACCGGGACGTACACGGTCACCGGGGCGGCCGGGGGCGCGGCGGGGGCGACAGGCGTCGAGGCGGGGGCTGGAAGCGGAGCGGCCGGGGCGACAAGCTCGCGCTGGTCGGCCGGCACGGCGACGTCATCGGTGGTGGTGCGGCCGGTGAAGGAGCCCGAGAAGAGACCGCCGGCGAACCAGCCGAGGGCGAGCAGGGCCAAAGCGGCGGTGCCGGCGACCCATCCGCGCGTGCGGCGGCGGGCGACGACGCGCGGGCGCGGCGCGAGAAACGCGAGCACCGTGGCGCTGGCCCCGTCGCCGGCGATGGGCAGGAGGGCGGGCACCACGGGGATCGGCTGGGTGTCCTCCGGACTGCGGCGCCCGCGCGGCACGCTCGCCGCGAGGATGCCGGTGCGGTCGAGCAGCTCATCGGCGGGCGAGGTGGCGCGTCGCTCGGCGGTGCGCGGCATGGAAGGTACCTCCGGGGTACGGGCACTCGGATGGACGTCAGCATTCTGGTGCATTTCCGACGGGTTTGTCAGAAAGGCAACTCCATTGGGTGACGGTGACTTTCCGGGGCAACCGAACTCCCGCACGTCGGACGCGATTCAGTTCTTCCCCATCCGTTTGAAGCCGAGCCGCGCCATAGTCGCGAGCGGCCGCTGATACGCCGACCCGAGCAATCGCGGGATGGCGTCGATGACGTACGCGTCGGGTCCGATGAGGATCCTGGCGGACCGCCGTTCCACCCCGCGGATGATCGTTTCGGCGGCTTTCTTCGGTGTGGTCAGCGCAATTTTCTCGAAGCCCGCCGCCGCGGCCTCCTGATCGCCGTCGTTGCCGCCGCGCGCGTGGCGGGCGATGTTGGTCTTGATGCCGCCCGGGTGCACGCAGCTCACGGCCACCGGATGACGCGCCGCGAGCATTTCTTCGCGCAACGCCTCGGTGAATCCGCGAACGGCGAACTTGGCCGCGTTGTAAGCACTCTGAGTGGGCACTCCGACGAATCCGAACACGCTCGAAATGTTCACGAGGTGTCCATCGCCGGAGCCGATGAGGTGCGGCAGGAACGCCTTGGTCCCGTTCACGACGCCGCCGAGGTTGATCCCCATCAGCCAGTCGTAGTCCTCGAACGTCATGTCCTCCACCGTGGCGCCCAGCGCGACGCCGGCGTTGTTGACCACGACGTTGACGCGGCCGAACGCACTGGCCACCTCGTCCGCGTGCACAAGTACGGCGGCGCGGTCGGAGACGTCGAGCGAGTAACCCCGTACGTCCGCACCCTGCGCCTTCGCCGCCTCGACCGTGCTCTCCAGGCCCTCGGCGTCCACATCGGACAGTGCCAGCCGCGCGCCGCGCAGGCCCAGCCCGAGCGCGAGCGCGCGGCCGATGCCCGAGCCCGCTCCGGTGATGACCGCGACCTTGTCGGTGAACTCCTTCATCGCCGCTCCCCTCGTCCGGTGCTCCAGGTTTTGGATACTAGTGGCGGGAGCGATCTTCGGGAGGATGGATGCGGCGGGCACGGGTGGTGCTCGCGCTGGGCGCGGTGGTGGTGCTCGGCGCGACGGGGACCGTCGTGGCCGTCGCCGGACACCGTGCGTCACCAGCGCAAACGGCTTCACAGCCCGACACCGCGGCCGTCGGCGCGCTGTTCCTCAACGGCTCCCACTACTGCACCGCGAGCGTCGTCCACAGCGACCGCGGCGACGAGCTGCTCACCGCCGCCCACTGCCTCCACGACCGCGCGGGCGGCACGTACTTCACCGGCGTCACCTTCGCGCCCGGCTTCCACGACGGCGTCGCTCCGTTCGGCTTCTGGGATGTCGGCGACGAGCTCGTGGCGCAGGGCTGGGCCGACGACTCCGACCCGGACCTCGACGTCGGCTTCGCCACCGCCCACCAGGCCGGCGCGAGTGGACCGCTCGAGACCGTGACGGGCGCGAACCGCCTCGGCGCGAACGGTCCGTTCGCGCGATCCGTGACGGTCACCGGCTACCCCGACGGCTCCGACGTCCCCGCCGTCTGCAGCACGACGACGTCGAAGGAGGACACGTTCCAGCTGCGCGTGGACTGCCCAGGCTTCGCCACCGGCACCAGCGGCGGCCCGTTCGTGGTCGACGCCCACCCGCGCACGAAGCTCGGCACCGTCGTCGGCGTGATCGGCGGCTTTGAGACCGGCGGCGATACCGACGACGTGTCGTACTCCAGCTACTTCGACGACGACGTCACCGCGCTGTACCGGCAAGCCACCTCGCGCCCATGAGCGCCGATGGCGGATGATGCGGCGTATGAGCGAGCCCGTGCGTGACGTGCCCATCACCGGCGAACCGATCCGGCTCGGCCAGTTCCTGAAGCTGGCCGGTCTCGCCGAGGACGGCGGCCACGCCAAGGACCTCATCGAGAACGAAGAGGTCACCGTGAACGACGAGGTCGAGACCCGCCGCGGCCGCCAGCTCTCCGACGGCGACGTGGTGGCCGTCGGTGGCGACCGCGGACGGGTGGCGCTCGCGCGCTAACCCATGCTGGTCAGCGGCGGTAGCCCCAACCCGAGCGCCAGCGAATCGAGCTGACGCCGCACCGGGGCGCTGAGGGGCACGCCCAGCGCCCGGCATTGTTCGAGGTACTGGGCTTCGCGCCAGCCCGGGTAGCGGATCGGCGTGCCGCCTTCCCAGCCGAGCATGCTGCCGAACAAGGCGCTGGCCGCGCGGTAGAAGCCGTCGGCGCTGCGCAGCGTGGTGGGTGCGATGGCGAGCACGAGCAGGCCCGTGTCGTTCTCGTGGTCGGCGACGCCGGAGAGCACGCCCGCCAGCACGTCCACGAGCAACGCGAAGCCCGCGAACTGCGGGTTGCGCGAGGCGTCGCCCAGGTCGACGTCGAGGACGAACTCCGGGTATGCGCCGGCGGGCGCGGCCATGCCGAGCGGGTGGCCGGCACCGACCTCGCCGGCGGCCATCACCAGGCCGATCATCCCGTGGGGCAACGCGCGCGCCGCGTGGTGCCCGACGCGACCGAACGGCCCGACGCCCCGCATCGAAATCAGCCCGACGCCGAAGCGCCCGGCCCGCGTGACGGCGCGGTCCATCGCGTCGCCGACGGCCCACAGGCCGGTGGCGCGCCGGTAGTCGATGAGCGCGGCGGCACCGCGGTCGGCGATCAGCAACGGCTCGGCGCGCGCCGCGACCTCACCGTTTTCCAAAGCGGGCAGGTGAATTCGCAGCAGCTCCACGACGCCGGTGTCGGGCGAACCCGTGAGATCGCCGTGGCACAAGGCTTCCGAGGCCATGCGCGCACGATCGTCGGGAAAATCATGTGCCACAAGGATCAGGGAAACGAGCGTGACCAGTTCATCGGCGGGCACGCGCTGCCAGACCTGTTCGGGAATCGGTGTGTCTTCAGGGACTTCTTGAGCGACGGCGGAGCGGGCGGGACGCAGCGAACGTGGTCTGAGGGGCACTTCATCGAGACTGCCCAAGCGCGTCTGGCGGCGTCAACGAGGATGGCCCGACAGTGTGATGAGGGCTCCCGAAGGGACGTACCCTGTCACGCATGTGCCGAAACATCACGACGCTGCGCGGGCTCCAACCGTCCGCGACAACCGAAGAGATCGAAGCGGCAGCACGCCAGTACGTCCGCAAGGTGACCGGCGTGCAGTCGCTTTCGGACGCCACGCGCGACCCGTTCGAGGCGGCGGTGGCGGAAATCGCGGCGATCACCGCGCGGTTGCTGGACGAGCTCCCGGACCGCCGTCAGCCCCCGGCGACCGTGCCGCCGCTGCGCCGGCCGGAAGTGCGGGCGCGGATGGCGTTGAAGGAACTGAAGAAGCCCTGACGCAGCCTGGGAACGAGTCAGGCGTTCGAGGCGCGACCTGGGGGTCCGCCGGAGTGACAGGTTCAGGGTCGGGCTCGGGGACGTTCCCGATCCGCGCCGACCGGCTGTCTCCCTAGCGTCGGCGGCATGCGTAAAAGATCCCTGATCGCCGTTTTCACCGCCGCGCTGTGCTTGCTCGGCTCCGTCCCCGCGACGGCCGCGCCGCGGCTGCACCTGCCCGCGCCGAGCGGGCGTCACGCCGTCGGCACGCAGGACCGCTACCTCGTGGACCGGACGCGCGAAGACCCGTGGACCGGCGGGCCGCGCGAGCTGATGATCACGCTCACCTATCCGGCGCTGCCCGGCGGCCGGCCGGCGCCGTACCTGCCGGACGGCATCGCCGCGGCCGTGAACGCGCAGGCCCACGCCGCCCTCGGCGCCGGCCCGTTCGACTTCGGCTTCACGACGCCCGCCCGCGCGGGCGCGCCGATGCTGCCCGGCCGGCACCCGGTGCTCCTCTACTCCCCCGGCGCGCAGAGCTCGCGCCTGCTCGGCACCGTGCTGGTCGAGCAGCTGGCCAGTGAGGGTTACGTCGTCGTCAGCCTCGACCACACGCACGACGCGCTCGCGGTGGACCTGCCCGGCGGACGCGTCGAACCGAGCACACTGCCGCCTTCATCGGAAGCCGTGAACCGGAAGCTCATCGCCACCCGCGTGGCCGACGTGGAGTTCGTGCTGGACCGGCTGGGGCTCGACCGCGTCGGCATGTTCGGCCACTCCGCCGGCGGGTTCACCGCGGCCGAGGTCATGGCCAACGACCCGCGCGTGGTGGCCGGCGCGAACCTCGACGGCAGCATGGTCTTCAACGCGGCCGAGGGCCGGTTCGGCCGAGCCGCGACCGAGGGGCTGGACCGGCCGTTCCTGCTGATGAGCGCGGGTGACCACAGCAGCGCGACCGATCCGTCTTGGGCTTCGTTCGTCAGCCATCAGCGGGGGCCGCTCGTCGACCTCCACGAGCCGGCGGGCGAGCACGGCTCGTTCACGGACTACCAGGCGTGGCTGCCGCAGCTCGGCGCCGACCCGGCGAAGGTGCGCGCCGTGATCGGCGACGTAGACCCGGAGACCATGCTGCGCAAGGAAAAAGCCGCCCTCAGCGGCTTTTTCGACGAGCACTTGCGGAAGCGGAGGGATTTGAACCCCCGGTAGGTTTCCCTACGGACGCTTTCAAGGCGTCTGCATTCGGCCGCTCTGCCACGCTTCCCTGTCGGTCAGGGTATCGCGCCGGTTGTCCAGGTCGTCCAGGTGTTCGAGGACGCGGCCGAACACCGCGCCGACCGTGGACTGTTCCTCCGGGGTGAGCAGGTCGATGAGGTGCTCGCGGGCGCCGCGCACGTGGGTCGGCGCGGCGGCGTCGAGCAGGGCCTGGCCGGCGCCGGTGAGCTCGGTGATGACGCCGCGCTTGTCGTCCGGGTCGGGGCAGCGCCGGACGAGGCCGCCGACCTCCAGCTTGCTGATCTGGTGCGACAGGCGGCTCTTCGTGGAGCCCAGCTGGTAGGCGAGCTCGGACATCCGGACGCGCTTGTCGGGGTAGATGGCGAGGCAGACGAGCACCTCGTAGTCGGCGAGCGAAACCCCGTGGGCCTCGGTGAGCTCGCGATGCAGGCGCTGGCGCAGCCGGAGCGAGGCGACGATGTACATCTGCCACGCGTGCTGCTCGACGCCGGTCAGCCAGCGCACGGCCTGCTCGTCGGTCATCGCAAAAGGGTAGAAGGCGGGCCGACGCGCTGCGCGTCCCGGCACCAGGTCGAGACCCAACCGAGGAGTCAGGTGAAAAACTCGGGAAGCTTCCCCCGAAGGTGGGTTACGAAACGGTTGAGACTTGAGCCGAAAAAGCGCATCCTTCTTGTCAACGGATGGGCTGATCAGGTATCAGGCGGGCCGTCAGGGCACCGTCGGACCGACCTCCCACCGGGAAGGCCAGGTGGTTGCATGGCAGGTGATTCCCGCGGTTGACCGCCCGCTGTGTCCCCGCGGCCGGCACGGCCTGAATACGGACCGGTCGCGACTGTGAACAGCACGAGTGGGCATCTACGGTGCGCTCGGCATTCTTCTCGCGCATCCGGCGTCGATCTGGCGTTGTTCTCTCCTCGCGGCCTCGGCACCGCGACGGCTCCGCCGGACGCCGGCCCGGCCGGTGGCCAACCGCCGTCAACAGAAGAACCTCGGTAGTTCCTGGGTGCGGTCCGCAGCGCATGGGCCGCACCCAGGCTTGTATCCGGGGTACGGCCCGCAGGACGGCTTGTGTCCGGCTCGCCCGTTACGCTGCCGCTGTGCAATTCGACGACGACGCGGGGCTGGACACCTCGGAGGTCCAGGACCTCCGCGGCAGCGGTGGTGGCGGCGGTGGCATCGGCGGCCGCGTGGCGATCGGGGGTGGCGGGATCGGGGTGGTGGGCCTGATCATCTACTTCCTGATCTCGCAGTTCGGCGGGGCGAGCCTCGGAACCAACAGCGCGTCGAGCGGACTGGGCCTCGACAACGTCGGGTCCGGCCAGCAACTGGAGAGCACCACGCTCTCGCAGAAGTGCCACACCGGCGCGGACGCGAACCGCGACCACGACTGCGCGATCGTCGCGATCATCAACTCCGTGCAGGACTACTGGTCGCAGGAGTTCGCGCGCAGCGGCCAGACCTACCGCAAGGCGCCGACGCGCTTCTTCACCGGCGGCGTGCGCACGGGCTGCGGCAGCGCGACGTCGGACACGGGCCCGTTCTACTGCCCGGCCGACTCCGACGTATACATCGACCTCTCGTTCTTCGACGAGCTCAAGACCCGCTTCGGCGCGCAGGGCGGGCTGTTCACGGAGGCGTACGTGCTGGCCCACGAATACGGCCACCACGTCCAGAACCTCACCGGCACCTCCAAGCGCGGCACCGGCACCGGGCCGACGTCGGGCTCCGTCCGGCTGGAGCTGCAGGCCGACTGCTACGCCGGCGTCTGGGCCAACCACGCCTCGACGACACCGACGGAATCCGGTAAGCCGCTGGTGCAGAACATCACTCAGGACGACATCGCCAGCGCCCTCGACACGGCGTCGCGCATCGGCGACGACTACATCCAGACGAAGCTCGGCAGCGGGCAGGCGGACCCGTCGAGCTTCACCCACGGCACGTCGGCGCAGCGGGAGAAGTGGTTCACCACCGGCTTCACCTCAGGGCAGCCGGCGCGCTGCAACACGTTCAGCACCAACAACCTGGGCTGACCCGCGCAAAACAAGGAAGGGCACCTTGAGGGACTCTGAGTCCCTCAAGGTGCCCTTCCTTGTTTCGGAACCTACGCGGCCGCCGTGTCTCCGGTCGCGGCGAGCTTGTGCGCGGAGTGCTTCTTCGCGGCCTTGCCCGGCTTGCCGGGCGCGACGCCGTTCACCGACTCCGTGCTGGTCGCGTAGACACCCAGCGCCCACGCGAGGCCATCGGCGTTGCGGTCCAGGGCGACGCGGTCGACGTTGCCCAGGTTGTCGCACGCCTGGTGGTAACACGGGTCGAACGCGATACCCGCCGTGCCGCCCCACTTCGTAGCCTGGGCCTGGGTCTTGAGCACCTCGGCGCCCGTGTCGAGGCCGCCCGCCGGGATGCCGACGGCGATGAACTCGCCGTAGTCCGAGCGGCCCGTGAAGTCGGTGCCCTCGATGGCGACGCCGCGGCCGGTCAGGTAGTCGACGAACGTCTTCTCGATCTGCGCCGAGCCGTACGGGCCGGGGCCCGCGCCGACGTGGTCGGAATCGTCGCCGTCGTAGGCGAAGTAGCCGGCGTTGGGCGAGCCGATCATGTCGAAGTTCAGGTACAGCGCGAGGTCGAGCTGCTGCTCGAAGCTCAGCGAATCGACGTAGTACGTGGACCCGACGAGCCCGAACTCCTCCGCGCTCCAGAAGCCGAAGCGCACAGCGTTGTTCACCTTCGGCTTCGCGCCCAGCTGCAGCGCGGTCTCGAGCAGGGCCGCGGAGCCCGTGCCGTTGTCGTTGATGCCGGGGCCCGCCGGGACGCTGTCGAGGTGCGAGCCGAGCATCACGACGTTGTCCTTGCGGCCGGTTTTCGTCTCGGCGATCACGTTGTAGCTGGTGCGCGCTTCCTGGAAGGTGCGCAGCTCCAGCTGCACGGTGGCGCCGTCCTTCGCGGCGAGCGCCTGGCCGTCGGCCTGCGACAGGCCGCCGGTGGGGATACGCGCGTCGGCGGGGGTGCCGAGTGTCCCGTTGAGCGGGCCGGGTTCGTTGTTGGAGATGAGCGCGCCGATCGCCCCCGCGTCGGCCGCGGCCTGCTGCTTCTGCGCGAACGGGCACGCGCCGCGCGGCACGAGCACGATCTTGCCGGTCACGCCGGTGTAGTCGCTCGCTTCGCAGCCCGGGGTGGCGTCGGCGGGAACGACAGCCAGGGGCGCGGTGATGCCGCCGACCGGCGTCGACGGCGTGTACTCCATCGCGATCACGGGCACGCCGGCGCCGTCGACGGTGAGCGTCTCGGCGAGGGTTTCGTTGTAGGTGAAGGGAAACTCCTGCCGCGTGACGCTGAAGCCCGCGGCTTCGAGCTTGCCCGCGATGTACTCGGCGGATTTCTTGTGCCCGTCGGTGCTCGCGGCTCGGGTGCCGCCGTTGGCGTCGGCGATGCGCTGCAGCGCGATCAGGTGGCGGTTGACGCCGTCGAGGGTCACCTTCTTCGTCAGCTGCTTGGCGAGATCGTCGCTCTTCGCGGCCACGGCCGGGGTGGTGCCCAGTGCCAGAGTCGCGCAGGCCGCCAGGATCACCGGCGGGATGAGTCTTTTACGAGTTAATGACATGGTTGCTCACCTTTGTGCCCGGTGTCCGGAACGTCAATGCGGCATTCGGCGGAGACTGCGACGTGGGCGATACAGTCGGGCGCATGTACGCGATCACGATCCGCGAACCCGGCGGTCCCGAAGTTCTCGAGTGGACCGAAGTCCCCGACCCCAGCCCCGGCCCCGGTGAAGTGCTGCTCGACGTGGCCGCCGGCGCGGTCAACCGGGCGGACCTGCTGCAGCGCCAGGGCAACTACCCGCCACCGCCCGGGTCGAGCGAGACCATCGGCCTCGAGTGCTCCGGCACGATCGCGGAGCTGGGCGAGGGCGTCGAAGGCTGGCAGGTCGGCGACGAGGTGTGCGCGCTGCTCGCGGGCGGTGGCTACGCCGAGCGCGTGGTCGTGCCCGCCGGCCAGCTCCTGCCCGTGCCCGGTGAGGTCGAGCTGCTCGCGGCGGCCGGGCTGCCGGAGGTCGCGTGCACGGTGTGGGCCAACGTCGTGATGCACGCGAAGCTCGCCGAAGGCCAGACGCTGCTGGTCCACGGCGGCGCGGGCGGCATCGGCACCCACGCGATCCAGGTCGGCAAGGCGCTGGGCGCGACCGTCGCCGTCACCGCCGGTTCGCCCGAGCGACTGGAACGCTGCCGCCAGCTCGGCGCCGACATCACGATCAACTACAAGGATCAGGACTTCGTCGAGGTCCTGCGGGCCGAGGCCAAGGGCGCCGACGTCATCCTCGACAACATGGGCGCGAAGTACCTGCAGCGCAACGTCGACGCACTGCGCACCGACGGCCGGCTCGTGATCATCGGCATGCAGGGCGGGATCAAGGGCGAGCTGAACATCGGCAGCCTGCTGGGCAAACGCGCGAGCGTGTTCGCCGCCGGGTTGCGGTTCCGCCCGCTGGACCAGAAGGCCGCGATCGTCGCCGACGTGCGTGAACGCCTGTGGCCGCTGGTGGAGAACGGGTCCGTGAAGCCGATCATCGGCCAGGTCGTGCCGATGGCCGAGGCCGCTTCCGCGCACCGGATGCTGGAAGACGGCGACGTGTTCGGGAAGATCCTGCTGACCGCGAAGTCCTGAGCCGGGGAGCTGCGCTGGTCGTCAGCGCAGCTCTTCCAGGACGCGCACGAGCTGGTTGATCTCGAAGACGTTGGAGTAGTGCGCGAGCCCGATGCGCACCGCGCCACCCACCTCGCCGACGCCGAGCGACGCGAACACGCCGGCCGATCCGTCGTCGGCGAAGGCGCATAGGCCTTGCGACGCCAGGTACTCCGCGACTTCCGGCGATTTCTTGCCCTGCACGGCGAACGCGAGCGCGGGGATGCGGCGCATCGCGTCGCCGATCACCATCACGTGCCGCAGCGAGCGGAGCTCCGTGGACAGCTGCGCGAGCAGGCCAGCGTGGTACGACTTGGCGGAGCCGAGGGACGTCACGAGTCTTTCGCGGCGCGAGCCGGACGCGGCGTCGTCGAGGCCGGCGAGGTAGTCGATCGAGGCGACGAGTCCGGCCAGCAGCGGGTACGCGTGGGGGCCGAGCTCGAGGCGCGCGGCGCCGCGGGCGGCCGGGTCGAGTGAGGCGGACGGGATGCGTTCGAGCATCTCGGGATCGCGGAACACGAGCGCGCCCACCGACGGGCCGCCCCACGCCTGTGCGGAGACGACCATGACGTCGGCGCCCAGCTCGGCGAGGTCGAGGGGCACGAAGGGGGCCGCGTACGTCGCGTCCACCACCACGAGCGCGCCGACGCGCTTGGCGAACTCGATCACCGTCGGGACGTCGGGTCGCGTGCCGACCGAGCCGGACGCGAGCGTGACCGTGACGGCTTTGGTGCGGGCGGACACGAGGTTCTCGTACTGCCACGCGGGCAGCTCGCACGTCTCGATGTCGATCTCACCCCAGCGCACGACCGCGCCCACACGCTTCGCGGCGCGCTGCCACGGCGCGAGGTTCGCCTCTTCGTCGAGCCGGGACACGACGACCTCGTCGCCGATCGTCCAGCGCTCCGCCAGCGCGTCGACGAGGCGCCTCAGCATCACCGGCGCACTCGGCCCGAGCACGACGGCAGCCGGGTCCGCCCCGACCAGATCTGCCACTGCTCGCCTGGCCGCGGTGACAATGCTCTCCGCACGCTGTGAGGCCGGAAACGCTCCCCCCGGCCCGGACACCGGGGCACGCATGGCCGTCGAAACGGCCGAAGCGACCTGTTCCGGGACCAGCATTCCGGCGGCGCCGTCGAAGTGAATCCAGCCGTCACCCAGCGCGGGGAACAACCCACGGATACGAGCGACGTCGAACGCCATGGTGACACCGTACGGACGTGCGGTTTAGCGGTTACCGCGGGGTTGGGTCCGGGGCCGCGGATGGCGCTAGGCTCGGACACGACCGCCAGCGATTCTGATTGGGATGGAGCCCATGAGCGAGCCGAACTTCCGGCAGACTTCCGACGCCGAGTCGACCCCCCACGTGGTGGTCGTCGGCCCCGACGGGGTCCCGGTCGGCTCCACCGTGCCTGACGGCGATGCCGACGAGGCCGTCGGTGAGCTGATCGAAGAGCCCGCCAAGGTGATGCGCATCGGGACGATGATCAAGCAGCTACTGGAGGAAGTCCGCGCGGCCCCGCTGGACGACGCCAGCCGAAACCGGGTGCGCGAGATCCACCAGAACTCGGTGCGCGAGCTGCAGGAGGCCCTGGCGCCCGAGCTGCGCGAGGAACTGGAGCGCCTGGTGCACCCCTTCGCGGACGACTCGACTCCGTCGGACGCCGAGCTGCGGATCGCGCAGGCCCAGCTGGTGGGGTGGCTGGAGGGGCTGTTCCACGGCATCCAGACGGCCCTGTTCGCCCAGCAGATGGCGGCGCGGGTGCAGCTGGAGCAGATGCGCCGGGGGTTACCGGCGGGGTCGTCGGGTGCGGTGATGCCGGGTGGTCCTGGTGCTGAGGGGCAGAGGCCTGGGATCAGTGGGACTGGGCAGTATTTGTGAGGTCTTGACGTCTTGAGGGTGTTGAGGTCTTGCTCGACGCGCTGAGGCGTTGGTGATGAGGGGATCGTTCGTGCGCTGGGTGGCGTGTGAACGGTCCCTTCTTGCTGTTTTGGGGTGAGTGGGCTTTTCGCGGTTGGTCGGGTTGGCTGGGTTGGTTGGTCGGGTTGGTTGGTGGTCGCGAGCGGTCCCTTCGTGCCCTCGCTCGCGCGCGACCGGTCCTCTCGCACCACTGCCGGAGCGCGACCGGTCCCCTCGCGCCGCCAACTCGGTGCGAACGCTCCCTTCGCACCGCCGGTTGAGTGCGAACGGTCCGGTCGCGCCGTCGACTGAGTGCGAACGGTCCGGTCGCGCCGTCGACCAAGCGCGAAGGGGCCGGTCATACCGGTGGGCGCGAACGGTCCCAGCGCGCCGCCGCATAGCCGCGAACGGTCCCCCCGCTCCGCTGCCGGAGCACGAACGGTCCTCTCGTCCCGTGGGCGGCCGCGAACGGTCCGCCCGAACCGGCGCCGCAGCACGAACGGTCCTTTCGTGCCGGGACCGAGCGCGAACGGTCCTTCCACGCCCAGCCGCCCGCGCGAACGGTCTCCTCGCCGCCGCGCTGCCCAGGCATGAACCGTCCCCTAACGCCGCCGGGTGGGTGCGAACGGTCCAGTCGTGCCGGCGAGCGCGAACCGTCCCGTCGCGCCGCCACGTGAACGCGAAAGGTCCCCTCGCGCCGACGGCCAAGCGCGAAGGGACCGTTCACACCCCCAAGTTCACAAGCTCCCGAAGAACTTCCGGATGTCACCGATCAGCGCGTCCGGTTGTTCGAGGGCCGGGAAGTGGCCGCCGGCCGGGAACTCGGACCAGTGGGCGATGTTGTCGGTGCGTTCGGCGAGGGGGCGGAGGGGCAGGCCGATGTCGTCGGGAAACACCGCGACGCCGGTGGGGACCGTGGAAACGGGGAGGGGCGCGCCCCACGGACCCTCCAACGCGGCGTAGATGCGGGCGGACGAGTTGGCCGTGGCGGTGAACCAGTAGACGGCGACGTCGGTGAGGAGGTCGTCGCGGTCGATGAGGTCGTGGGTGGTGTTGGAGAAGGAGCGGAACTTTTCCGCGATCCACGCGAGTTGGCCGGCGGGTGAGTCGGTGAGGCCGTACGCAAGCGTTTGCGGCTTGGTCGACTGGATGATCGCGTAGCCGGTTCCGGTGTGTTGGAAGGCGCGGGACTTCTCCAACGACCGTTCGGCCAGCGAAAGTTCGGCACCGGTCAAGCCCTCCAAGTCCGACTCCGAGCGGGCGACGGCGGTGGGCAGCATGGTGACGTGCACCCCGAGCACCCGCGAAGGGAACTGCACGCCGAGCTCGCGGGAGATCAACGCACCCCAGTCGCCGCCGTGGGTGCCGAAGCGGTCGTAGCCGAGGGTGGTCATCAGCGAAGCCCAGGCGCGCGCCCCGCGGGCCGGGCCCCAGGCGCGGTCGCGGGTCGGTCCGGAGAAGCCGAAGCCGGGGATCGACGGGACGACCACGTGGAACGCGTCGCGGGGGTCCCCGCCGTACGCGCGCGGGTCGGCGAGCGGTCCGATCACGTCGAGGAACTCCACGATCGACCCGGGCCAGCCGTGCGTCAGCAGCAGCGGCGTGGCCCCCTCCTCGGGCGAGCGGACGTGGAGGAAGTGCACGTTCTCGCCGTCGATGGTGGTGGTGAACTGCGGGAACGCGTTGATCCGCTCCTCGGCCGCCCGCCAGTCGAACCGCAGGCGCCAGTGCTCGGCCAGGTCCTTCACCTCGTCCACCGGAATCCCCAGCTCCCACCCGACGCCCTCGGGCTGGTCCGGCCAGCGCGTCCGGGCGAGCCGTTCGTGCAGGTCGTCGAGGTCGGCTTGCGGGACGTTGACGCGGAACGGGGTGAGAGTCATGCCGAAAACGCTAAAACCCCTTGAGGACAGGTTCGGTCCTCAATCACCCACGCGCTCGACGGAAAACCCGGGCAGCAGGACGTCTTCCCGGCCCAGCGGCGCAGTGGTGATCCGCCCGCCGGCCCATTCGATCCACAGCGCGCCGAAGCCGCGCGGGAACTCCCACCACTCGCCGCTGTCGAAGACGAGCACGGTCCACTCGTCGGGCGAGCCGGCGGTCCGCCAGAAGTAGTCGGCGCCGTCGTCGTCGTACCCCCAGGGCAGCAGGCCGCCCGGTTCGGGGAACAGTGGGTACGGCACGGCGTCGGGAACCTGGCTGCGCCCGTAGGCGAACGACTCGAGCACCGGCTTCGCGCCCTCGACGAGTTTCGCCCACTCGCTCACGGCCAGCGGGTGCCGGATGGTGATCAGCTTGTCCAGGTACAGGGCCGGATAGGTGTCGGCGTAGGCGCGGTAGTCGGCGGGCAGCGCGGTACCCAAGGCGGCTTCCACCGCCGCCCAGTCGATGTCCTGCGGCGAGGCGTGCTCAGTGCCGAAAACGCCTGAGAAATCCGTCGAATCCCCCTCAGCTCGAAGCGATGACATCCAGGACCCGGTCCGCGCCGAGTCCATCCACAGTGGACGCGGCGGCCGAGGACAAAGAGGACCGCAAGCCGGCGTCCGACAGCAGCGAACCCAGTGCGGAAACCACGGCAGGCAGCCGATCCGCCAGCGAACCGGCGTCGCCCAGGCCCACCGCCAGGCCGAGGTCCGTGGCGGCGCGGTAGCCCGGCCCCTGGTTGTCGACCAGTTGCACCGCCGCCGTCGGGATGCCGAGGCAGCAGAGCTCCAGGAAGGTGACGCCGGTGGCGCTGACCGCGACGTCCGTGGTGGCCAGGAGGTCGAGCAGGCCCGAGTGCGGGGCGGCGACCCGCAGGGACTGGCCGGCCGACAAAACCGGCAGAGCGGGCTCGCCGCGGACGAGAGCGTCGGCGGAGAAGGCCAGCCCAGTGGCGGCGAGGGCGCGGAGCAGCAGGCTGACCGTCCCCGACCATTCGGCGCCGCCGCCCAAGACGACCGTGACATGGGGCGAAGGGGAAGCAACAGCGGAGCGGCGGGCCCGAGCAGCCAAGACCCCCGAGCGCAACGCCGTGTATTCGACGCCCCGCAGCAGCACGCCCGAATCATCCGAAGGGCGGGGCGAAGGCGTGAACCCGGCGTCCACCACAACATCCGCAGGCCGGCGGCCGAAGGTGTCGTCCTCAAGGGACACGAGCAGCGCGCCCGCGGCGTTGACCTCGGCGCGCACGTCGCCCAGCGCGTAGTGGTCCACGAGGACCGCGTCGAAGCCGGCGGCCAAGGAAGCCCAGTCAGAAACCGGCAAAACCGGCACCGAAAGCGCGTCGAAACGGGAGGCGAGCCACTCAGCGTTGTCGGTCGTGCCCGCGAAAGAGACGTCCCAGCCGCGAGCGACGGCGCGCTCGGCGTACGCCACGACGCGCGCGATGTGGCCCGCGCCGATCACCGCGGACGCGTCGGCGCGGAGCAGGAGCTTCACTGGCCGAGCTTCTTCTGCTCGACGTGCGCGTTCAAAGCCACCAGATCCGGCCGGGAGCGCAGCAGCGAAACCACCGAACGCCAGGACGCGGGCTGATCACCCAGAACCGAAACAACGGCCGAGAGAAGCTCCCAGTCCTCCGGGGTGTCGAGGGTGACGCGCAGGTCGTCGGCGGCCGGGCTCACCACAATGCCCGTGCACGAGTACCGCGAGGGCTGCCGGTAGATCGCCGACGTCACGTGCTCGCGGTCCGGGCCCTCGGCAATCTCGACCTGCTCGGCGAGCACCGAGGCCCGCACCAACTCCGCGTCGAAGCCCCGCGGCAGCGTCCGCACGAGCGTCGTGCTCACGTAGTCCAGCGACGGTTCCGCGCGCCAAACCGCCGCCAGCCGGCCGATCAAAGCGGGGTCGAGCAGCGGGCAGTCGGCGGTGAGCCGGACCACGGCGTCGGCCGGGTAGGCGGCCAGGGACACGCCGAAGCGCGCCACGACGTCATCCAGCGGCCCGCGCGCGACCAGAGCCCCGCAGCGCACGGCCTCCTCGGCGACCGCGTCGTCGTCGGCCGCGTCCGAGGTGGCGACGACGACCTGGTCCACACCGGGAGCGGCCGCCGCCGCGCGGACGACCCAGCCGAGGACACTGCGCCCGGCCAGGGGCCGCAGCACCTTGCCCGGCAGGCGCGTCGAGGAGGACCGGGCCTGGATCACGGCGTTGACGCCGAGGCCTTCACGCATGGGTGACATGATGGCCTGCGGCAACGCGCCAGAACCAAGAACCCCAACCGCGGAGGTCGTCGATGTCCGAGCTGGATGGCTCCAGCATCCTGCTCACCGGCGGGACCGGCTCATTTGGCAAGGCGTTCATCACCTACGCCCTGGCGGAGTTGAACCCCAGCCGCCTGGTCGTGCTCTCCCGCGATGAGCTGAAGCAGTACGAAGCGCGACAACTGTTCAACGACGACCCGCGGCTGCGCTGGTTCATCGGTGACGTCCGCGACCGCCGCCGCCTCGAGCGCGCCATGCACGGCGTCGACTACGTCGTGCACGCCGCGGCGCTCAAGCAGGTGGACACGGGTGAGTACAACCCGTTCGAGTTCGTCCAGACCAACGTGATGGGCTCGCAGAACGTCATCGAGGCCGCGATCGACACCGGCGTGAAGAAGGTCGTCGCGCTGTCGACCGACAAGGCGTCGAGCCCGATCAACCTCTACGGCGCCACCAAGCTGTGCGCCGACCGCATGTTCATCAGCGGCAACCACTACGCGGCCGCGCACGTCACGCGGTTCTCCGTGGTGCGCTACGGCAACGTGATGGGCTCGCGCGGCAGCGTGATCCCGTTCTTCCGCAAGCTCGCCGAGCAGGGCGAGTCGCTGCCGATCACGCACAAGGACATGACGCGGTTCTGGATCACGCTGCCGCAGGCCGTGCAGTTCGTGGTGGACTCGTTCGACCAGATGCACGGCGGTGAGCTGTACGTGCCGCGGATCCCGAGCATGCGGCTCGTCGACCTCGCGCAGGCCATCGCGCCGGGTTCGCCGATGCACGAGGTGGGCGTGCGCCCGGGCGAGAAGCTGCACGAGGAGATGATCGCGCCCGACGACGCGCGCCGGACCGTTCAGCTGCCGGACCGCTACGTCGTGCAGCCGCACCTGGCGGGCTGGGGCTACGAGGCGCCCGCCGACGGCAAACCGATGCCCGAAGGGTTCGCGTACCGCTCGGACACCAACGACCTGTGGCTCGAAGCGGACGAACTTCGCAAGCTGGTCGAGCAGTATGGCTGAGTCCGACGCCGCCTCCGCGGGAAAGAGCACGTCGGCGGAGTTTCTCCCGTACGGCCGCCAGTCCGTGACCGACGAGGACATCGCCGCCGTCACCGAGGTCCTGCGCGGCGACTGGCTCACCACCGGTCCCGCCGTCGCGCGGTTCGAGGCCGACCTGGCTCTGCACACCGGCGGGACCCCGGCCGTTGTCGTCACTTCGGGCACGGCGGCGCTGCACGTCGCGTACGCGGCCGCCGCGATCAAGCCTGGTGACGAGGTCGTGGCGTCGCCGATGACGTTCGTCGCCACCGCCGCCACCGCCGCGCTGCACGGCGCGAAGGTGGTCTTCGCCGACGTCGAGCCGGACACCGGCAACCTCGCCGTCGAGGCCGCGGCGGCTCTCGTGACCGACCGCACGAAGGTCGTGGCCGCCGTCGACTACGCCGGCCACCCCGCCGAGCTCGACGCGCTGGCCGAGGTCGCGCACAACGCGGGCGCACTGCTGCTGGAAGACGCGGCGCACTCCGTGGGCGGCAGCTGGCAGGGCCGCCCGGTCGGCTCGCTCGCCGACCTGACCACGTTCTCGTTCTTCCCGACCAAGAACCTCACGACGGCCGAAGGTGGCGCCGTCGTGACCGCGTCGCCGGAGCTGCTCGGCCGCGCCCAGGCCTTCCGCAACCACGGCCTCGTGCGCGACAAGGCCCTGCAGCGCTACCCGGACGAGGGTGGCTGGCACCAGGAGGTGCACGAGTTCGGCCTGAACTACCGCCTGCCCGACGTCCTGTGCGCCCTGGGCAGCAGCCAGCTCACCCGCTTGGCCGAGTTCAAGAAGCGCCGCGCCGAGATCCACGCGCGCTACAACGGGGCTCTGGCCGACGTCGGCGGAGTCCTCACCCCGCCCTCGCGGCCCGGCGCCGACCCCGTCTGGCACCTCTACCCGCTGCGCGTCCTCGACGGCCGCCGCCGCGCACTGTTCGACCACCTGCGCGGGCTGGGCATCGGCGTGCAGGTCAACTACATCCCCGCCTACTGGCACCCGGTCTTCGAGGACCTCGGCTACCGCCGCGGCCTGTGCCCGAACGCCGAGGCGTACTACGAGCAGGAGCTGTCGCTGCCGCTCTTCCCGTCCCTGACGGACGCGGATGTGGACCGGGTTGTGGACGGCGTGCGGAGCTTCTTCGGGGTCTGACCCTCACCGCGCACCACCACCGCGTGCCACACCAGCACCAACGGCACCACCACCAGCTCCAGCACGATCGCCGCCCGGAACACCGGGTGGGGCGCGCCCACCCGCCGGGCCGAGATCAGCCGGGGCACCCCGCCGACGGCGGCCGTGCCGAGGACGACACGCGTGGTCGCCGCGCGTTTTTCCGGATGGCGGAGCGACCACCAGAGCGCGAGGCCCGCTGCGGTCCAGAAGGTGTTGACGAAGCGGTATTCGCTGTCGACGCTGGGCGCGGCGGGGGCGCCGCCCGGGGCGCGCTCCGGGCCGCCCAAAATCCCGGTCAGGCCGCTGGCGACGGGGATCGCCCCGAGGACGCCGAGGACGGTCAGCAACGCCTTGCGCGACTTCGCTCGTGCCATGCGGCCGAGACTAGATCAGGTCCCAGGTCAAAGCCGTGCCTTTTGCGGCGTCGACGCGGAAGGTGCGGCCCAGCACCGTCGTGATCTCGGCCGGCGCCAGGCCCCCGGCCGGGCGGATGGACCGGACGTTCGACGAGGTCACCTCGTCGCCCGCGCGGACGTCTGCCACGACGTACAACGAGCGGCGCAGGCGAAGGCCTTCCTGCTCGCTCTCGCGCGGGCCGATCACCGGGCGGCCGAGGGCCTCCCACGCGCGGTGACTCTCGGTCACCAGCGCGGCCAGCTCGGCGGGCTCCAGCGAGAACTCCGAGTCCACACCACCGTCGGCGCGAGCGAGCGTCACGTGCTTCTCGATCGCCACCGCGCCCAGCGCGACGGCGGCCAGCGGCGCGCCGATGCCCGGCGTGTGGTCGGACAGGCCGACGAGCGTGCCCGTGACGCCGGCGAGCACCGGCAGGCCACGCAGGTTGCTTTCGGACGGCGAGGCCGGGTAGCTGGCGGTGCAGCCGAGCACGATGAGCTGGTCGTTGCCGGCGTCGCGGGCGGTGCGGACGGCGGCGTCGATCTCCGCGATGCTCGCCATGCCCGTCGAGATGACGAGCGGCTTGCCGGTGCGGGCGCACAAGTCAACCAGCGGCAGGTCGACGATCTCGGAAGACGCGATCTTGTACGCGGGCACGTCGAGCGATTCCAGCAGCTCCACGGCCGTCGGGTCGAACGGGCTGGAGAACGCCTCCAGGCCGCGCGCGCGGGCGCGCTCGAAAATGGGTTCGTGCCATTCCCACGGGGTGTGGGCCTTTTCGTACAGCTTGTACAGGTTTTCCCCGCCCCACAAGGAATGTCCGTCGCCGATGCGGAAGGCGGGGCCGTCGACGTCGATCGTGATCGTGTCGGGGCGGTAGGTCTGGAGCTTCACCGCCTGCGCGCCGGCATCGGCGATGGCATCGACGATCGCGAGAGCGCGGTCGAGGTCGCCGTTGTGGTTGCCGGACATCTCGGCGATGACGAACGGCGGCCGGTCCGGGCCGAGCGTGTGGGCGCCGATGCGGACTTCGGACATGGGTGGCGTCCTCCCGGTGGTGCGCGTGCGGGTCACCCCCGAGTCTTGCGCAGCCACCGGAAGCCGTTCTCGGCGGGCGCCGACTCGACGTACCCGGCGCGCTCGAACAATGCCGCCGAAGCCGCGTTGTCCTGGTGCACGGCGGCGAGGATCGCGCTCACCGTCTCACGCTCGATGAGCACGCGTTCGCCGAGCGTGAGCACAGCGAGGGAAAGTCCCCGACCACGGCTCGCCGGAGCGAGCGTGATGCTGACTTCCCACTCCCCCGGTCGTTCCCGGTCGAACCGCACGGTGCCCACGGGCCCGTCGTCGTCGGAAACGACCAGCAGGAGCCGATCCGGCGAAGCCAGCACGCCGCGCAGCCACCGCAAGTGGTCAGCTAGCTCGATCACGCCACTTGACCGCGACGCCTCCCGCGTGCGCAGGTCGTTTCGCCAGGCCAGCAGCAGCTCGGCGTCGGCCTCGGTGGCCTCGCGAGCCGCGAGCGGGCTCACTGGGCCGACGGCGCCAGGCGGTTGTCCTCGAGGCGGCGCAGCCGGTCCTCGTACCGCGCGATGCCGGCGAGCCGGACGCGGATCTGCGCGTGCTGGCGCTGGATCTCCTCGATCAGCGACCGCGACTCGGCGATCTCAGCGCTGTCGGCGCGCGGCACGAGTGCCATCGACTCCCGCAGCGTCTCGAGCTGCGCCTCCTGCGCGGCGATGTGGGGGATGATCCGGTCGAGCTCGGCGCGGGTCCAGAGCAGGTCGCCGCGGGCGTGCTCGAGGCCCGACTCCGCGGCGTCGAGCCGGCGCCGGTGGTCGGCGGTCGCGTGCTCGAGGTCGTTGACGCGGTGGTTCAGGTCGCGAACGGTCTCGCGCATCCGCTCTTCGATGCGGAAGTCGATGAGCCGGGCGATCCGGTTGAACAGGCCGGAGCGGAGTTTCTGGACTGCCATGGGGACGGTTCCTTCGGGATTCGGAAAACTGGGTCAGCGCAGCAGAACGGTGTCGCCGGTCCGGGTCCACGTGTCCAGCAGCCTGCCCTCGGCGGCGATCTGATGCTCGGGACCCACGATGCAGGAATCGCCGGCAGCGTGCTCCCACGAAGTCTGGTTCGGGTTGTCGATGAAGGAGAACCCGGTGAGGACCAGCTGCGCGTCGGGGAACGACGTGCGCGCGATCCACGCCGCGAGCGTGCCCGTGGTCGACCAGGTCGACTCGGTGCGCGTCGGCAGGCCGAGCGCGTCGGACAACGGCAACACGACCTCACGGTTGGGCACCGGCACGAACCCCAGGTCAGCGGGCCACCAGCCCGGCAGCGCCTCCGGTTCCCAGTGCAGCCGGCCCGGCTCCACCAGCAGGTACAGCCTGCTGCGGTAGTCCCGGAAAACGTGGCGAGTGGCCCGCACGGCGCGGTTGAAGACCACGGCGTGGACCTTGCGCCCGGTCACCTCCGGGCCTTCCGGCTCATCGACGACGAAACCGTTGACGCGGATCACGAGATCGCAGTCGTCCACGGCCTTCGCCCGAGCCGAGTCCGGGTCCAGGGGCTGGTTGCCGACGACCGCGACCGACTTGGGGTCGGGACGATCGGCGTACGCCGCGAGGAGATCGACCATCAGGCTCGCCGCACCGAGAGCAGCAGTCATGGAGTAAGAAACTACCAGGACACACCGCGTGTCCGGTGCGGCATCGACAGGTCCGGCGCACGCCTGGGCCGGGGCGTCCCGAGGACGAGACCTCCGATCGGTACCCTCGTCCACGTGCATGCCACCAGCACGGTTCACGTAGCCGAACCCGAGGTCTCGATGCCGTTACCACCTGCGTCGGACCGCAAGACGTTCTCCAGGGCGATCGCCGACATCAAGGAGGGTCTCGCAGCTCGCCAGCTGTGGACCCACCTTGGCTGGCAGGACATCAAACAGCGCTACCGCCGGTCGGTGATCGGTCCGTTCTGGATCACGATCAGCCAGGCGGTCATCGCGCTGGGGCTGGGCCTGCTGTACTCACAGCTGTTCAACCTGCCCATCCAGGTGTTCCTGCCCTACATCTCCACCGGGTTCATCATCTGGGGCTTCATCCAGGGCTGTCTGTCCGAGGGCATGGAGACGTTCATCGCGAACGAGGGGATGATCAAGCAGCTCCCCGCGCCGCTGAGTGTCTACGTGCTGCGCACCGTCTGGCGTCAGACCCTGTTGCTCGCGCACAACATGATCGTGTACTTCGTGCTGCTGATCATCTTCTTCGGCGCGCTCGACGGGCCGTACTCGCTCGGCACGAAGACCGGCGCGTGCGTCCCGGACAAGTTCTGCCACCCGGGCCTGAGCTGGAACATCTTCCTCGCCATTCCGGGCTTCCTGCTGCTGGGACTCACCGCGTGCTGGGCCGCGCTGCTGCTCGGGATCATCTCGACGCGCTTCCGCGACATCCCGCAGGTGATCAACTCCCTGATCCAGCTGCTGTTCTACGCAACGCCGATCGTCTGGCCGGTCGACCAGCTCGAGGCCGGTGGCGCGCGCGACAGCGTGTCCTGGGCGTTGCCGTTCATCAAGGCGAACCCGCTGTACCACTACATGCAGGTGACCCGGGCCCCACTACTCGGGGAAGCCGTGAGCTGGACCAGCTGGGCCGTCGTCGGCGGGCTCACGATCGTCGGCTGGGCGCTCGCGCTCGTCGCCATGCGCAATTACCGCTCTCGCGTCTCGTATTGGGTGTGACACATGGTCAGCATTGACGTTCACAACGCGTACGTCGACTTCCCGATCTTCGACGCCAAGACGCGGTCGATGAAGAAGCGCGTGCTGGGCAAGGTCGGCGGCAAGATCGGCACGGACCAGAAGGTGCCGATCATCGAGGCGCTGCACGACGTGACCCTGAAGCTGCGCGAAGGCGACCGCGTGGGCCTGGTCGGCCACAACGGCGCCGGCAAGTCCACGCTGCTGCGCCTGCTCGCCGGCATCTACGAGCCCACCCGCGGTGCGGCCCGGATCACCGGCAAGATCGCCCCGGTCTTCGACCTCGGCATCGGCATGGACCCGGAGATCTCCGGCGTCGAGAACATCATCATCCGCGGCCTCTTCCTCGGCATGACCGCCAAGGAGATGGAGAAGCGGGTCGACGACATCGCGGAGTTCACCGAGCTCGGCGACTACCTGCAGATGCCGCTGCGCACGTACTCCACGGGTATGCGCGTGCGCCTGGCGCTGGGTGTCGTCACCTCGATCGACCCCGAGATCCTGATCCTCGACGAGGGCATCGGCGCGGTCGACGCGGCGTTCCTCAACAAGGCCCGCGACCGCCTCAAGGACCTGGTGAAGCGCTCCGGCATCCTGGTCTTCGCGAGCCACTCCGACGAGTTCCTCTTCGAGCTCTGCGACTCCGCGATCTGGATGGACGAGGGCAACGTCAAGCAGCAGGGTTCGCTGCGCGAGGTCCTCACCGGCTACAAGGGCCGCGACCCGTTCGAGAACATGAGCCAGGAAGGCCTGGAGCGGCTCGGCATCGAGCCCGTGGGCACGAAGAACGGCGGGGAATGATGACCAGCGAGACCCAGCAGCTGCCCGAGGGCGCCGTCGTCGGCGTGGTGGTGACGCGCCACCGTCGTGAGCTGCTCGCGGACTCGCTGAAGATCATCGCCGCGCAGACGCGGCCGGTCGACCACCTCGTGGTGGTCGACAACGGTCCGGACCAGTCGGCGCGGGACGTCGTCGAGGCGTACCCGCTGCCCTACACGTACCTGCCTTCGCACCGGAACCTCGGCGGCGCGGGCGGGTTCGCGCTCGGCATGCTCCACGCACTCGCCCTCGGCGCCGAGTGGGTCTGGCTCGCCGACGACGACGGCCGTCCCGCCGACGAGCACGTGCTGCAGATCCTGTTGGAGGAAGCGGAAAAGCGCGGCCTCGCGGAGATCTCGCCGGTGGTGGCGAACATCAACGCGCCGGCCAAGCTCGCGTTCCCGTTGCGGCGCGGGCTCACGTGGAAGCGCTCGTCGGCGGAGCTGGGCACGGACTTCCTGCCGGGCATCGCGTCGCTCATGAACGGCGCGTTGTTCCGCGCGTCCACTTTGGATGTCACGGGCGTGCCGGACCTGCGCCTGTTCTTCCGCGGCGACGAGGTGGAGCTGCACCGCCGGCTCGTGCGCTCGGGCCTGCCGTTCGGCACGTCGCTGCGCACGACCTACCTGCACCCCGACGGCTCGGACGAGTTCAAACCCATGCTGGGCGGGAGGTTCCACGCGCAGGACCCCGAGAACGAGGTCAAGCGCTACTACACCTACCGCAACCGCGGCTACCTGCTCTCGCAGCCGGGCATGCGCAAGATCGGCGCGTTGGAAGTGATCCGCTTCGGCCTGTACTTCGTGGGCGTGAAGCGCGATCCGAAGGCGTTCCTGCAGTGGCTGAAGCTGGTGCGGCAAGGCCGGGCGGAGAAGTTCTACCGCTACTGAGACTCAGTACGAAAAGGGCCCCTCGAACGCGAGGGGCCCTTTTCGTACAGCCAGAGCTACTCCCCGATCACCGGCGGAGCGGCACGCAGGTCGGCGCCGTACTCGTCGTCTTCGTCCACATGGGAGAAGAAGCGCGCGCCGTCCGCTTCGTCCTCTTCGTAGCGAGCGTCACCGCCACCCATCCCCATGCCCATGCCGGCCCGCGCGGGCGCGCCGCTGAGGCCACCCGCACCGCCCGGCGCGGCGCCTTCGCCCGGGCCGAAGCCGCCGCCGCGGCTGAACTTGGACTGGTACTCCTCGTCGGCGCCGAAGCCGCCGCCACCACCAGCGCCCATGCTGCCGCCCATCGGCATCGCGCCCATGGGCATCCCGCCGGCGCCCGACGCACCCGCGGCACCGGCCTGCTGCTGGCCCGCCGCGGGCTCGAAGCTCGACGCCGTGGTGGCGGCGTTGGGGGCGGGCGGCACGTGGCCGGAGCCCGTGATCTGGCTCGGCGCGGACGAAACCTGGCCGCCGGAATCGGAGCCACCGCCGCCGTGGTGGTCGGTGGAGGTCGCGGCCGCGGGGAGGACGGCCGAGGCCGTGGTCACGCTGCCCGTGCCGAACTTCGGCGGGTCCGCGAACACCGGCTGCTTCGACGCGGCCGAGTACAGCGAGTGGTCGTAGTCCGACATCGTCTGCGCGGCCTGCTCGTGAGCCGACTGGCTGGCCTGCTGCTTCTTCAGCGACTGGTCGACGGTGTCGCCGAGGTCGAACGGGCCGGCCGACGTCCAGTGCGCCATCTCGTCGGTCCAGTCGAACGGGATCGACTCGGTCATCGCATTGCGCGCGTTCTGCGCGGCCGTGCCCTGGTCGTCGACGGTCTGCGCGGCGAGCTTCGCGTTCTGCGCCGTGGCGTCGGCCCACGAGCCGAGCGTGGCGAAGTAGGCCTGCGCGCTCTCGGCCGCGCTGCCCTCCCACGAGCCCTTGGACTTGTTGACGGCCTCGGTCAGCTGCGTCGCGAAGTCGTCGAAGGCCTTGGTGACCTCGGTGTAGGCCGCGGAGACGTCGGCGACCTGCTTCACGTCGAGGTTCGTGGTCACGAACTGCTGGAGCTGCTCGTGGGTGTGGCCGAGGTAGTCGGCGTCGGACGGCTCGAGCCCCGGCTGCGGCGCGGTCATGCGAGGTCCCCCGTCTTGTGGGCGGCGTGCGCGTCGACGGCGCTGTCCTCACCGGTGCGGTAGACGCCGCCGGCGCGGGCCAGCGCCTCGTCGGCCTCGGTCAGCACGTCGCGGAACTGCCCCAGCGCCGACCGGACGGACCCGACGTCCTGCGACGCGGCCTTGAGGTCGTGGGCCGCCACCGCGTGCCCGTACGGGTGGCTCCCGAGCTGCGGGGCCTGGTCCAGCGCGGCCGTGGAACCGGTCAGCCGGTCCACGCGCGTCACCATGTCGGACAGCGCCTGGCGCAGGCCCTCGAGCGCTTCACCGGAGATGGTGAAGCTGCCCGACTTCGCGGCGTTCACGAGTTTCGTCGTCTCGGCCGCCGCGGCAGCGACGGCCTTCGGGTCCAGGCCGGCGACCTGTCCCGGCTCCACCAAGGTCATGACCCGAAGTCTACTGACGACGACGGCCGCGGTCAGGCGTTTGCGGAATACGCCTCCAGCTGCGTGAACAGCTGCTGGGCGAGGCGGTTGTTGTCGGCCGGCGCGTAGGTGAGCCAGCGTTGCCCGTCGTCGGCGACGCGGGTGCTGAGCAGGTAGCGGCCGAGCTCCGTGTCGAACCAGACGAGCGGCGGCTGCGCGCCGATCGTGAACTGCCCGACCCGCAGCCGCGGCTTTTCGAAGATCCGCTCGACGGACCTGAGCTGCGGGTTTCGCGGGGCGTTCGACGCGGCGAACGGGTCGTACCCGTCCCGGCGGGGCTGCTTCGCCGGGCGCGTGATCGTCACGGACTGGCCGGGCGCAGCGGCCCCGGGCGGCAGCAGGTCGACCAGCGCCGGCACGAGACCGGTCGGGCGGATCTGCTCGAAGACCAACATGCCGTTGTCCTGCTTCACCAGCACGGCCTGGTCGCCGGTGGACGCGACGCGCGCGAACAGCTGCCCGTCGTCCAGCTGCGCTGTCGCGGTGACGACGAGGCGGCTTCGGGCGAACGTGGTGAGCGCCAGCTCCAGATCGTCGTCGAGGTAACCGCGGTGCACCAGGCCCCGGTTGTCGAGGTCGCGCAGCACGGCGTCGCGCACGCCCGCGCGTTCCTGGCCGGTGATGCCGATGTGCGCCACCGAAAACGGCGCCGGCGTGCGGCCGAGACCCTGCCGCTCCAGCAGCAGGTCCACCGCCGCGGGTGACAACGTGAACGAGTACGGCATCGTCCGTCCCTAGGTCGGGTTTCCGCGACGAAACGCTAGCCGACGCCTCGCAGGCGCCTTACTCGGACCGGTGAAGTGCTCTGCTGTGCGCGAACCCGCTTGCCGCCGGTGATCGGGCGCTGGTGGCATGGGGCCATGGCTGATCCGAAACTCGCGCTCGTCCTGCACCTGACCTCCGGCGGCGAACCGCTGATCTTCCCCATCACGAACGACGAATCCGCCGGCGTGGAGGAGAAGATCCCTGACCTGCTCAAGCACGGCGGGGTCCACTCCGTGCGGACGCGCGACGGCAACACCGTGTCGGTGAACTTCGCCCACGTCGCCGCCGCCTACGTCGACGATCTGAGCCGGAAGGGGAAGTTCGGGCTGTCGGCCTAGCCGCCGCGCTGGGGGAAGTGCCACATCCAGGCCAGGGTCAAAACGGCCCTGACCTGCACTTTTTTCGCCCGTGAGCCAGCAGGGTGCCACGCGGTGCCACCTCGGCACACATCTGAGCCACTTTGGCATTGCGATGGTGCCATTCGTGTGCCATAGTTGTGCCATGGACTTGACCACGTACGTCAGCAACCTCGGGCGAGAGTTCGCCACACTGGCCGAAGCCGGTGGCGAGGAGTCGCGTGAGCTGGTCGAGCGGCTGACCGGGTCGCTCGAGTCGGCGATCCGGATGACGCTGCTGGACGCGCTGTCGGCCGCTGCCGACGAGATCACCCGCGACCTGGCTCCGGGCTCCGTGGAGCTGCGCCTGCGTGGCCGCGATCCGCAGTTCGTCGTGACCACGCCGCCGGCCGAGCCGCTCGAGCTCGCGGCCGAAGACACGACCATGGCCGCCGCTCCGGAGAGCGAGCTGCTCATCTCCGAAGACGGTCCCGCCGCACGCATCAACGTGCGCCTGCCCGAACAGCTCAAGGCCGCCGTCGAGGAGGCCGCGGGCAAGGAGGGGCGCTCCGTCAACGCCTGGCTCGTCCGGGCGGCCGCCACGGCCTTGCAGCGCACCGACCGCGACCAGCGCGTCGAGCCGCCGAGCAGCGGCAAGCGGACGAAGCAGAGCTTCACCGGCTGGGTCCGCTAGCACCTTTTCGCACCACTTCACCTCACGTCCCTGACCTGCGGGGACGGTTCACCGACACAAGTTGTGGAGACAGCCATGCCTGAATTCGAAACCCCCGACCCGATCTCCGTCACCGTCGACCTGAGCGTCGGCGACGTGCAGATCACCGCGAGCGAGCGTCAGACCACCGTCGTCGACGTCCGCCCGAGCGACGAGAACGACGAGTCCGACGTGAAGGCCGCGCAGCAGGTCCGAGTCGACTACACCAACGGCACGCTCACGGTCACCGGCCCGAAGCGCACGTTCGACTTCTCCCGCAAGACCCGCGCCGTCGACGTGACCATCGAGCTGCCCGCCGGGTCCGCGGTCAACGCCGAGCTACAGGCGGGCGACTTCCGCACCGCCGGCGTCCTCGGCCAGAGCCGGTTCAAGACTTCGGCCGGCAACGCGCGGGTCGACCGCACCGGGCCGCTGCACCTGTCCACTTCGGCCGGTCACGTGACCGTCGACGGCGTCGCGGGCAACGCCGAGATCTCCACCGGCACCGGCAAGATCCGGATCGGCGAGATCGAGGGCACCGCGGTGGTCAAGAACTCCAACGGCGAGACCACGATCGCCTCCGTCGGCGGCGACGCGCGGGTGCGGTCGGCCAACGGCGACATCACCGTCGAGCACGCGGGCGCCGGGGTCGACGCGAAGACGTCGGCCGGTCTCATCCGCCTCGGCGAGATCGTGCGCGGCGCGGTGACGCTCGAAACCTCCATGGGGGACCTGGAAATCGGCGTCGCCGAGGGCACCGCGGCCTGGCTTTCCGTGACGACCGGGTTCGGCCACGTGCGCAACCTGATGGAGAACGCCACCCGTCCCGAGGAAGCCGACGAGACCGTCGAGGTGCGCGGCCGCACCTCGTACGGCGACGTGATCATCCGCCGCGCCTGACTTTTTCTTTCCAGCGAAGGGGAAACCATGACCAGCAACCACTCCCGGCCGGCGATCGCCGCAACCGGACTGCGCAAGTCCTACGGCGACCACGTCGTGCTCGACGGGCTCGACCTCACCGTTGAAGAGGGCACGGTGTTCTCGCTCCTCGGCGCGAACGGCGCCGGCAAGACCACCGCCGTGAAGATCCTGTCCACGCTGATCAACGCCGACGCCGGCGACGTGCGGGTGGCCGGGTACGACCTCGTCCGCGAACCCGACGCGGTGCGTGCCGCGATCGGCGTCACCGGCCAGTTCTCCGCCGTGGACAACCTGCTCACCGGTGAGGAGAACCTGCTGCTGATGGCGGATCTCAACCACCTCGGCCGGGCCGACCGGCGCCGCCGCACCGCGCAGCTGCTGGAGCAGTTCGACCTCGCCGAGGCGGGCAAGAAGCCGGCGTCGACGTACTCCGGCGGTATGCGGCGACGGCTCGACCTGGCGATGACGCTCGTCGGCAGCCCGCGGCTGATCTTCCTCGACGAGCCGACCACCGGTCTCGACCCGCGCAGCCGCCGCAACATGTGGCAGATCGTCCGCGGCCTGGTGGCCGACGGAGTCACGATCTTCCTGACCACGCAGTACCTCGACGAGGCCGACGAGCTGGCCGACCGCATCGCGGTGCTCGACCACGGCCGGATCGTCGCCGAGGGCACCTCCGACGAGCTCAAGCGCCGCATCCCCGGTGGCCACGTGCGCCTGCGCTTCGCCGACCCGCGCGGCCTCGACACGGCCATGATCACGCTCGACGACGCGGCGCGCGACAACGACTCGCTCACCTTGCGCGTGCCCAGCGACGGCAGCCTGCGCTCGCTCAAGGCCCTCATCGGGCGGCTCGACGACCAGGCCATCGAGGTCGACGAGCTGTCCGTGCACACCCCCGACCTCGACGACGTCTTCCTCGCCCTCACCGGCAACCCCGCGACCGAGAACACCACCCACGAGAAGGTGACGACCCGATGAGCACTCTCACCGCGCCGGCCCCCGCCGGCCTCAAGTTCCAGCCGCTGCGCGACTCGGCGACGATGCTGCGCCGCAACCTCAAGCACATGCTGCGCTACCCGTCGATGACGCTGATGCTCGTCGGGATGCCCGTGGTCTTCCTGCTGCTGTTCGTCTACGTCTTCGGCGGCACGATGGGCGCCGGGCTCGGCGGAGGTGGCGGCCGCGAGGCGTACGTGAACTACGTGGCGCCGGCGATCATCCTGATGACCGTGACGGCCACCGTCCAGGGCACGGCGATCTCGGTCGCCATGGACATGACCGAAGGCGTGATCGCGCGGTTCCGGACCATGCACATCGCCCGCGTCTCGGTGCTGACCGGGCACGTGCTGGGCAGCGTGATCCAGGCGGCGTTCACCCTGGCGATCGTGATCGGCGTGGCTCTGCTGGTCGGTTTCCGGCCCTCGGCCGGGCTCGGCGGGTGGCTGGCGACGGCCGGGTTCCTGCTGGTGGTGACGTTTGCGCTGGTGTGGCTGTCGGTCGCGCTCGGCCAGGTGAGCAAGAGCGTCGAGACGGCGAGCAACCTGCCGATGCCGCTGATCCTGCTGCCCTTCCTCGGCAGCGGCTTCGTGCCCACCGACTCCATGCCGGCCGGGCTGCGCTGGTTCGCCGAGTACCAGCCGTTCACGCCGATCATCGAGACCCTGCGCGGCCTGCTGATGGACAAGCCGCTCGGCAGCAACGTGTGGTTCGCCCTCGGCTGGTGCGCCGTGATGGCGCTGGGTGGCTACCTGTGGTCGAAGCGCCTGTTCAACCGCGAATACGCCCACTGACCGGCAGTCGAGAGAGAGGCCCGAGATGACGCACCTGCCCGAACTTCCGGTCGACCGTCCCGCCGGCTGCCCCTTCGACCCGCCCGCGCAGCTGGGCCCGATCCGCGAGCGGCACCCGGTGGTCCGCCTGACCTACCCCGACGGCCACGAGGGCTGGCTCGTCACCGGCTACGCGCAGGTCCGCGCGGTGCTGGCCGACCAGCGCTTCAGCTCCCGCTACGAGCTCGCGCACTACCCGATGCCCGGCCTGGAAGGCATCGAGGTGCCGGCCGCGGCGCCCGGCGACCTGACCGGCGTCGACGACCCGGAGCACTCCCGCTACCGCAAGCTCCTGACCGGCCGGTTCACCGTCCGGCGGATGCGGCAGCTGACCGCACGCGTCGAGCAGGTCACCGCCGAGCACCTGGACGCGATGGCCCGGCAGGGTCCCGTGGTGGTGGACCTGGTCCAGGCCTTCGCGCACCCCGTGCCCGCCGTGATGATCTGCGAGCTGCTGGGGGTGCCCTACGCCGACCGCGAGTCCTTCCAGGGCCACGCCGCCGCGGTGTCCGATGTGGACGCCGCCCCCGAGGAACGCTTCGCCGCGTACGGCAAGCTGCAGGAGTACGTCGGCCGGCTGGTCCCGGCGAAACGCGCCGAGCCGACCGACGACATCCTCAGCGAGCTGACCACCAGCGACCTGACCGACGAGGAGCTGGCCGGCCTCGCGACCTTCCTCCTGGGGGCCGGTCTCGACACGACCGCGAACATGCTGGCGCTGGGCACTTTCGCCCTGCTTCAACACCCCGAGCAGCTCGACGCGTTGCGCGCCGACCCGGACCTCGCCGACAAGGCGGTCGAGGAGCTGCTGCGGTACCTGAGCATCACGCACACCGGGGTGCGGGCGGCACTGGAGGACGTCGAGCTCGACGGGCAGCTGATCAAGGCGGGCGAGTCGGTCACCTTCTCCGTGCAGGCCGGCAATCGCGATCCGGAGCGGTTCGCCGATCCCGACACGCTAGACCTCAGCCGGGGCGTGCCCGGGCACCTGACGTTCGGGCACGGCATCCACCAGTGCCTCGGCCAGCAGCTGGCCCGGGTCGAGATGCGCGTCGCGCTGCCGGCGCTGGTCCGCCGGTTCCCGACGCTGCGGCTGGCCGTCGCGCCCGAGGACGTGGCGCTGCGGCCCGGGCACCAGAACATCTACGGCGTGCAGCGGCTCCCGGTGACCTGGGACCAGGGCTAGCGACGCGCCAGGGCCAGCAGGCCGTCGCGGATTTCCGGACGGCTGGCGGCCACCAGCAGGAACGTCGCTTCCCGCACCAGCCGACCTGCGTGCTCGCCGGCGAGCACGGAGCGGCTGCCGGTAGCGGCCACGAGGGCCCCGGCGCTGCGGTAGGCCAGCTCAGCGCCCGCCGCGCGGGCGGCGGGCAGCGATGCGGGGTCGGTGAGGCCCGAGTCGAGGCGGATGCGGATCTGTTCCTGTTCGGCCCGCAGGGCAGTGGCCGTTCCGTTCTGGCCCAGGTCGTCGAGCAGGCGGGCACAGCGTTCGGCCAGGCCGAGGGGGGCGCAGCCGTTGAGCCGCGACGCGAAGGTGTTCCCCGCGATGAAGTCGGCGTGTGAGACCTCGGCGAGCACGCGTTCGGCGGGCACCAAGTAGTCGTCCAGTCCGATGCGGACGGTCGAGGTGCCTTGCGCGGCAATCAAGTGCAGCGGACTGACGTCGAGTCCGTGTCCGGCCACCGGAGCGACCACGGTGGTGACGACGGTGTCCTCCGGCGTTCGACCCGAGAGCATCAGCAAGTCGATCCCACCCCAGCCGCTCACGAACGGTGCCTCGCCGTCGAAGCGGAAACCGTCGCTGACCCGCCTGGCCCGGGTGCGCGGCGGTGTCGGGATCACGCCCGCGTAGGCAACTCCGGCCCGGACGGTGCCTTTGACCAGGTCAGCGAGGTATTCGGAGCGCAACGCCTCGTTGGCCGAACCGGACAGGCCGGCGACGAGACCGTGGTGCTGGATCCAGGTGAACGTGGTACTCAGGCACCCGCCGGCCAGCGTCTCGATCACCTCGACGAGCTCGGCCAGACCCGCGCCGGGACCACCGGCGTCGGGGGGCGCGGCAAGGCCGTAGAGGCCGGCCTCGGCCAGCGCGTCGAAGTGCGACCGCGGCACCTCGCCACGCAGGTCGACCTGCGCAGCGGCGGGGAACAGCACGTCATCGGCGAGTGCCCGCGCTCGGGCGACGAGGTTCGACACAAGAGTTAGGCTACCCTAATTCGACGGAAAACAAGCCGCCGAATGCACCGAAAGCCACCACGGAGGCGACCGTGGTGGCTTTCGGTGTTCAGACCATCAGAGCTCGTACAGACGCTTCCAGTTCTCCCGCGAGGTGAGCTCCGGCATCGCGCGCTTGTACTGCTCCTGCACGCCCGCGCCTTCCTTGCGGAGCCGCTGGATCGTCTTCGCACCGCGCCGGGCGAGGTCGAACATCTTCACCTTGTCGTACGTGCGCACGCGCACGCCTTCCTGCGAAGCGTCCGTGACCACGGCCGTGTCGAACAGCGCGATGTGCCACCAGTGCGCCTCGTCGATCGGCACCGCGCCGAGGCCGAAGCGGCTGCGGCCGAGCACGCGGTCGATCACGCGCTTGATCAGCACCAGGCGCTGCATGCTGGGCCGCGGCGCGCTGTTGATGATGCCGATGTCGTTGGACGCGATGCCCGGGACGTCGGTGGCCTTGTGCCGCTTGGTCTCCGGGTACTCCCCGCGGATCCGGCGGATCTCCTTCATCGCGGCGACACCGCCGTCACGCAGGACCTCCGGGCCCTCGAGGAAGTCCTCGACGGCCTTGATCAGCGTGGCCGACAGGCCGTACTGCATACCCAGCAGGTAGCGCACGAGCTGCGCCAGCAGCACGCGCGACAGCAGGTTCAGGTTGAACGGCGAGTGCAGCGCGGCGGTGATGATCGAGTTGCGCAGGTTGAAGTACCGGTGCCACTCGTCCCAGTCCTTCCAGTGGAAGTCCGCGTGCCACACGCCGGCGCCCGGCAGCGTCACCGTCGGGAAGCCGTACTCACGGGCACGGTAGGAGTACTCCGCGTCGTCCCACTGGAAGAAGAACGGCATCGGGTAACCGATGGCCTTCACGACCTCGTAGGGGATCAGGCACGACCACCAGCCGTTGTACCCGGCGTCGAGGCGGCGCTCCTGGCGGTTGGGCTTGAGGGTCTCCTCGTCGACGCCCAGCAGGTCGGCCGTGGACAGCGAGTGCGTGACCGGCTGGCCCGGCTCCAGCGTGTTCAGGCGCGCGTACTCGGCGCCGACGTGCAGCTGGTTCGGGTGCAGCAGGTTGAGCATCTGGCCGCCGACGATGATCGGGTTGGCCGCGCGGTTGGAGAACGCCGTCATGCGCACGACGAGGTCCGGCTCCAGGAGCACGTCGTCGTCCATGAACAGCACGTTGGCGTGCTCGGTGGCGGTGTGGCCGGCCACCTCGTACAGGCCGCGGGTGAAGCCGCCGGCGCCGCCGAGGTTCGGCTGCTTGATGTAGTGCAGCTTGTCGCCGAGGTCCTTCGCGACCTGCTCGAAGCCATCGCGCGACTCGACGAGGTCGGTGCCCTGGTCGGCGACGTAGATGGCGTCGAGCGTGTGCAGCGACGACACGTCGGCGGCGAGCGCCTGCAGGTTCTTGAGGCAGTCGTCCGCGCGGTTCATCGTGCAGATCGTGACCGCGGTCGGGCGGATCTTCTCCGGCGCGTCGACCGTCCAGCGGACCTGCTCGACGCGCAGCGTCTGGCCGCCCTCGGTCTCGAGGTCGAGCCACAGCGCGCCGCCGTCGTAGAACTTGTCGAGGCTCGCGGTCATCGTGACCTTGCGGGCCTTGGCGCCGGAGACCTGCTCGGCGTTGACCACGCGGGCGTCGCCCTGGAGGTCGGACGCGCCGACCGAGAGCAGGCCGTCGCCGCTGACCACGGCTTCCACGGTGACCGAGGTGACCGTGGTCCAGCGCTGCCAGTAGCTGGCCGGGAAGCGGCCGAAGTAGGTGTTGCCGGTGACCTTCGACGACGGTTCGACAGTGAGCGCGTCGCGGTCACGCACCGCGGAGCCCCATTCGAGCTCGGCGTAGAGGTCCTTGCTGACGATCGGCGCCGGGCCGGCGTACAGCCCGCGCTGGGCCGTCAGCCTCCCTTCGGGCGCGTGCTCCGCGAACCGGGTCTCGCCTTCGGGGGCCGCCTCCGCGACCGGGGCTGCTTTACCGGGCATCGAACTCAGTTCTCCTTTACCGGCCGCTCACGAAACACGACCCACTTGAGCATGACGAAATTGATCACGGTCGCCGTCGCCTGTGACACGACCCAGCCGAACGTGGCCTTCCACGTCGACTCCGGGAGCAGGTGCAGCATCCACTGGTTCACACCGACCGCCACGAGGAAGGTCACGGCGTAGAGCAGGATGAAGCTGCCGACCTGCGTGCCGCCATCGCGACGGCCGCCGGCGAACGTGAACCGGCGATTCAGGAAGAACGCCGTGGTCGTACCCACGACGAAGCTGATCGCGCGAGCGATGTCGACCCACGGCACCGCGTCCATGCCGATAGCCCTGAGCAGCGAGTATGTACCCAGATCGAGCAGCGCGCAGAACCCGCCGATCAGCCCGAAGCGGATGAGCTGACCGAGCAGACCGGGGCCCACCGGTGTTGTCACCGTCGTCTCACTCTGCGGTTCCGTAGCCACCACTGGAATACCTTCTCGGCTCGATGCGTCGTCGTCTCGGGAAGCCCTGTCCGTGTCGACTTTGACGCGCGGACGCTTGTGCCTTGATGCGCAAAGTGTAGAAGCGAGCGCTTCAGGGTCACGTTCCGGGCGTCGTTCGGCGTGGCTACTCCTACCCGTGCCCCCACCACCACCCTCAACGGAGGCGCTCCGCACCAGTGTGTTTACTGGATGGGTGACCCAGACACCCGACACACAGCGACGCACGCTCACCGGCTGGGGACGCACCGCCGGGACCGTCGCCGACGTCCTGAGCACGCCTGATGTCGAGACCATCGCGGCCGCCGTCGCGTCGGCCGGCCCTCGCGGGGTCATCGCGCGCGGCCTCGGCCGCTCCTACGGCGACCCGGCGCAGAACGCCGGCGGCCTGGTGGTCGACATGACCGCGCTCGACCGCATCCACTCGATCGACCCCGACTCCGGCCTGGTCGACCTCGACGCCGGCGTGAGCCTCGACAAGCTCATGCGCGAGGCGCTCCCCCACGGCCTCTGGGTGCCGGTGCTGCCGGGCACGCGCCAGGTCACGATCGGCGGCGCGATCGCCAACGACATCCACGGCAAGAACCACCACTCGGCCGGCAGCTTCGGCAACCACGTGGTGTCGATGGACCTGCTCACGGCCGACGGTCGCGTCCGCGCCCTCACGCCGGACGGCGACGAGGCGGAACTGTTCTGGGCGACAGTGGCCGGCATCGGCCTCACCGGCATCATCACGCGCGCCACCGTGCGGATGAAAAAGACGGAGTCGGCATATTTCTACGTGGACGCCGACCGCACGTCGAGCCTCGACGAGACCCTCGCGCTGTTCACCGACGGTTCGGACCTCAACTACGACTACTCGATGTCGGTCCCGGACCTGATCTCGTCGGACTCGCGGCTCGGCCGGGCCACGTTCTCGCGCGGCTCGCTCGCCACGCTGGACCAGCTGCCCGCGAAGCTGCGCAGCGAACCGCTGAAGTTCGACGCGCCGAAGCTCGCGACGCTGCCCGACGTGTTCCCCAACGGCCTGGGCAACAAGCTCACCTTCGGCCTGATCAACGAGCTGTGGCAGAAGACCGTGCCCAAGAAGGGCGTGCGCGGCAAGGTCCAGAACCTGACGCAGTTCTACCACCCGCTGGACATGATCTCGGAGTGGAACCGCGCGTACGGCTCCAAGGGCTTCCTGCAGTACCAGTTCTCGGTGCCGTTCGGCGCGGAAGACCAGCTCAAGGCCATCTGCCGGCGGATCGCGACGTCGGGGCACTACTCGTTCCTCAACGTGTTCAAGCGCATGGGCGACGCCAACCCGGCGCCGATGTCGTGGCCCTCGCCCGGCTGGATGCTGAGCGTGGACTTCCCGATCAAGACCGGCCTGAGCCGGTTCTGCCTCGAGCTCGACGACGAGGTGCTCGCCGCGGGCGGCCGCCTGTACACCGCGAAGGACTCGCGGACCGGCGCCGAGACGTTCGCGAAGATGTACCCGCGGCTCGAGGAGTGGCGCAAGGTCCGCGCCGCCGTTGACCCCGAAGGCGTTTTCGCCTCTGACATGAGCCGGAGGCTCGCACTGTGATCGACGCCGTTGGCAACCCCCAGTCCCTGCTGCTGCTCGGCGGCACGTCCGACATCGCGCTGGCCATCGCGGAGAAGTACCTCGCGGAGAAGCCGCTGCGGGTCGTGCTGGCCGCGCGTCCGTCGCCCCGGCTCGACGCCGCGGCACAGCGCCTGAAGGATCGCGGCGCCGAGGTGTCCACTGTGGACTTCGACGCCAAGGACACGGCTTCGCACCCCGCCGTGCTCGACCGCGCGTTCGCCGGCGGCGACATCGACGTGGCCGTGGTCGCGTTCGGCCTGCTGGGCGACCCCGAGGAGGTCTGGCAGGACCACGCCAAGGCCGTGGAGCTGGCGACGGTGAACTACGCGGCCGCCGTGTCGGTGGGCGTGGCGCTGTCGGAGAAGCTCAAGGGCCAGGGCCACGGCACGATCATCGCGCTGTCCTCGGTGGCCGGTGAGCGCGTGCGGCGCTCGAACTTCGTGTACGGCTCCACCAAGGCCGGCTTCGACGGCTTCTACCTGGGCCTCGGCGAGGCGCTCGCCGACCACGGCGTGAAGGTCACCGTCGTCCGCCCGGGTCACGTCAAGACCAAGATGACGGCCGGGCTGAAGGACGCTCCCCTGGCCCAGACCGCCGAGCAGGTGGCCGACATCGCCGTGGCCGCGGCGCGCACTGGCAAGGACTTGGTGTGGGCGCCGGCGCAGTTCCGGCTGGTGATGTCGGTGCTGCGGCACGTGCCGCGTCCGATTTTCCGGAAACTGCCGATCTGACCGGGAACGCCCGAGGCGGGACCTTCGTCGCATATGGTGCACGAAGGTCTTTCACCTTTCTGGGGTTCCACCATGCCGGGCCAGGCAGCGCGGCTCGACGCCGTGCTCCAGCGGTTCCAGGAGCAGGCGGCCCGCGCCGCCGAACTCAAGGACCAGATCGCGAACCTGCGCGGGCACGCCCGCAACGCCGACGGGTCGGTGACGGTCACCGTCGCCCCGTCGGGTGCCGTGCTCGGGCTGCAGCTGAGCCCGCAGGCGATGCGGCGCTCGCACACCGCGTTGCAGCAGGAGATCCTCGGCGCCATCCGCTCGGCGACGCAGCAGGCCGCGGCGGCGCTGAACCAGACCGTGGAGCCCGTGCTGGGTGAGCGGGCGGAGCAGTTCCGCGAGGCGTTCAACGCGCACGTCGAGCCGCTCGGGCCGAGTGCGCCGCCGCCCGCCAGCTCGCTGGCCGCGCCTGGGCAACCCGGGCAGCCTGGCCAGCCGCCACAAATGCCACAACCGCCGCAGAACGCTCGGAACGAGACGAACCCGCGAGCCGTCGAAGACGACGACTTCGGGGGTCCCGTTCTTCGGCGGGAGTGATCGTGACCAGTGGGTTCAAGATCGAGCCGGCGGCGCTCAACGCGCACGCGAGCGGCTCGAAGGAAGCGGCCGGGCACTTCGGCAGCCTCGCGCAGCTGCTGCAGCAGGCACGCGTGAGCGACGACTGCTTCGGCCCGCTCGGCGAGCTGATGGCGTACAAGTACTTCGACTCGTTGCAGGAGTGCCAGGACCTCGCCGACCAGGCGAAAACGTTCCTGGAGGCGATCGCGGACAAGACCACGCTGGCCGCGCAGGCGTACCAGGGCCACGAGGACGCGACCACCGACGCCGTGACCGGGCTCGGCAAGGAGCTCGCCGACGGCGGCAGCGGCGCGGGGTCGCTGTCGGACGTGAACCACGCGGGCGACGCGGGCCGCAAGAGCTACCTGGAGCAGAACGGCGGCTACGGCAGCTCGTGGCTGTCGACGTCGACCGAGGTTTCTTCTGCGAGCAGCCCACCGGACGTGGCGATCGCGGCCGTGCACACGCGCATGGAGCAGATCCAGCTGGTGACGAGCCCCGGGAAGTCGCTGATCGACAACGGGCTCGGGTTCCTCATCGGCATCGTGATCAGCCCGCTCGTGGAGTTCGTGCTGGAGCCGGCGATCGGCGACCCCGAGCAGATGCGCAGCACCGCGCAGGGCTGGGCGCAGGTGGCGCAGTGGCTCGACGGCGCCGGCGAGCACGAGCGCAAGCGCGCGGACCTCACGAAGGAGCCGTGGGAAGGCTCCGGCGGCGACGCGTTCCGCACGCAGATGGGCGAGTTCTCCGAGGGCGCGGCGGCGTTCGCGGACGAGGTGCGCGGCCTGCAGCAGATCCTGGAGCTGGCGGCGGACCTGTTCGACGCGTTCGTGGAGATCGTGATCGACATCCTGCAAGAGCTGGTGATGGGCCTGATCATCGAGTGGCTCGCGGCCCTGGCGGCTTCGTGGATCACGGCCGGCGCGTCGGTGGGGGCCGCGGGTGCCGCGACCACGGGCGAGGTCGCGGTGACCGGCGGGCGGCTCGGGATGAAGGTCAAGCAGCTGCTGGGCAAGCTTCGGCCGCTCATCGAGGAACTCGAGAAGATCCTGCAGAAGCTGCGCACGGGGCCGTTGAAGAAGGTCGTGGAGCGCGTGGAAGGCCTGCGCAACGGCAACTTCCTCGAGAAACGCGTGGCGGACCTGATCGACAAGAACCCGCTCGCGAAGATCCTCACGAAGGCCGACTCCGCAACGGGCATGTCGCGAACGACCAACCACTTCGCGAACGTCCGGCGGATGCTCGACGACGACGGCAACGTGATCGGCGATGCTCTGACCGAAGGCAGCGACGCGCTGACCCACAACCTGACCGAGACCGGCTTGCGGCTGGCCGGCATGAGCGGCACATCGAGTGTCGGCAAGGCGGCGTGGCGCGGGGCCAAGGGCAACATCCTCGAGCAGGGCATCGAGCAGGGTGTGAAGTACGGGTACATCCAGTCGCAGACCGACAGTGCCGAAGAGCGCCGCGAGGCGACCGACCGAGGGTTCTCACTCGAAGAATGAATCTCGCCGATCCCCTGGGTGCCGCCACGCAGGCGCGGCCACACCTGCATTCCCATGAACGTTTGTTGTGGGCTGCCTTCGGTGGTGTCATCGGGTACGACGTCCGTGGTCTCGACGAGTTCGGCAATCCCGCGAAGAGTCTCATGCGCAAAGTCGGCTCGGGGCTGGCGGATTTCGCCGGCGGGGTGGTGGACGCGGCGTTGTCCGGTGACGAGGACAGCGGCAGCGGCGGGACCGGCCCCAAGCCGAAACCCGCCGTGATCGTTTTCGGTGACCGGTCCGGGCTTCTCGCCGAGCAGCTGGTGAGAGGTGCGCGGCCCGCGTTGTGGGTGCTGACCAACTCGCGATTGCTGCTGTTGCGGGTCGTGGTGGCGCCGGAGCCCGTCGAGGAGCCGGAGAAGTCGTTGCTGGGCAAGGCGATGGGCTTCGGACGGGGGATGGCGAAGTTCGGCAAGGACGTGGCGGAGATCGTCACGGACCGGCGCAAGACGTACGGCGCCAACCGCGAGGGTGAGCCGGTGGCGGTGCGGGAGTTCGAGGTGGCGGCGTCGCTGCCGCGTGAGCAGATCGCGGGGTTCGCCGTGGCTTCGCGCGGCCGTGAACCGGGCCTGCGGATGTCGCTTGTGGACGGTTCCGGGCTCGACCTGCGGTTCGGCGTGGCCGAGCCCGAGGCGTTCGACTGGCTGCTGGCCCGCACGAACGGAGCCGCGTGATGCGCGCGCAGGAGCTGAAGCAGGCGGGCGAGGTCGACGAGATCATCGAGCGCGACTACGCGAAGGTGTGGCTGCGCAAGAAGGAACGGCTGCTGCTGGGCTGTCCGCCGGCGCACGGCCACGTCGTCGCGTGGGTCGGCGGCGCGCTGCACCTGCCGTACACGCCGGCGCGCGAGCCGGTGAAGGTCACGACGGCGCCGGGCCGCTGGCCGACGCCCGCGGGGCTGCCCGACGAGGACTGGACCGACGACCCGTCGCTGGCCTACCGCGTGGAAGCCGCGGCGCGTACGGCCGTGGCCGTGCGGATCGCCGACCACCTGACGTTCTCCGCCGGCGCCGCGCGCCTGACCTGGACGGATCGGCGGCTCGCGCTCGTGTACCCGACGAAGTTCGTGGCCGAGCCGGACACGAAGGACTTCTTCGTGACGGCCGAGGAGTTCCCGGCCGACGTCGTGGCGCGGCTCGACGCCGTGACCCCCGGCCGCAGCTTCCCACCCGAGCCGGGGATCCGGTTCACCTTCGCCGACGGCTCCACGCTGACCCAGCGTGACCTGCTGGCGCCGATGAAGGTGCGAAGGGCCCTCTCGCGCCGCTACGGTGCCGATCGCTACTAAATCCGACCACAGTCACGGCCGAATGGCTTCGTGGCAACGGTTACGTGCCGCGTGGGGGTCGGCCTACTTTTGGCCGGGCCAGTAACGGGCATCAACCGATCGGTGGATGCCGGGTGACCGGACCGACGATGGTTCCGGCCCGCGTTCCCCCGAAGACTCGGACGTATGGGTAAAGACTTCCGTTCGTCCGCGTTCGCCCTGCTCATCGACATCGGCGCACCCGTCGGGGGCTACTACCTGCTGAGGGCGTTCGGCGTGGTGCCCGTGTGGGCGCTGCTGCTGAGCGGCCTGCCTCCGGCGTTGCGCGTGCTCTACACGGCCGTCACGAGGCGGCGAGTGGACGGGATGGGCTTGTTCGTGCTGGCGATCGTCGCCGTGAGCGTGGTGACGACGCTGCTCACCGGCGACGCGCGGCTGCTGCTGGTGCGCAACGCGTGGTTCAGTTCGCTCGCCGGCGTCTGGCTGCTGGCGAGCCTGGTCATCGGCCGCCGGCCGGTCACCTACAAGGCCGCCCGCACGCTGCTGCCGGGCAAGGGCGCGCAGCTCGACGACGCGTGGGAGCAGCGGCCGTCGTTCCGGCGTCTGTGGCGGGTGCTCGCCGTGGTCTGGGGCGTCGGCGGACTGGTGCACAGCGGCGTGAGCATCGCCATGGCGTACACGCTGCCCATCGACGACGTGCCCGCGTTGGACACGGTGGTGTCGATCGCGTTCTTCGTGCTCCTGCAGGTGGTGACGCAGGTGCTGCTCGTGCGCGAGGGTTCGATGCGCACGGTGTGGCAGCGGCCGGCGACCGTGCGCTGACCGGTCACTGCCCGCGCGCCGGCGCCAGGTAGAGGTGCTGCATGCCGGCGCGGGGTGAGTCGATGGTCCAGGCCGCCAGCGCCGTCGGCGGAGGCGCGCGCGGCGTCGTTTCGAGCACCAGGTCCGGGGTCGTGGGCGCGACGCCGTGGTCGAAGTGGTGGAAGTTGGCTTCGATCAGGGCCCGGCCGAGCTCGTTGCTGCGCAGCTTCGTCTCGGTGATCGCGGGGTCGACGGCACCGCGGTCGGAGAACTCGCCGACGAGGTGACAATCGCACGCGTACGCGAGCGCACCCGTTTCGCTGGGGCTCTCCACGGCGCGCCCCTTCGCCAGCGTGGCCAGCTGCGTGCCGATCTCGCGGTACTCATCCGTCGCGGCGAGGTTGCCCGTGATCGGCGCGAACCGTCGCGGCAGACCGGGCGCCACATACACGCCGACCGCGGCGGCGAGCACCAGCCCCGCCGCGGCCGCCGCCGGGACGCGGTGCGGCGTCACGCAGATCCACGCCGCGAGAAACACCGTCGCACCAACGATCGCGGGCGCGTACGACCACGGATCAGGCGACGCGACGACCACCGAGTGCACGATCCCGGCCCCCGCGAGTACGGCGAACGGCCGAGTGGCTTCGTCCCGGCGGACCAGCGCCACGATGGCCGCGAGCGGCACCGGCAGAAACGAAATCAGCGTGGCGGCCGGGAAGTCGAGCCACGGCACCGTCGGCTGCTGAAAGACGACGGTGTCCGGCACCGCCGACCCGAGCACGAACCAGCTGAACGCAAACCACGGCACCGCAACGACAAGGGCCGCGAACGTCGTCCGCCAGACGCCCTCCCAGAACCTCGGCCGCGCCACGAACACCACCAGCGCGACCACCAGCAGATCGACCCGCACGAGCAGCAAGGCCCCGGCGGCAAACCCGAGCGCGGCGGGCCGCCGTTCCGTCGCGAACACCAGCATCCACACCGCACCGGCCGCCGCAGGCAACACCTCCAGCCCGACCGCTGACACGAGCAGCGGGTTGAGCAGCAAGGCGGCGAAGGCGAGCAGCACGAACTGGCGCGGGAGGCCGGTTTTTTCGGCGAGCCTGTTGAGTCCTGTCGCGAGCAGCACCTGCGCGGCCACGAACACCACGCCGGCCCCCACCACCGCGTCGCGCACAACGACCGTCACGGCGGCCACAGCGGCTACGTGCAGCGGCGAGGTGGCCGTGTTGGCCGTGCCTTGCTCGACGAGGCCCCAGTGGCCGTGCAGGGCGAGATTGCGGGCGTAGGACAGCGTGACGTATGCGTCGTCGACCAAATGTCGGCTGGCCAGCAGGAACACGGCGGCTGACACGGCCGCGACACCGAGCGGCAGCCACCTGTCGATGGCCGGCCGGACGACGGTGTCGCTTCGCATCACGCGACACCGTACACAACCGCCGTGATCTTTCTGTGACCTACTCTGGTCCCTTCAGGCCGCGCACGAGCCAGCGCGGGACCGAGCGATCAGATCCCGTCACCAGTCCCTGTTCCGGTTCCTGTTCCGTTGCTGGTTCCAGTTCCACCGGGGCCACCAGGCCCACCCTGGCCGAACCCAGGCCCACCACGGAAATCTCGGTACCCGCCACCACCACCGCCATCGCGGAAGTGCGACATCCCCGGCCGCCCGTCGTGCTGAGTCGCGGCCATGACGCCGCCGACGATCCCGCCGCCGACGAGCAGCCCCAGGACGCCGACACCGACCAGCTGGGTCACCCGGTTGCCCACGAACCGGCGGAACCCGCCGGGCCGGCGAGCCGGCTGCGGTGCGCCCCACGCACCAGGCGGAGGCTGCTGACCGTACGGCTGCTGCGGCATTCCAGGCTGCGGCATTCCAGGCTGCTGCATGCCGGGCTGCTGCGCGCCGGGCTGCTGCACACCCGGCTGCTGCATTCCAGGCTGTGGAGCTCCTGCCTGCTGCTGTCCCGGCGGGACCTGCTGCGGCCCCGGCGCCTGCTGCCCGCCGGCGCCAACCCCCTGCTGCTGGTTCTCCGCCGTCACGTGCGTGTCATCCCCAGAACCACCAGCAGCAGCCGCACCACCGACACCGGGCTGCGAACCCTCCGCCGTCGCATCCTGCGGCAAACCACCATCACCGGACTGCTCCGGCGGGACCTGGTCACTCATCTTCGGCTCCTCCGGCTGAAGTGGGGACGAGCGGCCTGCTCGCCCCCACGTCCGAGGATGACCGGTATTTCTGTGCGCAGCCTGAAGCTCAGCTGTCTAAATTCCAGCGCAATTCACAGGTAAAACGACTCACAGGTAGAACGACAGGAACAACGTCACAACCCACGTCAACCCGAGCACCTGCAACACCCGGTCCCGCAAGGCGATCTCATCCGGCGCCCCGGCGTTGCCACCATCGACGTCCACCGCGTACCGCAGCACAGCGATCACGAACGGCACCATAGACACGACAGCCCACAGCGAATCGTGCTCCGCCTGCCGGATCTCGAACGCCCACAGGCAGTAGGACATGATCAGAATGGCCGCCGACGTCGCCCAAACGAAACGCAGGTAACTCGCCGAGTACTTCTTCAGCGACGACCGGATCTTCGCGCCCGTGCGTTCGAACAGCATGATCTCCGCGTAGCGCTTGCCCGCCACCATGAACAGCGAGCCGAACGCCGTGACCAGCAGGAACCACTGCGACATGGCGATCCCGCCGGCGACACCACCGGCGATCGAGCGCATCAGGAAGCCCGAGCCGACGATCGCGAGGTCCACCACCGGCTGGTGCTTGAGCCCGAAGCAGTACCCGAGCTGCACGGCTTCGTACACGCCGAGCACCACGGCCAGCTCCCAGCTCGCGGTGAAGGACACCGCGAGACCGGCCAGGAAGAACACCACCGCGGCGGCGTAAGCCACCGGCACCGGCACGATCCCGGCCGCGATGGGCCGGTTGCGCTTCGTCGGGTGGGCGCGGTCGGCGTCGACGTCGACGGCGTCGTTGATGAGGTAGACCGACGAGGCCGTCAGCGAGAAGGCCACGAACGCGATCAGCGCGTCGATGACCAGCTCGGTGCGGTTGGTCGCCTTCGAGAACGCGAAGAACGGTGCGGCGAACACCAGCACGTTCTTCACCCACTGCTTCGGGCGCGCAGTCTTGATCACGCCCAGCACCAGCGCCACGGGGTTCGTGCCGGCCGAAGCGGCAGCCGGGGTCGCCGGCTCCGAAACGGCGGTCGAGGAGGCGGCCGCGTCAGCGGCAGCTTCCTCCGTCTCGACCTTCACGGCTTCGTCCGCCTTCGCGGATTCAGCCGGGTCGGTCGAGTTCTCGGCACGCTCGTCGGTCGTTTCGCTCATCGTCTCTTCAGCTTCCGTCGGATCAGACCACCGACGAGGCCTCCCAGGGCCGCACCGGCCAGTACGTCGGTCGGATAGTGGACGCCGAGCAGCAGCCGCGAGGCCAGCATCGGCGGTACGAGGGCGGGGACCAGGTTACGCCCGGTGAGTCCGGAGTAGAGCACTGCCGCGGCCGTCGTGGACGTCGCGTGCGAAGACGGGAAGCTCAGCTTGCTCGGCGTGCCGACCAGGACCTCGACGCTCGGGTGGTCCGGACGACGCCGCCTGACCACGCGTTTCACGGCGATCGAGGCGGCGTGCGCGCCGACGACGCCGGCGGACGCGACGAGCCAGTCCTTGCGCCGTGGCTTGTCCACCGCGGCGCCGATCAGGCCGAGCGCGAACCAGCCCGCGCTGTGCTCGCCGAACAGCGACATCCCGCGCGCGACCTGCACCGTGCCCGGCTTCTTCAGGAAGCGCTGGGCCTGGGACAACACGGCGACCTCACCACTCGGTTCGGCCGCCGGCGTCACGACGGGAGTTCCGGCCTCGGCCGGAACAGCACGCTGCTCAAGCATCGATCGACCCGTCGAGGGGCTTGCCCTCGGTGAGGTGCGGCGCGATCTTGTTGTCGAACATCGACAGCGCCGAGCCGATCGCCATGTGCATGTCGAGGTACTTGTACGTGCCAAGGCGGCCGCCGAACAGCACGTTCTTCTCGCGGGCCTCGGCCTTGGCCAGTTCGCGGTAGCTCTCGAGCTTCTCGCGGTTCTCCGGCGTGTTGATCGGGTAGTACGGCTCGTCGTCTTCCGTCGCGAAGCGCGAGAACTCGCGGAAGATGACGGTCTTGTCCTTCGGGTAGTCCCGCTCCGGGTGGAAGTGGCGGAACTCGATGATGCGGGTGTAGGGCACTTCCTGGTCGTTGTAGTTCACGACCGGGGCGCCCTGGAAGTCACCGGTCTCCGCTACCTCGGACTCGAAGTCGACGGTGCGCCAGGTGAACCGGCCCGCCGAGTAGTCGAAGTAGCGGTCCAGCGGCCCGGTGTAGACGGTCGGCGTGCCCGCGGGGATCTGGTCGCGTACGTCGAAGTAGTCGACGTTCAGCCGGATCTCGATGTTCTCGTGCTCGGCCATCTTCTCGAGCCACGCGGTGTACCCGTCGACGGGCAGGCCCTCGTAGGTGTCGTTGAAATACCGGTTGTCGAACGTGTACCGGACCGGCAGGCGCGTGATGATGTTCGCGCCCAGGTTCTTGGGGTCGTTCTCCCACTGCTTCGCGGTGTACCCACGGATGAAGGCCTCGTACAGCGGGCGGCCGACCAGCGAGATGGCCTTTTCCTCGAGGTTCTCGGCGGCGTCGGTCTGGAACTCGGACGCCTGCTTGGCGATGAGCTCACGGGCCTCGTCCGGGGTGTGGGACTTGCCGAAGAACTGGTTGATCAGGGCCAGGTTCATCGGGAACGAGTAGACCTGGTCCTTGACCTTGGCGAACACCCGGTGCTGGTAGCCGGTGAACTCGGTGAAGCGGTTGACGTACTCCCACACGCGCTTGTTCGAAGTGTGGAACAGGTGCGCACCGTACTTGTGCACCTCGATACCGGTCTCGGGCTCGGCCTCCGAGTAGGCGTTGCCGCCGAGGTGGCTCCGGCGCTCGAGCACCAGAACCTTCTTGCCGAGCTCGGCCGCGGCCCGCTCGGCGACGGTCAGCCCGAAGAAACCGGACCCGACGACGACGAGGTCGTAGCCGGCGAACTCGTGTTCAGTAATCTTGGCGGGGTTCGTGTGCTCGCTCACGGGCGCCCAGGGTACGCAGTCCTGACACCGTGGCCCGAACCGACCTCGGCATACCGCCGGCCGTAACGCACCGACACACGTGAGAAGCATGCCTGCACCGGACACCTTGGGAAGCTACTTGGTAGCGGTCGTCACCTACCTGACCGTGCTGGCGATACCCGGCGGCCTGGTGGGCTGGGCGGCCGGAGTGCGCGGCTGGGCGCTGGCCGGCCTCGCGCCGCTGGTCAGCTACGCCATAGCGGGTCTGGCCGGCCCATGGCTCGCCGACGCCGGGCTCCCGTACAACGTCGGATCCGCCGCCCTGTGCACCGTGGGTCTGGCGGCCCTCATGTACGGCGTCCGGCGGCTGCTGATGGCCCGCGGCTGGCTGCGGCCGGGGGCGGAGGAGCCGCCGATCGAGTGGAGCAAACGGGCGCACTGGGCCGTGGCCGGGTGCCTGGTCGTGGCCGTGGGCCTGTCGATCGCCGTGGTGCTCTCGGCGCGCGGCGGCACGACGGCCGTCTTCCAGCGCTGGGACACCGTGTTCCACGCGAACGGCATCCGCTACATCGCCGACACCGGCGACGGCTCGCTCACCGGTATGGGCACCATCAACTGGTACCCCGACGGCTCGTTCTACCCGAACGCGTACCACCTGGTCGGCGCGCTGGTCTACCAGATCTCGGGCACGAGCGTCCCGGTCACGCTCAACGCCATCACCATGCCGGTCGCAGGCCTGTTCGCGCTGTCGATGGTGGCGCTGATCCGCCAGCTCGGCGGGCGCGCGGTGTACGCGGGCTGCACGGCGCTGGTCGCGGCGGCCGCCACGACGGGTGCGTACGAGTCGGTGTCGAGCGGGCTGCTGCCGTACGCGCTGGGCATCGTGCTCACGCCGCTGGCCGTGGTGGCGCTGCAGCGGTTCCTGGTGCGCCCGGGCGTCGACACGGGCCTGATCCTGGCGTTGACGGCCGACGGGCTGCTCGCGGCGCACTCGAGCGCGCTGTTCGGCGCGGTGCTGTTCGCGTTGCCGCTGGTGGTGCAGCGCTGGTACCGGTCGCTGCGGCGCAAGCGCGTGGACGGCGTGGCTCTCGAGACGCCGGCGTGGCGCGTGATCCTGGGCGACGTGCTGCGGATGCTGCCGGTCCTGGTGGTCAGCGGCGTGCTGGCGGCGCCGCAGATCCTGGGCGCGATCGGGTTCACCTCCGGCGCGTACCCGTACTACTCGTGGAACTCGAACCTGCCGATCCCGCTCGCGCTGAAGCTGCTCGTGACGTTCCAGCAGGTGCTCAGCCGGCCGCAGATCTGGCTGACGGTGCTGCTCGCGCTGGGCACGCTCACGTTTTTCACACTGCGGCGGATGCGCTGGGTGCTGCTGTCGGCGATCGGGCTTTCGGGATTCTTCGTGCTGGTCACCTGCTACGGCTACCTGCCGTGGGTGGTGTCGCTGTCACGACCGTGGTGGAACGACCGGTACCGGCTGATGGCGCTGGCCGCGATCCCGCTGTGCCTGCTCGCGGGCCACGGCATGGCGGAGCTGCAGCGGTGGATCGCGCGGCTGGCCCGCAGCGGCTCGTGGGTGCGCTCGCGGCCGCAGGTGCTGGCTCGGCTCGGCCTGGTGACGGCCGTGGTCGTGGTGGCCGCGATGGCCGTGCTGACCGGCGGGTTCTACCGCAACGCGAACGCGACGGCCGTCTCGTACCTGTACTACAACGGGCCCGAGGGCGAGGTGACGCCGCCGGTGAGCGCCGACGAGATCGCCGCCATGGAGCACCTCGGCACGATGGGGATCCCCGCGCAGGAGAAGGTGCTCAACGACCGCATGGACGGCACCGCGTGGATGTACGCGATCGCCGGCGTGCACCCGGTGGCCGGCCACTACGACGGCGGCGGCCACGTCGATCCGGACGCCGTGTACCTGGCCCTGCACTTCCGCGACTACGACACGGACCCGCGCGTGCGCGACGCCGTGCGGCGGCTGGACGTGCACCACGTGCTGGTGGGCAGCGGCACGATCCGCAAGGACACGCCGATCGCGCCCGGGCTGCAGAGGCTGGACGGGCTCGATTTCCTGCGGGTCGACTACCGGAATCCCGGTGCGGTGATCTACACGATCGTGAAGTGATTTTGTGAGCCTCGTGGCCGCGGCTGCCCCGGCCGCGGCCACGAGGACCTCCCATTCCCCAGCACCCCCGGGGTGCTCACGGGTGAGAAGAGCGGCCCGGTGAAGGGCCGTCTCCCCCTCTTCTCACCTGCTTGACGCCCGGGTCGGGAAATCGGTTTCCCGGCGGGGATGAAGTCACCTGAACGGCCTACCTGTTCTTGAGCGTGGGCAGCACGTTCTCCACGACCTGCTCCAGCACGGACTCGTGGCCCTCGTACGGGCCGCTCGAACGCGGCCAGTGCGCGATGACGTCGGTGAAGCCCAGCTCGCGCGAGCGTTCGACGGCTTCGCTGAACGCGGCGACGCTGCTCAGCGAGAAGACCGGCGCCGCGTCGAGGCTCAGGTAGCGGTGCACGGAGTCGCGCTCGCGGCCGGCGGCGTCGAGACGCTCGTCGAACACGCGGCTGAGCTCGGCGATGCCCTGCCACCACTCGTCGGTGGTCGCGCCGCCGCGGCCGGTGGTGGCCCAGCCGGCGCCGAAGCGGGCGGCCAGCGTCATCGTGCGCGGTCCGTTGGCCGCGACGACGAACGGCAGCCGTGGGCGCTGCACGGTGCCGGGGAGGTTGCGGGCGCCGTGGGCCTGGTAGTACTCGCCCTCGAAGTCGAAGCGGTCGGTCATCAGCAGGCCGTCGAGCGATTCGACGAACTCCGTGAAGCGGTCGGCGCGCTGCTTCGGCGTGAAGTCGGGCGCGCCGAGCACCTGCACGTCGTAGTTCTTCGAGTCCACGCCCGCGCCGACGCCCAGCACGAACCGGCCGTCGGACACGTCGTCGAGGGTGATCAGCTCGCGCGCGAACGGCACCGGGTGCCGCGCCACGGGCGACGCGACGAACGTGCCCAGGCGGATGGTGGACGTGACCATGGCGGCGGCCGTGAGGGTGGGCACGGCCGAGAACCACGGGCCGTCGACCAGGGATCTCCAACCCAGGTGGTCGTAGGTCCACGCGTGGTCGAAGCCGTACTCCTCGGCGGCCCGCCACTTGGGCTCGGCCGCCCACCAACGATCTTCCGGAAGGATCACGATGCCTGCTCGCACGAGGGTGGACGGTATCGGCAACCACCGACATTCGCTCGAACGGGCGGTGCCCGTGCCCGGTTCGGGGACAATGGGCCAGTGGAGAAACCCCGCTTGATCGCGTCCGACGTCGACGGCACCCTGCTCGGCCCCACCGAGGTCCTTTCCGCTCGCACCATCGAGGTCGTGCGACGGGTACGCGCCGACGGCGTCCCGTTCGTCCTGTGCACCGGCCGGCCGCCGCGGTGGATCCCGCCGATCGCGGGGCCGTTGGGGCTGACGGGGTATGCGGTTTGTGCGAACGGCGCGGTGCTGCTGGATATCGCTTCTTCGGAGGTGGTGGCGGTGCATGGGCTGCTTTCGCCTGTGCTGCTGAACGATCTGGCCTCGGCGCTGGACAAGGCGCTGCCTGGGTGCCGGCTGGCGACGGAGCGGATCAGCACGGATGTCCGGAGTTTTGTGATCGAGCCGGAGTACCGGAACCCGTGGGGCGACGGCGAGGGCCGGACGGCTCCGCGCGCCGAGGTACTGGGGCACTCGGCGATCAAGCTGCTGATCAGCCACCGGGGCCTGGGGTCGGAGGAAATGGCGAGGGCGGCGCGGGCGGTGCTGGACGGGGCGGTCGACATCACCTACTCGTCTTCGGGCGGGCTGATCGAGCTGTCGGCGCACGGGGTCACGAAGGCGACGGGGTTGGCGGATGTGGCTGAGCGGTTTTCGGTGCCGGCCGGGCGGGTGATCGCTTTCGGCGACATGCCGAACGACGTGGAGATGCTGCAGTGGGCCGGGCACGGGGTGGCGATGGCGAACGGTCACCGCGCAGTGCTGGACGTGGCGGACGAGGTGACGGGGCCGGCTGCGGAGGATGGGGTGGCGCAGGTTTTGGAGCGGTGGTTTTAGGCGGTCTTGCCACTCGGAGTGGGATCTCGGTGGGATCTTGCCGCTGGCTTCGGTACTTGCCTGTGGTGACGGCGACTTGCCACTTGGCGATCTGTCTTGCCAGCGGGCTGGACGAGTTGCCGCTCACCAGCGCACTTGCCATGGCACGGAGTTCGCCACTCGAGGCCTGACTTGCCACTTCACCGGCTAGTTGCCGCTTGCCGCTCCCACTTGCCAATCGACACGGCGACTTGCCAGCGGCAGTGGCAAGTCAGTCCCGGGTGGCGGGGCGGGCGTCCAAAGCTGCGGCGTCTTCCGGGGTAGGGGCGGTGCCGCCGAGGTGGGCCGGGAGCCACCAGCGTTCGGAGGGCGTGGGGGATTCCGGGTAGTCCGCCTGGGCGCGGTCGAGGAGCTCCGACAGGCGGGAGCGCAGTTCGGCGGTCCCCGCTTCGCAGTCGTCCGCGAGCCCCGGGTGCATCGGGTGCATCGGGGCGCCGAGCAGGATCGAGATGGGCACGTGGCGCCGCGTGAGGTCCTTCGGGTGCCCCTTCGTCCACAGGCGCTGCGTGCCCCACAGTGCCATCGGCACGATGGGTACCCCGGCCTCCGCGGCCATGCGCACAGCGCCCGTCTTCAAGGCCTTCACCGTGAACGACCGGCTGATCGTCGCTTCAGGAAACACGCCGACGACCTCCCCTGCACGCAGCCGCGCGACGGCCTCCTCGTACGAAGCCTGGCCGGCAGACCTGTCGACGGGGATGTGGTGCATGCCCCGCATCAACGGTCCCGCCACTCGGTTCGCGAAGATCTCGTGCTTGGCCATGAACCGCACCAGCCGTTTGGCCGGCCGGGCGCCCAGGCCGCAATAGATGAAGTCCAGGTAGCTGACGTGCGTGCACGCGATCACCGCCCCGCCGCGCGCCGGCACGTGCTGCGCGCCCTCGATGCGGATGCGGTTGTCCAGCACCCGGAACATCGTCCGCGCGGCAACCAGCACGGGCGGGTACACGAAGTCGGCCATACCGCGAGGCTACGGGACCGTAGGTTTTTCGCGGCTACTCAAAGTGATCGTCGGCACGAAACGCGTCATTCGGGAACTTTCGCCACCGCCGGGCAACAACCGAGCACCACCGCCACCAGCGTGCAGAACAACGCGACGACCTGGTGCTTCACGTTCTCGATCCCGTCGCCCAACGCGGCCACGGCGAACTGGCCCACCGCAGTCGTCAGGAGGAGCGCGAGGGCGACGCCCAGCGCGGCCCGCCGATGTCGCCACGCGCGCCAGCCGACGAGGAGCCACACGGGCAGCAAGGCGAACAAGCCCAGGGGCGCCAGCAACCCCGTCAGGCCAGACCACAGTGGCACCCGGTACTCCTGCGCTGCCGGCGGCAAGCCGGCCGAAGCGTCGAAGGAGGCCAGGTACGGAGGGCGCGCCGTGAGCAGATCGCCGGCCGCGCGGTTCAAAATGCCCAGGGTGCGGTCCGGGTGCGTGACGAACCACTCCACGACGTCGCGCCGGCTCAAGCGGTCGCGGTACTGCGCGTACTGCGGGTCCAACGTCACGGGATGCGGGTGCCACCAGCCGTTGCCCGCGTATTGCCCAAACGACGGCGGCAGGCCGAGAGCCGCCAGATCCGCGGCCGTGTCGTGGTGGCCGTCGATGATGTTCAGGAACACCGTGTTCACCATGTTGATGTCGCGCGAGTCGTCGCCGGGTCGGGCAGACGCCGTGCCGTCGGGAGCGACAGCCGGGGCGACGGCCGTCTGAGCCCACCAGGTCCCGCCGGCCAGAGCGAGAACCACGAGAACCCCCGGCACCCAACGAGAACGCGTCACCAGCAGCACCGCGATGACCAGCAACGGCAAGACCATCAACGTCTGCACCTTGGCGTTCACCGCCATCAACCCGCCGACGACGGTCACCGCGGCGCCGACCCAAAGCCACCGTCGCCCCATCAGCAGCAGGCCGCCGACGGCCAGCAAAATGCCGAGAAAAGCCGTCCCCTCGCCCAAAGTCGAAGAGAAATAGCCGAAAAACGCCGAATCCGCCACCATCAGCAGCAAACCGACGGCCACGGGCAAGCGCACCCGCGGCCCGTACGGCAACCCGGCCACCACCACGGCCACCGCTGCCGCGGCGACAACCGAAGAAATCACGCCGAGCGCGACCAGGCTCAGCTCCGACCGCGACCCGAACCCCACCGCCAGCCGCGCGAGCCAGCTCTGGCTCAGCTGGTACGTCGGGTCGCAGCCGCCGGGTGTGGCCTCGTACACCAGGTGGACGTACTGCTCCGGCTTGCTGGTCCACGTGATGCCGGCGCCGCACAGGACGCGGAAGCCGTCGCCGTTGTCGGACATGGACACGGGGCGCGGCACGAGAAAGCGCACCAGCAACACGGCCAGGGACACGCCGAAGACCCCGAACCCGAGGGCCGTGGACCGGCGCGCCACCGTCATCCCGGGCACGATACGTACTGGAAGTCCGGTGCTCGATCGAGGTAGTCGATGAGCAGGCTGGCCTCGTCTGCGCGCGGGTACACGGAGATCCAGAACGGCGTGCCGGTGCGGCGGAACGTCGCGACGCGGTACCAGGCGCGGGTGTCGGCGGCGCAGTGCTGGCTCTTGGCGTAGCCGGATTCCTCGGGGACGGCCACCGTTGCGCGCATCAGGTTGGTGCCCACCAGCAGCCGCGAGCCCGCGCGGCTGGCGATGGCGCCCGGCGCGCCGGCGCTCACCACGGAGCCGGGCGGCAGGTACGAAGCGAGCCAGTCGCCGACTTCCGCGAGCTGTGCACTGTCGGTGTGCCACGCCCGCACGCTCTTGAGCACGTCCGGGCTCACCACCGACACGAGCACCGCGAACCCGGTCAGCACGGCCGCCACCACCGGCACCAGATGCGACACCGTGCGCGGCTTCGGTGACGGGTTCGCGGCCGTCAGGACGCCGTACGCGCCCACCGCAGCGACGGCCAGCAGCGGCGGCACAGGCACGAGCAGCCGCCACGACGGGCCGGTGTCGCCGTCGAGCACGACCACGAAAACCGTGAAGCACAAGGCCAACGCGAACAGCAGCCACAGCGCCGCGCGCGGTTCGGCCGCGCGTTCGGGCGTGCGCAGTGCGAGCAACCCCACCACAGCGGCAACGGCAAGCACCAGGAAACCCAGGTGTGCCAGTGAAAATCCCGCGAGGTAACGCCAGTCGGGGCCGAGGACGCGCACGGCGGAGTCGGGCAGGAAGTGGTGGTAGTACGTGGCGCGCCAGGCCGTCCACGGCACGAGGAACACCAGCGCGCCCAGCACGTAGCCCGCCGGCGTCCACCAGTCGTGCCGGCCGCGCGCGGCGGCGAGCGCCAGCCACAGCCCCGCGACGACGGCGAGCACCAGACCTTCCGGCCGGGTCATCACCGCGCCGGCCACGAGAACCCCCGCCACCACGGACCGGCGGGCGACCAGCGCGTAGGCCACGGCCAGCACCAGCAGCACGAACATCGGCAGCTCGGTGCCCGACGGCCCGTACACGGCGAGGCCGCTCGCGCCGGCCGTCAGCACGGCCGCCGCGACACCGATCGCGGGCTGCGGTTCCGCGCCTTCCGGCAGCGCGAGGCGCACGATGCGATTGGTGAGGAAGTACGCGAGAAGAACGCACCCCAACACCGCGACAACACCCAGTACAACGGCCGACGTCGGGATATCCGCGCCGAATGCCGCGCGCGGCAACGCGATCACCACGAGCCACAGGAAATTCGCGTAACCCTCGGTCCGGTCACCGGGATTGAACACGGGCCCGTTGCCGTCGGCGATGTTCTGCGCATAACGGAAGGTGACGAGCGCGTCTTCGGTCACGGTGGCGAACAACAGCTGGTGCACCAGCGAAAACGCGAGCACGAGCACCAGCACGAACGCCCGCCACCCGGCGTCGGTGGCGATCCGGCGCCAGGTCGCGACGACGAGCGCGCCGAGCACCAGCCAGCCCCCCACGACCGCGTAGACCACGCGACCCCCTGCCTCCAGCCCCCGGCCGGTCCCCACCGGCCGCCACCCCGACGCCACCTGCTGTCACGGTGAATCCCCGCGACGAAACCTCACTTTCGGGTGAGCAATTGGCCGGAATACACAGCGTTGTCTGGCGGTTCCGGCCGTCACTTCACGCTGGTCCAGTCAATCGCTTCCCTACGCTTCTCGGACATAAGCCGTTCGGGTGTATATCGGGCCCGCTAATCTGTGACTCCGATTCCGATCCGCCACCCGGAGGTACCGAGCGGATCCGTCACAGCCGAGGAAGTCTGTTGCCGAGCGAACCCACGCTGCTGTCCGATGTGGCGAGTCTCGCCGTCCTGCTGCTCGTGGTCGGTCTGCCCGGGGTGCTCACCGGCCTGGCCGCGGGCCTGCGTGGCTGGGTGCTCGCCGGGCTCACCCCGCTGCTGAGCTACGCGATCGGCGGTCTCGCGGGGCCGTGGACCGCGGCGATGGGGCTTCCGTTCAACACGCTCACGTTCTGCGTGACCACTGTGGTCTTCGTGGCTGTCGCGTTCGGACTGAGGCGGCTGACGGTGCGGCGCTGGCCGCCGGTGGCGGAACCGCGGGTGTGGTCCGCGCGCGGGCAGTGGGGCGTGATCGGATGCCTGCTGCTGGCGACGGGGCTCGGGTTCTACGCCGCCGTGCGCGGCATGGGCCACCTCGGCGCGATCGCGCAGGGCGGTGACGCGCCGTACGCGGCCAACGGCGTCCGCTACATCGCGACCACCGGCGACGGCAGCCTGTTCGGCATGGGCACGCTCAACTGGTACGGCGACGCCCACCCGCCCTTCTACCCCAACGCGTACCACCTGCTCGCCGCGATCCAGTACTCGCTGACCGGCGAGTCGTCGATCCCGCTGACGCTCGACGTGAACACCGTCGTGCTGCCGGGTCTGCTGGCGCTGTCGCTGGTCGTGCTGGTGCGCGAGTTCCGCGGCCGCGCGGTGCTGGCCGGCGCGGTGGCGCTCGTGTCGGCGGCACCGGTGATGAGCACGTACGAGTCGATGAACCGCGGGCCGCTGTTCCCGTTCCTGCTGGGGCTGGCTTTGACGCCGCTGGCGGCCGTGGTGCTGCGGCGCTACCTGGAGCGCGTGGCGCCCGACACCGGATTCCTGCTGGTCGCGGCCGCGGTCGGGCTGCTGTGCATCCACTCGTCGACGCTGTTCGGCGCGATCCTGTTCGCCGGGCCGCTGCTGCTGCAACGCTGGTTCTCCCCGGGCCGACGCTGGCACCGCTTCGGCCACGACCTGCTCGCGCTGCTGCCGATCGCGGTGGCGTCGGTTCTGGTGGCGTGGCTGCAGCTGTTCGGCGCGCTCGGCCTGGCCAACGGCAGCCTGCCGTACCTGGGCTGGCCGAGCGAGTACCGCGCGAGCACCGCGATCGGCGCGTTGCTGGGCTTCCAGCACTGGGAACCGCATCCGCAGCTGTGGCTTTCGGCGGCGTTGCTGCTGGGCTTCATCTTCTTCCGGCGGCTCGGCGACCTGCGGTGGATCGGCGTGACGGCGCTGATCACCGGTCTCGCGTACGCCGCCGTGTCGTCGTCGAACTTGCCGCTGGTGATGGCGTTTTCGCGACCGTGGTGGGACGACCCGTACCGCTTCATTTCGATGGCGATCGTGCCGCTGTCGTTCATCGCGGGCCACGGCGTGGCGTCAGTGCAGCAGTGGCTCGGCGAGCACCTGCCGCCGCGCGTCCCGTCGGTGATCCTGGCGGTGCTCGTACTGCTGGGCTTCGTGGGCGCGACGAAGGGCCTGTACGCGGTATCGAACAGCGACCGCGTCGCCTCCGGCTACCGCTCCGCGAACCCCCGCGACCAGACCATCACGCCCGGCGAGGAAGCCGCGATGGTCCAGCTCGGCCACCTCGCGGCCCCGGGCGAGTGGGCGATGAACGACCGTCTCGACGGCACGGTCTGGACGTATGCCCTCACGGGCGTCCGCACCGTCGCCGCCCACGACGACGGCACATCTCCCCCTTCGGACGCGCTGTACCTGGCGTGGAACTTCCGCGAGTACGAGACGGACCCGGCGGTGCGCTCGGCAGTCCAGCGGCTCAACATCCACTGGGTGATCCAGGGCCGGCCGATGGCGCCGCCGAACCCGCCGTACGCGTCGCCGGGGCTGGTAGGGCTGGCCGGGTTGCCGTTCTTGGAGCAGGTGTACCGGAACTCGGACGCGGTGATTTACCGGTTGAAGGGCTGAGGCGGCGGGTTTTTCAGCCGGCTGAGGTCCGGACCGCAGCCGGCCGGCGACCAGCCGCGTCAGGCGGCGGCGACCATGCGGCGGTTCGTGGCCCAGGCCGCGCTCGCGGCGAAGCCCGCCGTGAGGAGGTCGGCGACCGTGAACATGACGCGCGACGCCACGGCGAAGGCAGTGGCCTGGCCGACGGTGAGGCCGCTGGCCGTGAGGACGGCGACCTGGGCCACCTCGCGGACGCCGATGCCGCTGGGCAGGATGAAGGCGAAGGTGCCCACGGTCATCGCGACGGCCATGGCGCCGACGCAGAGCACGAAGCCGTTGAAGCCCGGCGCGCCGACGGAGTTGGCCAGGAGCCACAGGTGGACGCCCTGCAGGACCCAGGCCAGCGTCGAAGCGCCGAAGGTCTTGAGGACCACGGCCCAGGTCAAGGGGCGTTCGAGGGGCGGGCGCCGCAAAATTTTCAGCACCAGTGAAGTGCCCCACGTCAGCACGCGCGGGTGGAGCAGCGCCAGGCCGACCGGGATGAGCACGAACAGCCACATCGCGCGCGGGCTGTTGCTGAACACCGTCGGCGCCGCCAGCAGCGACACGACCAGCGCCGACACGACGCCGACGCCCAGCTGGATCAGCGAACCCGTGAAAATGCGGGCCCGCGCGAGTCCCGCTTTGCGCCCCAGCTCCATCTGCAGCAGGTACGCCCACACGGAACCCGGCACGTACTTGCCGAGCGAGCCGACCAGGCAGATCTGCGCGCCACGGATGTAGCCGATGGGTTTGCCGAGGTCGTCGACCAGAACCTGCCAGCCCCAGGTCGACACCATGATCGCCAGCACCAGCGCGGCCAGGCTGAGCACCGACGACTGCCAGGCCACATCGGACAGCGTGTGCCAGAACTCGGTCCAGTTGTCGGTGAGCGCCTTGGCCGCGAAGACCACCACGAGCACGATCGCGAGCCACCGCACCGCGTCGAGGATCTTCGCCTTGGTGGACTTCTTCGGCTGCGCAGGAGCCGGAGAGTCCTCCTCAGGCGTTCGAACGGTCGTCACTGACCAGTCTCCTCACAACGCAACACAGACGCATCACCCCTGGTCAGGTCTGCACCGTGACCAGACGGCTGAACTCGGCAAGCAGATCGTAACCGTCCCAGACGCCCGCAAAGGTCAAGGCAGAGCCGAACGGCACCACCCGATCGACACCGCGCCCGGCCAGCTCCGTCACGAACTCAAGCAGCTCGTCGCGGGTAAATCCGAACTGGGCCACGGTCTGGTCCTTGCGCAGAACCAGCGGCACGAGTTCACCCAACGAGGCGAGGTGCGCGTTGGCGAAAGTGCCGGCGCCGAGCCATTCGCGGGGCATCACGGTGGCGTCGGTGAGCTCCAGCGTCGCCAGGGAATTTCCGTCGAAAGAGATCGCCGACACGAGCCCGTCGACGGCCGCGCCGTAGGCCGACACGCGCTTCTGCACGGCCATCGCCGGCTCGGTCACGTGCTGCTTGGCCTCGAGCACCGATGCCAGCAGCGCCCGGAACTCTTCGCCCGCCACGCGCGCACCGTCGGCGTCGCCGACCCAGAACACCGCCCGCGGCGACGAGCACGCGGCCTGGTCGAACCAGTACGAGTCGTTGTAGAAGCCCTCGGCCGCCGCCCGCCGCTGCTCCGGCGTGGCCTCCTGCCAGCCGCGCACCGACGCGACCGCGAACGACGAGCGGTCCGGGAACGTGAGGTCGCGCGCGTGCGGCGCCAGCGGGTACTTGCGCAGCGCGGCGACGGAACCGTCGCCGCCCCAGATCACGCGCAGGTCGGCGGCCAGCGACAGGGCGCCGCTGACCTCGTCGCTGCGGTCGTAGGTGACCATGCGCTGGGTCGCGCGGATGGTCGCCGCGGTCGCCGGCGACACGTCGTCCAGCGCCGCGTTCAACGCCTCCAGCACGGCCTCCGCCGCCCCCGCCGAGCGCGACGACACGCGCACGACGTTCGGGTTGCCCGCCAGCGCCGAAAGGGCCCACGAATACACGAAGATCGTGTCGACGTTGGCCGGCGGCACGTGAAACACGAGACCGCGCGGGAACCGCAGCGAGTCGCCGGAGGTTTCCAAAGTGGACAGTGCTTTCGCGAGCTCTCCCTTGCGCAGGAAGAAACCCAGCGAGGCCAGCTCCGGGTAACGCCGCGCGAGGGCGGGCGCGAGGAGCTTGCGCGCGAACTTCGTGACGAACTCGACCACGCGCGGGTCGCCGACGGTCAGCCGGCCACCCGGCGGTTCGGCGCGCACCTCGGCCAGCAGCGAACCAACCTCAACCGGCTCCGCAACAGGGAACCGCTGCTCCAGAGACATCATGCGGCCGCCCCCGAGAACGTGTCCGAACAACCCCGCGCCTCGGCCTTCGGCAGCCGCCCCAGCACGGAGAAGTGCTTGCCGGGCCAGTCTCCGTCGTCGATGCCGTTGTACACACCGAGGTCTTCGGTCAGCAGCACGTGCCCCGGGTACGAGCGCGGCAGCGTCGAGACGACCTCGATCACACCCGGCTTGCCCACCGGCTGCTCGCGCCACGTCTCCGGATCACGGATCACGACGTCGGCGAAATCCGGGCAGTACAGGGAGTTCCCCGACGGCCCTTCGAGGAACACAGTGCCGATCTGCTCGATCATCCCGTAGTAGTTGTGGATCCGCGTGAGGCCGGTGTCCTCTTTGAACCGAAGGCGGAACTCGGTGTTGTCCACGGCGCGGTCGATCAGCTTCTTCCAGCCGCCGGAGTGGATCAGGATGCCGTTGGAGAGATCAAGCCCGTGGTCGCGCGCCACCTCGTACAGGTAGAGCCACACCATGAAGGTGAACCCGAAGATCAGGAACGGCTTGTCCCCGTACTCGGCGAGGAACTTCTTCACGGCCTCGACGTCGGGCTGGTCGTTCTCGTCGAGCACGTACGTGTGCTTGCGGCCGAAGTTGGCCATGCCCAGCACGCCGGCGCCGCGCGCGGAGAACGAACGGCGGTTCTTGATGATGCCGATGGTGTCGACCATCAGCATCGGGAGCCGCTCGCCGCCGAGGACTTCCTGCAGCGTCGCGCCGAGCTGCTTGGTCTGCGCGCCCGCCGCGTCCTTGTCCAGGTAGATGCGCGACGCGCCGGCGCCGGTGGTGCCCGAAGACGTGAGCGTCTTGAACACCTCGGCGTCGGGGATGGACTTGAGGTCGTGGGTCTTGAACATGCGCACCGGCAGCCACGGCAGGTCCGCGATCGTGGCGAACTGCGCGTTCGGCGCGATTCCGAGCGACGTCAGGATCCGGTCGTAGCCCTCGGAGCTCGCGCGGTGGTGCGCGGTCAGCTCCGCGAGCTCGGGAAGCAGCTGCGCCTCCCGCTCGGCCTGCGAGCGCGTGAACACACTCATACCCGTCCTTCCAACGACCGGTAGTCGATCTTCCCGCTGGCCAGCAGCGGCACCGTGTCGATCGGCCGCACGTCGAACCCGCTGGTGTGCAGGTGCAGCCGCTCCGACAACGCGCGCGACGCGTCCTTGCAGATCGCCTTGGCGCCGTCGCCCTCGGGCAGCTCGGCCCACAGCACGACCTTGTCGCCCGCCGGCACGGCCGCCACCACGTCGATGCCCACCGCGGCCTGGCGCACGGCGAGCTCCAGGTCGTCGAGGCTCACGCGGTTGCCGAACACCTTGCCGATGCGCTTGAGCCGCCCGGTGATGAACAGGTACCCCTCTTCGTCGAGGTACCCGAGGTCACCGGTGGCGAGCAGCCCGCCGCACTCGTCGCCCGCGGCCAGGCCGGCCTCGTCGTCGGCGTAGCCCATCATCACGTTGGGTCCACGGTAGACGACCTCACCGACGATCTTGGGGTGCTTGGTCTCGATCCCGTCGTCGCGGCGGACGGAGAACGCGCCGCCGGGAAGCGCGGGGCCGGCGGAGCCGATCTTGTCGGCGAGGCGCTCGGCGGGCACGGTGGTCATGCGCGGCGAGGCCTCGGTCTGGCCGTACATCACGTACATCCGGCCGCCGACCGCGCGCATCTTGTCGTTGAACTCGACCACGAGCTCGTCGCGCAGCTTGCCGCCGGCCTGCGTGAGCGTGCGCAGCGTCGGGTACTTCTCGGGGTCGAACTTGAGGCGCCGCAACATTTCGTAGTGGTACGGCACGCCGGACAGCGACGTGATGCCGTATTCGTTCACCGCGTCCCAGAATCCGCGGCCGAGCACGCCCGACGCTTCGATCACCACGGTCGCGCCACGCACGAGGTGCGAATTCAGCACCGAAAGGCCGTAGCTGTAGTGCAACGGCAGGCAGGTGGGGGCGATCTCGTCGGCGTCGACGCTCAGCACTTCGGCGATCGCCTCGGCGTTGGCGAGCAAACCGGTGCGCGAGAGGCGGACGAGCTTGGGGTTGCCAGTGGAACCACTCGTCGGCAGCAGCACGGCGAGCTCGGGGTGCGGCTTCACGCCGTCAGCCGACTCGCGCACCCAGTTCTCGCCGGACGCCGTGTAGCCCTCGGGCACCGGGGCGTCCGGCGCGGCCAGCACGGCGGCGGGCCGGAACCGCGTGATCAGGCCCGCGAGCACGTCGGCGTCGAGCGCCGGGTCGATCAGCGCCACCGCGCGGTGGGCCTCGACGGCGCCGAGGTAGCGCAGCACGCTCACCAGGTCGACGGACATCCGCGCGAACAGCACACCCGCGGGCAGCTCACCGAGCGCGGCCGCGACGCGCGCGACCTCCGCGTCCAGCTCGTCGCCCGCCAGCGTGCGGCCCCCGGCCGCGTCGACCAGCCGGGCACCCGCACCCCACAGCGTCACAGCACCAAGCCTCCGTCGATCCCCAGCACCTGTCCGGTGATGAACGCGGCGTCGTCGCTCACCAGGAACCGGATCGCCTTCGCCACGTCCTCGGCGGTCCCGAGCCGGCCCAGCGGCGTCTTCGCGACGTTGCCCGCCTTCGCGTCCTCGGACAGCCCCGAGGTGAGGTCCGTCTCGATCACGCCGGGCGCCACCGCGTTCACGCGGATACCCGAGCGGCCGAGCTCCTTCGCGGCCGAGCGCGCGATGTTGGCCACCGCCGCCTTCGACGCCGCGTACACGGTCTGACCTGCGCTTCCGTACTGTCCCACCACGGAGGCGAGCACCACGATCGCGCCGGATTTTTTACGCATCATGGCCCGCGCCGCGGCCTGCACAGTGTGCAGCGTGCCGGCGACGTTGGTGGCCAGCGTGGTGTCGACGAGCTCCTCGCGGATCATGCCGAGGAGCGCGTCCTCCATGATCCCGGCGTTGGCGACCACGACGTCGAGCCTGCCGTGCTCCTTCGCGACCCCGCGGACGACCGTCGACACGGCCTTGGCGTCGGTGACGTCGAGCGCAAGGCCGGCGGCGGCACCGACGGCTTCCGCGGCTTCCTTCGCGCGGGCCTCGTCGCGGCCGGTCAGGACCACCGTGGCGCCGGCCTCGACCAGGGCGCGCGCGGTGGCCAGGCCGATCCCGCGCGTACCTCCGGTCACCAGCGCGACGCGCCCGGTGAGATCAGTCATTCTTCGACTTCAGCTCGGTCACCATGTCCACGGCGACCTTGAAGCTCGACATGTCGATGACCTGGTCGGTGTCGAACTCGACGTCGAACTCGGCCTCGATGGCCGCGACCAGCGCCATGTGGCCGACCGAGTCCCACGCCTCGATGTCGCGGTACTTCAGGTTCTCGACGTCCACGTCACCGTCGAGGTCGAGCGCCTCTACGAAGACCTCGCGCAGCTTGGGGGCGACTTCCGGCATTTCAACGCTCCTAGTGCTCGTCGCGCGGGCGGGCGTCCCACGCTTTGACCAAGGTAGAGAGGTCGCCGGGCAGGCGGTCGGCCAGCCCATCCTCCGGGAGGCCCTCCTTGCCCTTCAGCCACGGCCCCAGTGCCTCGATCGTGGCCTCGTCCAGACCTCGGCGGGACAGGCCCACGACGTTCACGCCGGTGACGCGCGCCGGGTTGCCCACGGCGATCGTGAACGCGCCCACCTCGCGCCGCACGGCCGAGGCCATGCCGACCATCGCGCCGGGACCGACCACCACCTTCTGGTGCAGGATCGCGCCCATGCCGAGGTTGGCGCCGTCCCAGATGTGGCAGTGGCCGCCGGTGAGCACGTTGGACGCGATGGTGACGCCGGAGCCGACCAGGCAGTCGTGGGCTATGTGGGAGCCGCGCAGGTAGTAACCGTCGCTGCCGAGCGTGGTGGTGCGCCAGGTGCCCTGGTGGACGGTCGCGTACTCGCGGATGCGGTTGCGGCTGCCGATCACCACACCGTGGCCGTCGGCGTCCGCGTCGCCGGTCGGTGCGGTGTCCCAGCCGGCGGGGTGTTCACGGCCACGGTCCTCGCCCGGCGTGCCGATGGTCACGTGCGGGCCGATCCAGTTGCCGTCGCCGATCCTGGTCGGGCCGACGATCACCGTGTACGGTCCGATCACGTTGTCGTCGCCGAGCTCGACGCCTTCGCCGATGATCGCGGTGGGGTGGATTCGGTTGGCCACGCTGGTGATCCGTTCCGTTTCGTTTTACCGCTGTCGGGTCCGAGCGGCCTGGGGTCTGGGGCAGGCGGCGGCGCCCGGTAACGTGTGGCCCGCGTTCACGCAGGGCGGCCGGGCGCAGAACCGGCGGCTCTCCGGCCTCGCGGCCTGAGCGCACTGCACTGTACCGGACGCATCGAAATCGCCTGCCGAGAGAGACTGCCGATGATCCCCATTACCGTGGTCGACGTCCGTGACGCGGAAGACCTCGTCGTCGAGGTGCTGCGATCCGGCGCCATCGCACAGGGGCCGATGGTCAAGCGCTTCGAGGACGCCTTCGCGCACGTCGCGGGCACGAAGCACGCCATCGCCGTGAACAACGGCACCACCGCGTTGGTCGCCTCACTGCAGGCGCTGGACCTGGCACCGGGTGACGAGGTGATCACCACGCCGTTCACGTTCGTCGCGACGCTGAACGCCATCCTCGAGGCCGGCGCCACCGTCCGGTTCGCCGACATCCGGCGCGACGACTTCGCGATCGACCCCGACGCCGTGGGCGCCGCCGTCACGGACCGCACCAAGGTCCTGATGCCGGTGCACCTGTACGGCCAGACGGCGGACATGGGCAAGCTCGCCCCGCTCGCCGCCGAGCACGGGCTGCAGGTCATCGAGGACTCGGCGCAGGCGGTCGGCGCGTCGTTCGAGGGCCGCGCCGCCGGCTCGTACGGCATCGGCTGCTTCTCGCTGTACGCGACGAAGAACGTGACCACCGCCGAGGGCGGCGTGATCACCACCGACGACGACGTGCTGGCCGACAAGCTGCGCGTGCTGCGCAACCAGGGCATGCGCGCCCGCTACCAGTACGAGATGGCCGGTCACAACTACCGGATGACAGACCTGCACGCGGCCGTCGGCATCCCGCAGCTGGAGAAGCTCGACCAGCTCACCGCGGCCCGCCAGGCCAACGCGAAGCGGCTGTCGGAGGGGCTGGCGGGCACGCCGGGCCTCGACATCCCGCAGGTGCTGCCGGGCCGTGAGCACGTGTGGCACCAGTACACCGTGCTCGTGGGCCCGCACGCGATGCTCTCGCGCGACGAGCTGGCCGCCTCGCTCACCGAGCGCGGCATCGGCAACGGGATCTACTACCCCAAGATCGTGTTCGACTACGACTGCTACCGCGGCCACCCGCTGATCCCGGGCGCCGACGTGAACGACTTCCCGGTGGCCACGGCCGTCGCGGCGCAGGCGCTTTCGCTGCCGGTGCACCCGCACCTGACCGACGCGCAGCTCGACAAGATCATCGAAACGGTTCGCGAGGTGCTCGGCGCATGACCCACCGCATCGCCCTGATCGGCACGGGCAACATGGGCTCGCTGCACGCGCGCGTGCTGGCGGCCAACGAGCGCGTGGACCTCGTCCGCGTGATCGACCCGCGCGAGGAAGCCGGCCGCGCCGTCGCCGAGCGCTACGAGACGCAGTGGACGCCGGAGCTCGACTCACTGTCCGATGTGGACGCCGTGGTGCTCGCGTCGGCCACCGAGGTGCACTACGACCTCGCGCAGGAGATCCTCGGCCAGGGCAAGCCGATGCTCGTCGAGAAGCCGGTGTGCAACAGCTTCGAGCTGTCGCAGGAGATCGTGGCGCTGTCCGAGCAGAAGGACGTGCCGCTGATGTGCGGCCTGCTCGAGCGCTACAACCCAGCCGTGATGACGGCGCGGGCGCTGGTCAACGAGCCGGTGCATTTCATGGCACGCCGCCACGGCCCGTACGCGCCGCGCATCAAGACCGGCGTCGCGTGGGACCTGCTGGTGCACGACGTCGACCTGGCGATCCAGTTCTTCGGCGGCGCCACGCCGGCCCGCGTCACCTCGGGTGCCGGCTATTTCCACCCGAGCTCGGTCGAGGGCGCGGAGGACGCCATCGAGACGGTGCTGTCGTTCCCGACCGGCCTGGCCACGGTGTCGGCTTCGCGGCTGGGACAGAAGAAGGTGCGTTCGCTGGTCGTGTCCGAACTGGACCGGCTGATCGAGATCGACCTGCTGCGCCGCGACGTGACGATCTACCGCCACGTGTCGCACGACTCCGTGACGCCCGACGGCCTCGGTTACCGGCAGCAGACCGTGATCGAGATCCCGGAGCTGGTCACCGCGCGCGAGCCGCTGGCCACGCAGCTGGACCGGTTCCTGGACCTGCTCGAGGGCAAGATCGACGCCGCCGTGGAGCGCGACCTGATCCTGCCGTCGCACCACGTGGTGGCGCAGGTGCTCACGCAGGCCGCGGCTTAGGTCTTCGGTAAGACGGTTTTTCGGTAAGACGGAGTCATTTGGTGAGGCGGGTGCCGTCCTTGCCGTACGCGACCAACGGGGTCAGTACGGCGGGGTCGGGCACTTCGCGCTGGTCGAACCAGAACACGACCACGCGGGGGTCCACGCTCCACGCCGCCGTCTGCGCCACCACCGGCTTGCCGTGCACGGTGCTGACGATCTTCACGGCAGGCCCGGAGAAATAGCCGTACACGGGCACCCAGGTACCGCTGGCTGCCATGCCGCCCGCGGTGGCGTGGAAGCCGAACGAGCGATCGGCGCCGCGGATCTCGTTGCTGGCGTAGAGCGACAGGTAGCCGGTTTTGGTCTGGACCGCGGCCATGATGCCGAAGTGGACGTCGGGCAGGGCCGCGTTGTCGTCGATCTTGGTCGCGTAGAAGACGAGCTCGCCGCCGGCGGCGGTCTTGATGCCGGTGTGGATGACGTCGCCGTAGGGCTGGGTCGCCGAGTTCGGCACCTGGTGGATCGCCGACGTCGGCGGTGGCGAGGTGGTCGGCAGGGCGCCGTCCGACGCGACCGGGCCGCTGGTCGCCGGGGCCGGCGGCGCGGCGACGGGCACCTGCGTCGGCTCCGCCGGCGTACGCAGAGCGACGGCGCCGAACACGATCCCGACGACGGCGGCCACCGCGGCGGCCGCACCCGCACCCGTGGCGATCCTGCGCCGTCGACGGATGCGCCGGCCCTCGGTGATGATCCGGCCCAGGTCGGGCGCGGCGAACGGCTGGTCGGGCTCTTCGCGCAACGCGGAGCGCAGCTTGTCGAGGTCGTTCACCGCCCGCTCCCTCCGATCAGCACGTCTTCCGGCCCGGCGTCCACCCGCAGCTTCGCGAGCGCCCGCGAGTTCGTGCTCTTGACGGTACCCACCGACACGCCCAATTCATCGGCGACCGCCTGTTCCGGCAGGTCGAAGAAGTGCCTGAGCACCACCACGGCCCGTTCGCGGCCCGTCAGCCGCGCCAGCGCGGACGTCAGCCACTCGCGCTGCGTCACGGCCTGCGCGACGTCCTGGCTCGTCGGCCGCTCCGGCACTTCCTCGGAGGCGTACTCGCGCAGCGGGCGCCGCCAGCCGTCGATCACGTGGTTGACCAGCACGGTCCGGGCGTACGCGTAGGCGTCCTTGCGTCGCACGCGCGACCAGGCGGCGTAAGTGCGGGTGAAGGCGGTCTGCGCGGCGTCCTCGGCCTGGTGGCGGTCGCCGGTCAGCAGGTACGCCGCGTGGGTGAGCCGGTTCGACGAGGCCTGCACGAACTCGACGAACTCGTCGTCACTGCGCGCCACCCGCGAACCCCCGATCTCCACGTCTACGGGACGGCTGGGTGCACGTCAGGTTGCCGCCGCTAGAGCTTTTGCACGCGACCCGCGATGAGCGCGTCCAGGTCCAGCACCACGGGCATACCCGCGACGTCGAGCTCGACTTTGCCGGAGTGCTCGCCGAAGTTCTCGTAGTCGCCGTCGACAAGACGATAGGTGATCATGCTGATGGGCGCGTCGAGGTCGATGATCCAGTAGTGCTCGATGCCGGCGTCGGCGTACTCGAAGTGCTTGGTGACCTGGTCGGTGCGCTTGGCGCCTTCGGGCAGGATCTCCACGACCAGAAGGGCATCTTCGGCACGCACTCGCGCTGGGTTTTCGTCGAGTACGGAAGCTGGAGCGACCAGCACATCCGGCACACGCACGGTAGGCGGAGCCTCGTTGAGCAGCAGCTCTGCTTCATTGACCGCACCGAAGTCTGGTGCGAGCTGCTCGTCCAGCAGGTACGTAGCTCGCCAGATCGAACGCTGGTGAAAAACGAGCGGGCGCGGCGACACAGCGAGAACCCCTTCGACGACTTCGACATGGAACTCCGAGGTCTCCGGAAGTTCCGCCCAGTCGTCGAGGGTCAGGAGGTGGTGAGGCCACTCGAGGGCACTCATGGCAACTCCTTCACTTTCAGTGACCGGAACAGTGATCAAGACTACCGTCCGCGTTCACCGGGCACCTCAAAGCTACCCGCTGAAGTCGCCGGCCGGGGAGCCCCAGCCGGAGGCGTCGTCCGACAGGCCGCGGCGGCGGGCGTTCTCCGCGCGCACCCGCTCCACTTCGGACTGGATGTACTCCTCGTCGTAGCGCTGGAACACGCGCGCGGGGTTGCCGGCGACCAGGGTGCGCGGCGGGACGTCCTTGGCCACCACCGAGTTGGGCTGCACGGTGGCGAAGTCGCCGATCGTCACGCCGGCCATGATGACGACCAAGCCGCCGATGAAGCAGCCCTTGCCGATCTTCACGGGTTTGCGCTCGATGAGGTCGCTGCCGGAGTGGTTCTGCAGCGTCATGTTCGCGAGCCAGCTCGAGTGCGTGAAGATGAGCGTGTTGAGGCCGATGCTGGTGTGCTCGCCGATCTCCAGGCCGCCGCTCGCGTCGAGGGCCGCGCCTTCGCCGATCCAGCAGTGCTCGCCCATGGTGAGGTTCTCGGGGCTGATGATCTTCACGCGCTCGCGCACGCGGCACGTCGAAGGCAGCCCGTAGAACGCCGCCCGCTCGGCGTCGTTCAGGTACTGCGAAACGAGGTCGTTCATGATCATCGGCCGCAGGCGGTTGCTGCGGTCGTCATCGAAGAACATCGTCGCCCGCCACCATCTTCGTGAACACGCGCAGGTGTTCCTCGGCCACCACGTCGAGGCCGAAATTGGCCCGGACCATGGCGCTTTCCCGCTGTGCTATCCGTTCCCTCAGCGAAGGGTCGTCGAGCAGTGACAGCACGGTCGCCTCCACGGCCTCGGCGTCGTCCGGGCGCACGAGCAGGATGTTCTCGCCGTTGCGCAGCTCGATGCCCGGGTAGTTGTCCTCCGTGACCGACGCGATGGTGGCCGTGCCGGACAGCATCGCCTCCAGCGACGCGGTGCCGCAGCCGCCGTTGAGGTCGTGGGTCACGATGTCGGCCGCGGCGAAGTACGCCGGCACGTCTTCCTTCGGCACCGCACCCGTCACGACCAGGGCTTCCGCCACGCCGAGCTCTTCGGCGCGCTTGAGGAACGCGTCGTGGTAGACGCGCCCGACGATCACCACGCGCACGCCCGGGTGCCGGTCGAGGATCGCGGGCAGCGACTCGATCAGCGGCAGCCGGTTGCGCAGCGGGATCACGTGGCCGAGCGAGACGATCAGCGGCGCGTCGCCCACCTCCAGCTCCGTGCGCACGTCCTTGGTCACCGGCTTTTCGAAGTGCCCCGTGTCCACGGCGATCGGGAAGTACTCGGAGTTCGCGTCGCTCGTGCCGTAGCGCTCGACGCAGTAGTCCACGCCGAGCTTGTCGAGGATGACGTAGCGCGGCCGGATGTAGGAGAGCACGGGCTTGACCAGCACCGCGTCGAGTATCCGGAACACGCGCGAGTACAGCTTGTTCTCGCTGATCAGGAGCGTGTGGATGGTCAGCAGCACGGGCAGCTTGTGGCGCCTCGCGTAGAACCCGGCCAGCCACGACAGGTCGAAGAACTGGCCGTGCAGGTGCACCGCGTCGGGCTTGAACTCGTCCAGCAGCTTCCACACCCGCCGCCAGTTGCCCGGCTTGAGCGACGCGAAGCTCATGTCGAAGTCGATCGACAGGCCGAGCTGCGGCATCTTCGCCGCGGGCAGCCGCACGACGCGGTAGCCGTCGCGCTGTTCGTCGGCCGGCGCGTCGCCGTAGGCCGCCGTGATCGCGAGGACCTCGTGGCCGGACGCCGCGTACTCACCCGCGAGCGACGCCGACATGTGGGCGCTGCCGCCCACACGGGGCGGGAAGAAGTTGTTCACCACCGCGATGCGCATCGCACGTCCTTGGGCTGGGCCCGCGGTGGCATTCACTCGGAATCCCTGACGAGGGCTCGCATGCCCTCTTCAACCGAGATCGTCGGCTCCCAGCCCAGCATCTCGCGGGCCCGCGTGATGTCCGCGGCCCGGCGCGACACGAGCACGTCACGCTCGTTGAACTGCGGCTGCACGTCGACGCCCACGGCCTCGATGAGGATCTTCGCCAGCGTGGCGATCGAGGTGTCGACGCCGGTGCCGATGTTGATCGGCAGGTTCGACTGCTCCGACTCCAGCGCGGCGACGACCGAACGGGCCAGGTCCGACACGTGCACGAAGTCCATCGACTGGTCGCCGCGGCCGTCGATGATCGGCGGCTGGCCGGCGCGCAGGCGCTGGATGAAGTGGTTGATCACCGACGTGTAGTAGGCCTCGATCTTCTGGCCCGGGCCGTACACGTTGAAGAAGCGCAGCGCGTTCCACGACAGGCCCTTGGTGCGCTCGTAGAAGCCCAGCAGGTCCTCGCCGGCGCGCTTGGAGATGCAGTACGGCGTGAGCGGGCGCAGCTCGTCGTCCTCGTGCATCGGCAGGCGCTTGGGCTCGCCGTAGACCGAAGCGGTAGACGCGAACACCAGGCGCTCGACACCCTCGTCGGCGGCCGCGGCGAACACGTTGTGGTTGCCGGTCATGTTGATGTCGATCGACTCGTGCGGGTCGGCGATCGACTTGTTGATCGAGACCGTGGCGAAGTGGATCACGTGCGAGCAGCCGCGGATGGCCTCGCGCACCGCGCCGCCGTAGCGCACGTCCTGCTCGACCAGCTCGACCTTGCCGGTGGCCACGAATTCGTTCACGCGAGCGCGGTCGCCGCGGGTCATGTTGTCGAAGATGCGGACGGTGTACCCGCCGTCCAGCAGCAGCGGGATGACGTGCGCGGCGATGAACCCACCGCCGCCGGTGAAGAACACCTTCTTCTCGGACATGGTGGCTGCTTCTCCTCGGTCGGCGATCTTCAGTCGGTTTCGGGTCATCAGCCGAGCGCGCGAACGGCATCACGCACGGTCGTCACCACACGGTCCACCTCGGCTTCAGTCAGCTCCGCATGCATCGGGATCGCCAGCTGCCGGCGGAACGCGTCGGCGGAGACGGGCAGCGGCTGCTGCTCGCCGTACACCGGCTGCAGGTGCGAAGCGTACGTCCCGAAATTGCACTGAACGCCCTGTTCGCGGATACGCAACGCCAGCGCGTCGCGGCTGACCTCAGGCGCGACGGTGAGCAGGTAGGCCTGCCAAGGGTGCTCGCGGTCGGGCAGCTCGACGGGCGCGGTGAGCTGTTCGACGTCGGCGAACACCTCGTGGTAGCGCTTGGCCACGGAGCGGCGGGCGGCGAGCAGGTCGGGCAGCCGGTCGAGCTGCACGCCCATGATCGCGGCCTGGATGTCCGACAGGCGGAAGTTCCAGCCGAGCTCGTGGAACTCCGGGATCGGCAGCGTGCCCGAGCCCTCGCGGCTGATGGCCGGCTCGATGCCGTAGGTGTGCATCTTGCGCGCGTGGGCGATGAGGTCTTCGCGGTTCGAGACGAGCGCGCCGCCCTCGCCCGCGGTGATGCCCTTGCGGCCGTGGAAGGAGAACGCGGCGAGGTCGGCGAGGCTGCCGGCCGGGCGCGTCTTGTACGTGGCGCCGGCCGAGCAGGCGGCGTCCTCGAACAGCCACAGGCCGTGCTTGTCGGCGATGGCGCGGTACTCGTCGAAGTCGCCCGGCAGACCGGCGACGTCCACGGCGAGGATGCCGACCGTGCGCGGCGTGATCAGGGCTTCGATCGCGGCCGGGTCGGCGCTGAAGATGTCCGGCCGGATGTCGGCGAACACGGGCTTCGCGCCGGCCTGCAGCACGGCGTGGCCGGTGGCGGGGAACGTGTAGTCGCCGACGATGACCTCGTCGCCCGGCCGCACGCCGAGCACCTTCAGGCCGAGGAACAACGCGGCGCCGCAGCTGCTGGTGGTCAGGGCGTGCGCGGTGCCCGTGGTCTGCGCGAACCGCTCCTCGAAGCGGCGGCACGCGGGACCGGCGCCGGCGAGCCAGCCCGAGCGGAACACCTCGGCGACCGCCGCCAGCTCCTCCTCGCCGACTGTCGGCCTCCCGAGCAGCACCTGTTGGTCGGCCGGTTGTCCAGACATCCCCGCTCCAGTTTGTTTCTCGCACCAAAGTCGTTGCGCAAGCTCGTCCCGAAGTGTATATACACGCACTCCGCCGAGCCGGGCGTGGGGACGAAACGTGCCGGTAACGGGCGGGCGGAGCGCTTAGTCTTGCCGCATGCGGATCGGGGTTCTGGGGGCGGTCACGGCGTGGGACGCGGCGGGGGAGCCGGTCGTCGTCGGGGGTCCCCGGGTGCGGGCGCTGCTGGCGCAGCTCGCGCTGGAGTCGGGCCGGTTCGTACCGGCGGAGCGGCTGATCGACGGCCTCTACGGCGAGGAGCCGCCGGACGGCGCGGCCAACGCGCTGCAGTCACAGGTGTCGCGGCTGCGCAGTGCGTTGAAAACTGTGGCGCCAGTGGAGTTCACGGGCGCGGGCTACCGGCTCGTCGTGGAGCCCGACGAGGTCGACGTGCACCGGTTCGAGCGGCTGGCGGGCGACGGGCGGCGCGAGCTCGCGGCCGCCGACGCCACGCGTGCCAGCGACCTGCTCGGTGAAGCTTTGGCGTTGTGGCGCGGACCGGCGTTCGCCGACGTGACCGAAGCGCCCTTCGCGGCGACGCAGGCAACCCGTCTCGAGGAGCTGCGCTCGGACGCGGCGAGCGACCGCATCGACGCCGAGATCACGCTGGGCCGCGCGGCGGAGGTGCTCGACGAGCTGCGGGCGGCGGTCGTCGCCGCGCCCCTGCGCGAACGGTCGCGCACCCAGCTCGTGCGCGCGCTGCACGCGGCGGGCCGCTCGGCCGAGGCGCTGGCGGCGTTCGAGGACGCGCGCCGCACGCTGGCCGACGAGCTCGGCGCCGACCCCGGGCCCGAGCTGGCCGAGGCGCATCTGGCCGCGTTGCGCAGCGAGCCGGCGGCCGCGTCGTCGCCGTTGCCCGCACAGCTGACCAGCTTTGTCGGCCGCGACGGCGAGCTGCGGCAAGTCGGTGAGCTGCTGCGGCACGCGCGGCTGGTGACGTTGCTGGGTCCCGGCGGCACCGGGAAGACACGGCTGGCAGTGGAAGTCGCGACGGCTCATGCCGGGTCGGCGGCGTTCGTGGAGCTGGCGCCGCACGTCGCCGATGATGTCGGGCAGGCCGTGCTGAGCGCGCTGGGCCTACGCGAAGGCGCGTCGCCGTTGCGGGGTTCGGGCGTGCAGGACCCGGTGGAACGGCTGGTGTCGGCGTTGCGCGACCAATCGACGTTGCTGGTGCTGGACAACTGCGAGCACGTGGTCGACGCGGCCGCGCGGCTGCTCGCGCGCCTGCTGCCCGCGTGTCCCGGCCTGCGTGTGCTCGCGACGAGCCGGGAGCCGCTCGGCATCACCGGTGAGCAGCTGGCGCCGGTGCCGCGGCTCGCAGTGCCGCCGCCGGGCACTCCCGCGGCCGAGGCGCTGGGGTTCCCGGCCGTGCGGCTGTTCGCCGACCGAGCGGCCGCGAGCGACCCGGCGTTCCGCGTGGACGAGGACACGATCGGCGACGTCCAGCACATCTGCGCCGCGCTCGACGGCCTGCCGCTCGCGCTGGAGCTGGCGGCGGCGCGCGTGCGGACGCTGCCCGTCGGCGAGATCGCCGCCCGGCTGGACAACCGCTTCCACCTGCTCGCGCGTGGCAGCCGTACGGCGGAGACGCGGCATCGTTCGCTGCGCGGCGTCGTCGAATGGAGCTGGGAGCTGCTGGACGACGACGAACGCCGGCTCGCGCGGCGGCTCACCGTGTTTTCCGGTGGGGCGACGCTGGGTCTTGCCGAGCTGGTGTGCGAGGTGCCGGACACCGTCGACCTGTTGCCGGGTCTGGCGGACAAATCACTGGTCGAGACCACGGGCGATCGCTACCGCATGCTGGAGACGATCCGTGCGTTCTGCGCGGAGAAGCTTTCGGGCGCGGGCGAAACGGCGCGGTTCGAGGCGGCGCACGCTTCGGCCTTCCTGCAGCTGGCCGAAGAAGCCGACCCGTTGCTGCGCACCGCCGACCAGCTGCGCTGGCTCGACCGGCTCGACGCGGAGTACGACAACCTCGTCGCCGCGCTGCGCTGGTCGACGGACGCGGACCAGCGCAGCGCGCTGCGGCTGACGGCCGCGCTGGCCACGTACTGGTGGATGCGCGGCCGGCGTTACGAGGGCGCGATGCTGTCGCTGGAAGTCGTGAAACGCTGTGGTCCGGTCGCTCCCGAGGGGTACGAGGAGCAGTTCCTGATGTGCGTGCTCAATGCGATGTCCGGCGCCCCGGGCCACGACGCGACGCTGCCTTACCGGTCCACAGTGGAGCATTACGCGCGAGACATGTCCTGGGCACCAAGGCATCCGACACTGAGCCTCCTGCTGGGCGTGGTGATCGGCCCGCCCGCCGACGAGGAGACGCTCTTCACCCGCAGCAACATCATGGCCGGCGGTGACCCGTGGAGCAGCGCGCTCGTCCCCATGGGCACAGGCCTGCGCGCGATGCTCACCGGCGACCTCGACGAGGCCGAGACGAAGCTGCGCGAGGGCGAGTCCCGCTACCGCGCCCTCGGCGAACGCTGGGGGCTGTCGATGTCGCTCGACCACCTGTCGCAGCTGCTCACCTGGCGCGGCCGCTGGGACGAGGCCATGGCCGCCATGACCGAGTCCATGGACCTCATGCAGCAACTCGGCGCGGCCGACGACTACGCCGACCTGCTCTGCCGCCGCGCCGACAGCCGCACCCGCCGCGGCGACGTCGCGGGCGCACGCGAGGACTATTCGAAGGTGATCGCGCTGGCCCGCCGCGCCGGAATGCCGGAGACGCGCGCTTCGGGTTACGTCGGCTTGGCGGCTCTGGCGCGCCGGGACGGCGACTTGGCGGGGGCTCGTTCACTGGCGGAGCGCGCGTTGGCGGAGTGCACCAGCGGCTCCTTCTCGGTCGCCGCGGTCCGCGGAGCGGCGACGATCGCGTTGGGCTGGGTTGCCGTCGCGTCGGGCCACGCTTCGGAAGCCCGCGCGCTCATGCGCGAGGCCGTGGAGGCGGCGCACCAGTGGCAGGACAGCACCGTGCTGGCCTCGGCCCTGGAGTGCGTCGCGGGCGCCGCTCTGCTGGAGGGCCACGCGGAGGAGGCCGCCATGCTGCTCGGCGCCGCCGTCGCCGCGCGCGGCACGGACGTCGCGGGCCAACCGGACGTCGCCGAGGTGGCCGACCGCGCCCGCGCTCAGCTGGGCCCGGGTTACGAGCGGTATTACGCCAGCGGACGGGAGTTGACGGTGCAGAAGGCGTTGACAGCGGCGGGGATCGCTCCGTAACTCCCCGCTGACCTGCACTGTCAGCCATCGTGCGTCGTTCGTGCGTGGGCCGTCAGCGGGGCCCGGCAGCGTGAGGGCCCGGAGCGAACCACGGAGGCCCACCATGACCATCACCGCAGCGTCCACCAGTCCGGGCAGAACGCTGACGCCTGCGCGCAAAGCCGCCATCATCGGCGTCTGCGTGCTCGTGCAGATCCTTACGGCCGTCGACATGACGGTGCTCCACCTGGCGATCCCGGCGTTGTCCGAGTCGCTGCGGCCGACCACCACGCAGGCGCTCTGGATCGCCGACGGGTACGGGTTCGCGTTGGCCGGGCTGCTCATCACGGCGGGCAACATCGGCGACCGGATCGGGCGCAAGAAGCTGTTGCTCGTCGGAGCGGCGGTGTTCGGGCTCGTGTCGGTGGCCACGGCATATGCGCCGAGTGCCGAGCTGCTGATCGTGCTGCGGATCCTGCTCGGGGCGAGCGCGGCGACGCTGATGCCGTCGACGCTGTCGATCCTGCGCAACACCTTCACCGGCAAGGAGCGCACGGCGGCGATCGGCGTGTCGAGCGGGCTGACGATCCTCGGGTTCGGCCTCGGTCCGCTCATCGGCGGCGCGCTGCTGTCCCACTTCTGGTGGGGTTCGGTGTTCCTGATCAACGTGCCCGTAGTCGTCGTGCTGATCGCCGTCGGCATCTTCGTGCTGCCGGAGTCGCGCAATCCCGTGCCCGGGCGGCTGGACGGAGTCAGTGTCGCGCTGTCGCTCGTGGGCATCCTCGGCGTGGTCTACACCATCAAGGAGATCGCGTACGAGGGTCTGAACCACTGGGACGTCTACGCGGCGGCGATCCTCGGCGTCGGCAGCCTGCTCGCGTTCGTGCTGCGCCAGCCGCGCCTGGCCGAGCCGCTGATGGACTTGCGGCTCTTCCGCAACCGCGCCTTCTCGGCGACGGTCGTGACCACCGTGCTCGCGATGTTCGCGCAGCTGGCCGTGAGCGTGATCTCCACGCAGTACTTCCAGCTCGTCAACGGGTGGTCGCCGCTGAAGTCGGGGCTGGCGGGCCTGCCGGGCATGGGCGGCGCGCTGATCGGCGGCACCCTCGGCGCCGTGCTGATCAAGTCGCTCGGCCGCGCCGGCACGGTCACGCTCGGCTGCCTGTCCTCGGCGATCGGGTTCGCGCTCTACAGCCGAACGGACGTCGGCACCGCGTATGGGTACCTCGTGGTGACGATGGTGGTCTTCGGCATCGGTCTCGCGCTGATCCTCACCGTCGCGACGGACACCGTGCTCGGCGTCGTCCCGAAGCACCGCGCGGGCGCCGCGTCGGCCATCTCCGAGACGGCCACGGAGCTCGGCGGCGCGCTGGGCATCGCGGTGCTCGGCAGCGTGCTCGGCTCGCTCTACCGCCAGGGCCTGCCCGCGGATGTCCCGGAGCCGGCTCGGGAGACGCTGGCCGGCGCCGCGGAGGTGTCTGCGCAGCTCCCGGCCGGTCCCGGGGCGCAACTGCTGCACACCGCGCAGCACGCGTTCATCGGCGGCCTGCAGGTGACGATGCTCGGCGCCGCGGGCCTGATGGTGCTGGTAGCGGGCGTGGCGTGGGTCGCGCTGCGCGGGGTGCCGAAGGTACTGGAAGACCCGGCTGAGTGACCGCGACCCCGGTCCGGGGTGGGCGGAAGTCCACTTCGGACCGGAGTTCGCCAATGGGTCACCTGATGCGTGAAGAACCGCATTTCAGACCACTTGGGCTACGCAACCGACGCCGAGGTCGCGTAGCCTTTCTGTCCGTGCGTAACGTGGTGGTGATCGGTGGCGGAATCGTCGGCCTGGCCGTGGCGTGGGAGCTGTCGCGGCGGGGGCAGGACGTCACGGTGCTCGAGAAGGAGGGCCGCTGGGCGGCCCACCAGACGGGCCACAACTCCAACGTGGTCCACGCCGGCCTCTACTACAAACCGGGCTCGTTCAAGGCGCGGATGTCCGTGGCCGGCAATCGGTCCATTGTGGACTTCGCGCGGCAGTACGGCGTGCCCGTGGAGGTGTGCGGGAAGCTCGTGGTGGCCACGAGCGAGTCGGAACTGCCGGCCCTGAACACCCTCGCCGAGCGCGCCGAGGCCAACGGCGTGCCGGCCAAGAAGGTCACCGCCGCCGAGGCGCGCGAGTACGAGCCCGAGGTGGCGTGCGTCGGGGCGCTGCGCGTGGAGTCGACGGGCATCATCGACTTCCCGGCCGTCTGCGCTTCGCTCGTGCGCCTGCTCGACGAGGCCGACGCGGACCTGCGGCTCGACACCGAGGTCGTCGGCATCCGCCCCGGCGCCCACGGTGGCGTGGAGGTCGCCACCGGCACGGAGGTCATCCACGCCGACGCGCTCGTGAACTGCGCCGGCCTGCAGTCCGACCGCGTGGCCGAGCTGGCCGGCGTCACGCCGAGCGCGCGCATCGTGCCCTTCCGGGGCGAGTACTACGAGCTCAAGCCCGAGCGCCGCCACCTCGTGCGCGGCCTGATCTACCCCGTGCCCAACCCGACGCTGCCGTTCCTCGGCGTGCACCTCACCCGCATGCTCGACGGCAGCGTGCACGCCGGCCCCAACGCCGTGCTCGCGCTGCGCCGCGAGGGCTACCGCTGGGCCGACGTGTCCGTGAAGGACCTCGCCGACGTCGCCCGCTTCCCCGGCGCGTGGCGGCTGGCGCGCAAGTACGCGTTCCCGACGGGCCTGGAAGAGGTGCTGCGCTCGTTCTCGAAGAAGCGATTCGCCGCGAGCCTCGCCCGGCTCGTGCCCGCCGTGACGGAGGACGACATCGTCCGTCACGGCTCCGGCGTGCGGGCCCAGGCGCTGCGCGCGGACGGCTCGCTCGTGGACGACTTCCTCATCGAGACCGCCCGCGACCAGGTCCACGTGCTCAACGCCCCGAGCCCCGCGGCGACGAGCGCGCTGGAGATCGCGAAGCACATCGCCGACCAGGTAGCGGCGTAACCAGCGCAAACGCGTCCGCGGAAAGTTTTTGAAATTTCCGTGAACCGTCCGGCCTCCTCGCTCCGTGTGTTGGCCGCACGCGGAAGATCACGCTGGAGGTCCCGGAAGCCATGAACCACAACGCCTCGCACTTCGGTGAGCCGGCCACGACGTTCCTGAAGCCGAACCTCGGCCAGGACCCGGCGAACCTGGGCCGGGTGGTTCAGGCGGTTGCTCGCCCTGGTGCGCCCCGGCCGCTGCGGGTCGACGTGGCCGGCGGTGGCCCGGTCGGGCTGATCTTGGCGTGCACGCTGCGCTCGATGCTGGGCGACAAGGTCAAGATCCGCGTGTTCGACCGCCGCTGGATGCGCCGCGACGGCAGGATCGCCTGGCAGGGCACGGCGGAGGGCAACAACCGCCGCGAGCAGGTCGTCACGCTGCAGAGCAACGTCTGGGGCCAGCTGCCGATGCTCGTGCGGCGCCGCCTGTTCACCGCCGGCAACTACTCGGAGATGTGGCCGCTCGGCCCCGACTCCCCCACGCACCGCGGCCGCCCGCGCAACATCAAGGTCCGCTGGATCGAAGACTGCCTGCTGGAGATGGCGCAGGACTTCTACGGCATCGAGCTCATCCCCGAGCCGTACACGCAGCCGAAGTCCTGGGACGGCCTCGACGTGCTCGCCATCTGCGACGGCGCCCGCTCGAAGACGCGGGAGGACCTCAAGGAGGCGTTCGGCCCGTCGAGCCGCGACCTCTACTCCGTGGGCGGCACGCCGCTCGACGAGACCGTGCTCGGCATCCGCATCAAGGGCAAGGTGCCCGACGAGCACACCGTGCCGCTCACGGTGTGCCAGAACCGCTTCCTGTTCAACTCCCTCGGCGGCGGCTTCATCAACATGCGCCTCACCGCCGAGGAGGCCTCGGAAGTCTTGGCCTACGGCGAAAACGGCCCGGTTCCGTGCATCGGCAAGTTCGGCTGCACCATGCGCCCGGACGGCGACAAGTTCGTGTGCGACCGCCACCGCTCGGTGTTCAAGCCCTCGGTGGACAAGCTGTCGTTCCTGTGGCCGCGCATCGCCGACGGCGTCAAGTTCTTCGGTGCGACGATGGCCGACATCGTGGGCATCACGTCGTTCAAGCTGGGCATGCAGCAGAACCCGAAGTTCACTGCGCAGCTCGCGCCGTCCACGTACGCGTTCCTGCTCGGCGACGCCGCCAACTCACTGCACTTCTGGCCGGGCCGCGGCCTCAACACCGGAGTGAAGAGCGTGCAGTCGCTCGCCGCGAACCTCGCGTCCCGCTGGGCCGGGCGAGCGTTCCGCGCCGCCGACTTCGCGCCGCACGAGGGCCTGATGCAGCAGCTGCAGTACCGCGAGAAGTCGCGCGCCTGGACCACGATGCTGATTCCCGACGAGAACGGCCTGCCGCGCGGCATCGAGGACCGCATCCGCGCCGGCCTCACCAGCAAGGAAGACCGCCAGGCGCTGGCCGACACGCTGTACAAGCGGCTCCTCGCCGTGAAGTCCCGGCTCGAAGGCCGCATGGGCACGCTGGCCGACGACGCTTGGTACCGCTCGCGCATCAACTCGCTCGACGTGAAGACCCTGGGCGTGATGGTCGAGTCCGGCGCGTGGATCACCCGCGAGATCGGCGGCGACGAAGTGGCGGTGAACATCGAGGTGGCGCCCGCCGACACCAACGCCTCGGAGCCGACGCGCCGCGCCCCGTCGCCCCAGCGGCCGGCCCGCCCCGCGTCACGCAACATCCCGGTGGCGCGCACCGCCCCGGCCGGGCCGCGACGCCCCGCCGGCGTGTCCTGACGCGACAGTCCACTCAGGACCTTCAGGCCGGGAGGTTCCCCGAAACCAGGGGAACTCCCGCCTTGACGGCGTCGCACGCCTTCGAGGGGTCGTCGAGGTAACCGGACACGATCTGGATCGACGACGTCGGCGTGACGGCCAGGCCGGCGCCGCAGTTGACGCCGCCGGAGTCGTTGAAGTTGGCGAAGATCGACCAGTGGTGACCGTCGGCGTCGATGGTCGAGACCGGCGGCACGTCCATGCCGGGCCACTGCGTCATCGGCAGGTCGGGGCCGAGCCAGACCTCGAAGGCCTTCTGGCCGCGGTCGCCGTCGGTGTCGTCCCACAGGCAGAACACCGCGTTGGGCACGACGCTGGAGTTCTGCTTCTCACCCTGCGGCGCCACGTGCAGCGACGCGGCTTGGTCGGGCTTCAGCAGCGTGCACGGGTCCAGGCCCACGAGCGGCCCACTCGGCGGCGCCGCACTGCTCGGCGCAGTCGGCGTGATCTGCGGCGCGGGCTGCCCACCCGGCAGGTGCGCGGCGACCTGCGGCACCGCCTGCTTCGCCGCGTCGCACGCCTTGGTCTCGTCCGGGTTGGACACGCTCACGAACGCGTAGGACTTCGGGCCGAGCGTGGTGTAGAGGTCGCAACTGCCGGGGATGAACGATCCGTAGCGCGTCCACTGGAACCCGCCATCGGAGAAGGGCGGGGCCTTGACGACGGCGCCCTGCAAGTAGTCGTCCAGCGACTGGTCCACCGACCAGCCGACGGTGAGGATGGTCAGCGCCGCACTGTCGTCCTTGCTGTTCCACAGGCACATCGCCGGCGTGCGCAGCTTCTCGCTCGCCGCCTGCCCCTTGCCGGGCGCGCGATAGCCGAGGGCATCGGCCTGCTGCCGGCCGACCAGCGAACACGCGTCCACGACCTGCTGCACGGGCCCCTGCCCGGGCACCGGCGCCGCGGCGCCCCCGACCCGCACCGTGCACCCGGCCACCACCACGGCCACACCGGCCACGGCCACGGCCGCCAGCACTCCCCTGAACCCCATCGACGTCTCCTCCTCGCGCCCGAACCCTAGCGGGCACACCGGGGTGGCACCGGCTATCCACGGAAACGACGACGGCCGGGACCCCGCAGGGCCCCGGCCGCGTAAAACCGCCGATCAGCGCTTCTTCTTCGGCTCCAGCACCTCACGCCCGCCGACGAAGGGGCGCAGGGCCTCCGGGACGCGCACCGAGCCGTCGGACTGCTGGTGGTTCTCCATGATCGCGACGATCCAGCGCGTGGTGGCCAGCGTGCCGTTGAGGGTGGCGGCGATCTGGGGCTTGCCGTTGGGGCCGCGGTAGCGCACGGACAGGCGGCGGGCCTGGAAGGTGGTGCAGTTGGACGTGGACGTCAGCTCGCGGTAGGTCTCCTGCGTGGGCACCCAGGCCTCGCAGTCGAACTTGCGGTGGGCGGACGTGCCGAGGTCGCCGGTGGCCGTGTCGATGACGCGGTAGGGCACCTCGATCTTGGCGAGCATCTGCTCTTCCCAGCCGAGCAGGCGCTGGTGTTCGGCCTCGGCCTCGGCGGGCGTCGTGTAGACGAACATCTCGACCTTGTCGAACTGGTGCACGCGGATGATGCCGCGGGTGTCCTTGCCGTACGAGCCGGCCTCGCGGCGGTAGCACGACGACCAGCCGGCGTAGCGGCGCGCGCCGTCGCCGAGTTCGAGGATCTCGTCGGCGTGGAAGCCCGCCAGCGGGACCTCGGAGGTGCCGACGAGGTACAGGTCGTCGTCGCGCAGGCGGTAGACCTCCGACGCGTGGGCGCCGAGGAAACCGGTACCGGCCATGATCTCCGGGCGCACGAGCGACGGCGTGATCATCGGCGTGAAGCCGTTTTCCAGCGCCTGCGCGATGGCCATGTTGAGCAGCCCGAGCTGCAGCTGCGCGCCGACGCCGCTGAGGAAGTAGAACCGCGAGCCCGACACCTTCGCGCCGCGCTCCATGTCGACGGCGCCGAGGCCCTCCATGAGGTCCAGGTGGTCACGCGGCTCGAAGTCGAACTTCGTGGGCTCGCCGACGGTCTTGAGCACGGTGAAGTCGTCTTCGCCGCCGACCGGCGCGTCGGGGTGCACCAGGTTCGGCACGGTTCGGAAGAGCTGGTCGAACTCCTCCGACGCCTCCGTCTGCTCGACCTCGGCGGCCTTGACCTGGGCGGACAGGTCCTTGGCGCGTGTGAGCAACGAAGCCTTCTCGTCGGGAGCGGCCTTCGGGACGAGCTTGCTCACGGACTTCTGCTCGGCCCGCAGCTTGTCGGCGTTGGCGATCGCGGAGCGGCGGCGGGAGTCGAAGCCGAGCAGCTTGTCGACCACTCCTTCGTCCTCACCACGGGCACGCTGCGACGCGCGCACGGCTTCCGGGTCTTCGCGCAGAGTCCTGGGGTCAATCACGGAAGAAAGGGTAGTCGCAGGCCAGCAGGTCCCTCGAAGCGGTTTGGGGATTGCGCGGCCCCTTGGTCGTCCACGGACAAACTGTGCGGCCCTCGTCCGAGGACGGAGCAGTCTGATCGTTGTCGCCCGTTTCCGGCGCTGCCCATACTCCGAGGAGGCCGAGACGGATGGAGAACGACATGACCGACGAGCTGCTCGCCCGGCACCGAGCGGTGTTGCCGTCCTGGATGGCGCTGTTCTACGACGAGCCGATCGAGATCGTCCACGCGCAGGACCGGCGCGTCACCGACTCCACCGGCCGCACCTACCTCGACTTCTTCGCCGGCGTGCTCACCAACTCGATGGGCTACGACGTCGCCGAGATCAGCGACGCCGTGCGCAAGCAGCTCGACACCGGCGTGCTGCACACCTCCACGCTGTACCTGATCCGTTCGCAGGTGGAGCTCGCCGAGCGGATCGCCGCGCTGTCCGGCATCCCGGACGCGAAGGTCTTCTTCACCAACTCCGGCAGCGAAGCCAACGACACCGCGCTGATGCTCGCCACGCAGTACCGCGGCAGCAACCAGGTCCTGGCGATGCGCAACTCGTACCACGGCCGTTCCTTCGGCACGATCGCCATCACGGGCAACCGCGGCTGGTCCGCTTCGTCGCTTTCGCCGGTGAAGGTCAACTACGTGCACGGCGGCTACCGCTACCGCAGCCCGTTCCGCGATCTGTCCGACGCGGCCTACATCGACGCCTGCGTGGCCGACCTCGTCGACATCCTCGAAACCGCCACCTCCGGCGACGTCGCCTGCCTGGTCGCCGAGCCGATCCAGGGCGTCGGCGGCTTCTCGCTCCCGCCGGACGGGCTGTTCAAGGCCATGAAGGAGGTGCTGGATTCGTACGGGATCCTGTTCGTCTCGGACGAGGTCCAGACCGGCTGGGGTCGCACGGGCTCGCACTTCTGGGGCATCCAGTCCCACGACGTCGTGCCCGACCTCATGACCTTCGCGAAGGGCCTGGGCAACGGCCTGGCCATCGGCGGCGTCGTCGGCCGCGGCGACGTGGTGGACGCCATCAACGCCCAGTCCATCTCGACCTTCGGCGGCAACCCCGTCGCCATGGCCGGCGCGACCGCGGTGCTGGACTACATCAAGGACCACGACCTGCAGGCCAACTGCGCGGCCCGGGGTTCGCAGCTCTTGTCCGGCCTGCGCGCCGTTGAGAATCCCCTGATCGGCGAGGTCCGCGGCAAGGGCCTGATGGTCGGCATCGAACTCGTCGAGCCCGGCACCACGACGCCGCACCCGGCGGCCGCCAAGCAGATGCTGGAGGAAACCCGCGCCCGCGGCCTCCTCATCGGCAAGGGCGGGCTGCACAACAACGTCCTCCGCCTGGGCCCGCCGATGACCCTGACGGAAGCCGAGGCTCAGGAAGGGTTGGCCATCCTGGTGGACGCCCTGGCGGCCGCCCACGCCGCACTCTCCTGACACACGGGCTGTGGACAAGCGGGCAGGCTGTGGACAACCTGCCCGCTTTCCCGGTGCTCACACCCGAAACGGTCGTCCCTCGCCGGTAGCGTGGAAAACGGGGGCTGCTCAGATCCTCTGCTCAGCCGCGCACGAACCGCGCCACCTGCTCCGCCAACTCCTCACCCGCGTCTTCCTGCAGAAAATGCCCCGCCCCCGCGATCACCGGATGCGTTCGACCAGCAGCCCCCGGCATCGTCCGCTGCAGGATCGGCCCCATCGCCCCCGTGATGGGGTCGCCGTCGGAGAACGCGACCAGGAACGGCAAATCCAGCGCCGTCAACGTCTTCCAAGCCGCCCGGTTCGCGTCCGAAGCAGGGTTGTCCGGCCGATACGGCACCAAGCCCGGCATAGCCCGCGGCCCAGCCTTGTACATCTCGTTCGGGAACGGCGCGTCGTACGCCGCGCGGACCGAATCGGACAACACAGACCGGCACCCCGACTGGATGAACCGCGCGATGTCCAGCACCTGCGCGTTCTCCACCGCCGACCGGAACTGGTGCCACACCTCAGGCATGTCCTGATCACCCGTCGGCAGCCCGGTGTTCGCCGCGACAACCCCGGCGAACCGCGAGGCGTTCTCCGCCACCAGCCGCAGCCCGATCAGCCCGCCCCAGTCCTGGCCGACCAGGGTCACGTGACGCAAGTCCAACGCGTCGAAGGCGAACCCCCGCATCCACGACACGTGCCGCGCATACGTGTGGTCCACGATGTCGCCCGGTTTGTCCGAGCGGCCGAATCCGACGAGGTCCGGCGCGATCGCACGCAGGCCAGCGGAGGCGAGAACCGGCAGCATCTTGCGGTACAGATACGACCAGCTGGGCTCGCCGTGCAGGAGCAGCACGGGCGGTCCGTCGGCCGGGCCGGCCTCGACGTACCCGACTCTGATCAGGCCACCGTCGGGATCGGCGAGCTCCGCGTACTGCGGCTCGTAGGGGAACTCGGGCAGGTCCGCGAACCGGTCTTCCGGCGTCCTGAGCAGTCGCACGGTTCCACGCTAGTGGGAACCGGACCGCAAAGCAGTACTCAGGAAATACCGACCGCCACCACGAGGCCCAGCGCGAGGTGCGCGGCGGCGACGACGATGCTCGCCGGCGCGAACTTCTCGCTCTCGATCGTGGAGCCGACGTCGATGCGGGTGGCCCACTCGAGCAGCCGCACGGCGATCACCTGCACGATGATGCCGAGCAGGCCGTAGACCAGCGACGTGATCAGGCCCTCGGTGAGGTCGTTCGCCGAGTTGAAGATCGCGACGACCACGATGAACGCCATCGACAGCAGCCCGGACGCGGTCACGATCACCGCGTTGGGCAGCCCGCGGTGCACGAGCTGCGAGAGCTTGCCCGGGGTCGTCCAGTCGATCGCCCAGAAGCCGGCGAACATCAGCAGCAGGCCGACGACGCCGTACAACAGGATCGCGCCCATCCCGCGCAGGAGGTCGGAGCCGAACGTGTCGGACAGCGCAAGGGTCGTGGTCACAGGGGTCTCCCAGAACGATCAGAGCTAACCGTGCAGATCAGGCGGGGAGGTTGTATCACGACTCGGGGATGCGGTGCGGGACGAACGCGGCACCGTCGTCGGTGACCAGCCCGCTCGTCTCGCGGATCCCCAGCCCCGCGGACGAGTCCCCGACGATCCACGCGCCGAGCGCCGGCCGGAAGCCGTCGAACTCGGGCAGCGGGTCGAACGCCTGGTAGACGTAGCCCTCGGCGCCGTAGACGCCGTCGGTCTGCGTCTCGTAGCCGGTGGCCACGATCTGCACGTTGGCGCCCTCACGGCCCAGCTTCGGCTTGCGCACGTACTCCGTGAGCAGGCCCGGGTCGTCGGTGAACGCGGGCAGCAGGTTCGGGTGCCCGGGGTAGTTCTCCCACAGCACGGCCAGCAGCGCCTTGTTCGAGAGCAGCATCTTCCACAGCGGCTCGACCCACAGCGTGCGCGGCATCGTCTCCACGGCGAAGCGGCCGAACTCCTCGTCGACCACCCACTCCCACGGGTAGAGCTTCACGACCGTGGACATCTGGGCCTCTTCGAGGTCCACGAATCGCTTGAGCACCGGGTCCCAGCCGATCTCCTCGATCGAGAGCCCCACGGTGTCGAGCCCGGCCTCCGCGGCCGTCTCCTGCAGGTATGCGGTGGTCACGTGGTCTTCACCGGAGGGATCGGCCGAGGACCACGTGAAATGCAGCTCGTTCGACGGCAGCTTGTCGCCGATCTCGCGCCAGCGCTCGACGAGCTTCTCGTGGATGGAGTTCCACTGGTCGTCGTTCTCGAAGACGGTCGTCTTCCAGTGCCACTGCAGCACCGACGCCTCGAGCAGCGTGGTGGGCGTGTCCGCGTTGTACTCCAGCAGCTTGGCCGGCGACTTGCCGTCGTAGCGCAGGTCGAAGCGACCGTAGACGTGCGGGTCCTGCCGCTTCCACGACTCGGCGATGTGCGGCCAGACCCACTCCGGGATGCCGAACCGCCGATAGCCCTCGGTGGTGACGACGTTGTCCACGGCCTCCAGGCACATGGAGTGCAGCAGCTCGACGTCGGCTTCGAGCGACAGGACCTCGTCCATGTCGAAGACGTAATGCACGGACTCGTCCCAGTACGGGCGCGCCTTGCCGGCGCCGTCTCGTGCCGGGGTGCCGTAGACGAGGCCCTGCTCCTCGACGATCCGCTGCCAGTCGCGCCGCGGCTCGGACCTGTCCCGGTACACCTACGAGCCCCCGCTCTTGCCGGTGCCGCCCGTGCCGCCGGACGTGCCCGTCTTGCCACTGATGCCGAAACCGCCGCGTTGCACCGATTTGCCCGACTTCGTCGAAACGTTCGTGTTCCCGGACGGCGCGGTGAAGGTGCCGCCGGCCACCCGCTGCCCGACGGTGCCGGTGCCGCCGTAGTTGTAGCGGTAGCTGTTGAAGCCACCGCCCACGAGCGGGATGATCCAGAAACCGCCGCTCTGGTAGCCGTGCTGGCTGGTGACGTAGCTCTCGTCGCAGAACTGGTCGTTCTGGATCACGCCGTTGGCGTCCGTGCACACGGCGGTCTCGTTGGTCGGCTTCGCGACCGTGTAGAACGTCGCCACGAGCCCGGCCAGGCCCACGGTCACGCCGCTGCCGATGAGGATCTTGCGCTTGGTCGCGGCCTTCTGGTCGGCCTTGCGCGCGGCCTCGGCGGCCTCGGCCTCCTGGCGTTCCTGGTCGGCGATCGCCTGCCGGCGAGCCCGCTGCTCGGCGAGCGAGGGCTCCTTCGGCGTCGTGCCCTCGTTCTGGAACCGCATCGAGCCGCGCTGGGTCGGCTCCGTTGGCGGCTCTTGGGGTGGCTGGGCCCCGTTGCTGTCGTCCTGCGTCATCTGCGCTCCGTAATCCCCCGCACCGCGAAGTCTCTTCCCACACTAACGACCCGGGACGCGCACGGCTCGTGCGGCGCGGGCATCATGGGTATCGATGTCTCCCGACGCCGAGCGGTTCCGCTCGCCCCTGCAGACCCTGACCACCCGCGTGGTGATGACCGGGGTGTTCCTGGGCGCCGTGATCGCACTGGGGCTGTCGGTCGCGTTCTCGTGGACGGACTCCTTCGCGGGAGGGGCCGGTGGCGGTGAGGGCAAGCTGTCGGCCGCGGCCCAGGAAGCGTTCCAGTCACCCCCGGGCAGCTGCCTGACCTGGAACGCACCGGACGCGTCCGACGTGCGCAAGGTCCCCTGCACCCAGTCGCACCTGTTCGAGGTGACGGGCCTGGCCGACATCGGCGCGCAGTACAACGCCGAGGCGCCGTTCCCGAACCTCGACCAGTGGCAGCAGATCGCGCAGACGAAGTGCAACGCCGACGTGACGCCGTACCTCGGGCACGCGCTCGACCCGTACGGAAAGCTCACCACCAACCTGCTGCGCCCCAGCGCCGACCAGTGGGCCGACGGCGACCGCCAGCTCCGCTGCGGCCTCCAGTGGGCCGGCCCCGGCGGCGGCCTGCAGCCCACCACCGGCCAGGCGAAGACGCAGGACCAGTCGGCCGTGTGGGCGCCTGGCACCTGCCTGGCGCTGGCGGGCAAGGGCGTCGGCGACCCGATCGACTGCGGTCGCCCCCACTCGTACGAGATCATCGCGACGCTCGACCTGGCCACGCAGTTCAAGGACGGCTACCCGGACCAGGACAAGCAGAACAAGTGGCTCGACACTGAGTGCAACAAGGCCGCCGACGACTACACCGGCAAGGCCGACCTCAGCGCCAAGAAACTCATCCTCGGCTGGGACCTGCGCGAGCAGGAAAGCTGGGACGCCGGCTCCACCAAGGTCAACTGCAAGGTCGCCGCCACCCTCGGCGACGGCAGCGGCTTCGTGGCCGTCACCGGCAGCGTCAAGGACAACGCCGGCCAGCCCGACGCCGCCGGCCCACCCGCCGACAACGGCGGCGGCCAGAGCAGCTCCCCACCCAGCACCACCGGGTCCCGCTGACATGCCGGTGGAGATGACCCGTGCGCGCTTCGAGGAGCTCGTGTCCGAGGCTTTGGACCAGGTCCCACCCAAGTTCGCCGACGCGATGGACAACGTCGTCGTCCTGGTCGAAGAGTTCAACGACGAGTCCCCCACGATCCTGGGGCTCTACCACGGCGTCGCCCTCACCCGCCGCACCACGAACTACGGCGGCGTCCTGCCCGACCGCATCTCCATCTACCGCCGCCCCATCCTGTGGATGTGCTCCACGGAGGCCGAGGTCGTCGAGCAGGTCCTCATCACCGTCATGCACGAACTGGGCCACCACTTCGGCCTCGACGACGACCGCCTCCACGAACTCGGCTGGGGCTGAGCGCACGCTTGCCGGCGACGCCAGATGACGAATCAGCTTCAACACCCGAACTACTCCATCGAGAGCAGTGCCCACCGGCGGTTTTGGTGCTGAAATAGCACATCACCCGGCCGCCGGGAGGACGTGAATGACTGCTCTCGACACCCCGCCCCTACCGGACGACGACCGGCAAAACCCAGCCGCCGACACGACTGACACCGCCGACAACCCGGCCCGGGCCGAAAAATCCCGAAGACCCCTGGTCCTGGCCGCCGCCGCAGGATTCGCCATCGGAATCCTGATCACCGGCCTCCTCTGGGGCCTCTCCGGCCAGCGCGGCGGCGCGAACGTCGACGCGGCAGCCGCCTGCGACACCTTCAACCGCGCCGGCCACCTCCCCGACACGACGGGCGGCTACGACCCCACCGCCTTCACCCGCCTGGCCGACGACGCGGCCCACCGCATCGCCGCGGCCTACGAGCTGGCCCAGGCCGCAGCCGCCTTCGACGGCCAATACCAACCCCTGGCGCAGAGCCTCGCCGGCGTCAACGGAATGGTCCTGTCCGGCCGCTTCGACAGCCAATCCGGACAGGACGACATCATCCGCGTCCAACAACTCTGCGCCAGGGGCTAAAACCTCAAGCCCGCCGCACCGTCTTCACCGCGAGCTGGAAGCCCGGCAGCTTGCCGCCGGCGCAGCCCGTGCCCGGGTCGGGCAGGAACTTCGACGCCGTCTCCTGCGGCAGGTACACGCGCAGGCCCTTCACCGACGTCGGCTTGCACACCGCCGGGTCGAAGTTCGCCGCCTGCGCGAACTGCACGTCCGCTGCAGCCGACTGGCCCGGCTGCAGCTTGATGGCGTCGCCCTTCGTCCCCTCGCGGAACGCGGCATCGCCGACCTGGTGCCCGTCGTCGCCGGCCACGTAGGAGACGCCGGGGAAGCCCTGGATCGTGCAGGCCTTGCTGCTGGAGTTCTTGATCAGGATCGGCCGGTAGACCGAGCCCGCACCCGCGTCGCCCTGGCCGAGGGAGAGCGTGACGTCACCGGCCTTGCACAGGCCGTTGTCCACCGGCCGGCCGGACGCCGGCGTGCTGTCGTCCGAAGAGGACTCGGACGAGCTGGCCGTGGGCGCCGGCGACGTGTCGGACGTGCTGGCCGAAGTGTCGGAACTCGGCGTGTTGCTCGCGGTCGGCGTGGTTCCGCTACCACAAGCCGACAGCAGCAGGGCGCCGGACGCGCCCAGCGCAGCAAGAAAGACCAAGGGAATTCGTGGTTTTGTCATGCTTACCATCTCAGTTGCCTCCCCGTGCTGGGTAACCACCGTTCAGTGGACGTGCGACCTCCGCACCGGGTTGCGCCGGCATCGTGAACTCTTCACCAGACGGAAGGCGATCATGACGGGCTTTTCTCACCAGGCATGGCAACACACGGTGAAACTACAACACGCCATGTCGGTCCACCCGTTCAACGAAGAGCTCGCGACCGGCACTTTGTCGCGCGAGCGATTCCAGTTCTACCTGGTCCAGGACGCGCGGTACCTCGTCGGCTTCGGCCGCGCGCTGGCCGCCGCGGCGGCCAAGGCGCCGGAGGTCGACGACGTCGCCTTCCTGGCCGGAGCGGCGCGCGAAGCCATCGTGATCGAGCGCGAGATGCACGAGAGTTACTTCAAGTGGTTCCGGCTTTCGGAGATCGATCTGGCCGACATCGAGACGTCGCCGACGTGCGTCGCGTACTCGTCGTTCCTGCTGGCCACGGCCCACACGGGCAGCTACGGCGAGCTCCTCGCGGCGCTGCTGCCGTGCTTCTGGGTGTACCAGAGCGTGGGCGCCGGAATCCTCACGCGGCAGTCGCCCGAAAACGACAATCCGTACCGGCCGTGGATCGACACGTATGCGGGCGACGAGTTCGAAGCGACCGTCCGCACGGGCCGCGACGCCCTCGACCGCGCCGCCGACGCCGCAGGCGAGGCGACGCGCGAAAAAATGCTCGCCGCTTTCACCCGGGCGTGTGAGTACGAGTGGATGTTCTGGGACAGCGCGTACCGCCAGGAAGGCTGGCCCACTGCCGCAATGCGGTAATTTTGGTCTCGGCTCCGCCGAGACGCGCGAGATCGCTTTGAGCCGATTTCTTCCCTCCCGATGTGATCGACCCAAGGGGCCGATCACATCGCTCAGTCCAGAAACCGGCGCGATCTCGCGGTGGTGGCTGATAGAGAGCGCCGGGCTACAACGGCGTGTCGACCCAGGTAAGGCATCGCCAGCCGTCGGGCTGAGACTCCAGCTCCACGACGCCCGTGTTCGGGATGAGCGCACTGCTTGCCAGGTCGCCGGGCACGTTGGCGGCCAGGAACTCCGCACCGAGCCGGATCGCGCCGCCGTGGCTGACCAGCACGACGATGCCGTCCGGGTCGGTCTGCTCGTGCTTCGCCCGCAGGTCGTCAGCGGCGCCGACCATGCGGGCCCGCACCTGGGCGCCCGACTCGCCGCCAGGGATGGCGACGTCCAGGTCGCCTTCGGTCCAGCGTTTGGCCGTCTCGAGGTAGGTCCGGATCGACTCGGCGTCGGTGGCGCCCTCGAGGTCGCCCGCGTCGACCTCCTTCACGCCCTCGATCACCTGCACCTCGAGGCCGAGCACCTCGGCCAGCGGCGCGGCCGTCTGCTGCGCGCGCGTTGCCTGCGACGCGTACACGGCCACGATCGGCTCCGCGGCGAGCCGGCCCGCGAGCGCCTTCGCCTGCTCCTGCCCCAGCTCGGTGAGCGGCGGACCGGGCAGCGCTGTGTCGAGCGCGCCCCGCACATTGCCGTCGGTCTGGCCGTGGCGGACGAGGAACAGTCTCACGCGCCTTCTCCCTTCAACACGGCGTCGACCCAGGCCTGGGCGTCGACGAAGTCCTGGTTGCCTGCGCCGGCCTCGACGGTGGCGGCGACATCGTCGGCCCGCGGGTGCGAGCCGAGGAAGCGCAGGTGGCAGCGGCGGCGCAGCGCGGCCATCGCGTCGACGATCCGCGGCTCGGCCACGTGCCCCTCGAAGTCGATGAAAAAGCGGTACTCGCCGAAGTTGTTGCGGGTCGGGCGCGCGTCGAGGCGCGTGAGGTTGATGCCGCGGCTCGCGAGCTCGGCGAGCAGCTCGGCCAGCGTGCCGGTGCGGTTCACGGCCGCCGCGACGATCGACGTGCGGTCGGCGCCTGTCGGCTCGGGCAGCTCGCCGGGGCGGCGGACCAGCAGGAAGCGCGTCTGCGCGTCGTGGACGTCGGCGACGCCCGTGGCCAGCTCCTCCAGCGCGTAGTGCTCGATGGCGACCGGCGCGGACACGGCCGCGTCGTAGGTGCCCTCGACCACGCCGACGGCGGCCGACGCCGTGGACGAGGAGGCCACCACGGTCGCGCCGGGCAGGTTCGCCTCGAGCCACTCCCGCACCTGTGCGAGGGCGTGCGGGTGGCTCGCAACAGTGCGGATCTCGCCGCCACCCGGACGCGTCAGCACGCTGAAGTGGATGGGCAGGATGGTCTCCGCGACGGCGACCAGGGGGTCTCCGTCGCTGAGGCCGTCGAGCGTCGTCGGCACGACACCCTCGACGGAGTTCTCGATCGGTACGCACGCAGCGTCGGCAGCGCCTTCGCGGACGGCCGTGAGCGCCAGCCGGACGGTCTCGTAGGGAGTCAGGTCCTCGCCCGGCGCGAGCGCACGGGCGGCCTGTTCGGTGAACGTGCCCTGAGGGCCGAAATACGCGATCCGCAACACGACCGCCAGGCTACTTACAACACACGTGGCGGTTTTCACTCGGACATCCGGTCCGCCAACCGGTTACGTCGGGTGGCTTTTTTTGCCATGCTTGAACCGTGACCGCCGAATCGGGCACACACACCGGGCGCGAGGACATCGGCCCGCCGGTTTCGTCCCGGACGCCGGAACTCGTGTTGTGCGCCGTCGATGAACCGCTCGCCGCCGCGTGGACCCACGCCCTCGGCCGCCTCGAAACCGAGGCCGCCACGGTCCGGGTGCACCGTGGGTCGGTGCTGGACGTCGTCGCCCAGGCCGTGGTGAGCCCCGCCAACTCCTACGGCTGGATGCGCGGCGGGATCGACGCCGTCTACGCCCTGGCGTTCCCGGGTGTCGAGCAGAGCGTGCGCAGCGCGGTCTTGGCTTCGTACGGCGGAGAACTGCCCATCGGCGAGGCCGTGATCGTGCCCACGGGCGAGGCCGAACCGGCGTGGCTGATCAGCGCGCCGACCATGCGCGCGCCCGGCGAACGGCTACCCGCGGACACCGTGCACCCGTACCTCGCGGCGCGCGCGGTGTTCCTGCAGTGGCAGCACGGGAAGCTCGAGGAAGGGCCGGTGCGCGAGGCCGTGGACACCATCGCGATGCCCGGCTTGGGCACCGGCGTCGGCGGCGTCGACCCGGCCACGTGCGCGCGCCAGGTGGCCGCGGCGTGGGTGGAAGTCTTCGGCCGCCGTCGTAACCCTCGGTGACCGCGTAGGCAACGGTTCGGGCCGCGTGCAGCACATCACAGCGCGTTCACGGGCGGTAGGCCCTACCGTTGATGGAGCGTTACTCGCAAGGTAGTGCCCAGTACGGAGCCAGCGCAGGCGACGGCCGAGGAGTGTGCGATGCCACGGGTCCGTGAACTCAGTCCCTACGTCGAGCTTCACCGGGAACAGTGGCGGGAGCTGCGCAGCTCGACCCCACTGCCCCTGACCGCCGATGAGCTGGTTCGGCTGCGGGGTCTCGGCGAGCAGATCGACCTGGCCGAGGTGGCCGACGTCTACCTGCCGCTGTCGAGACTGATCAACCTGCAGGTCAAAGCCCGGCAACAGCTGTACGAAGCCACCACCACGTTCCTCGGCGAAGAGTGCGTCAGCACGAAGGTGCCGTACGTGATCGGCGTCGCCGGCAGCGTCGCGGTCGGCAAGTCGACCACGGCCCGCATCCTGCGCACGCTGCTCGCCCGCTGGCCGGACCACCCGCGCGTGGACCTCGTGACCACCGACGGGTTCCTGTACTCGCGCGACGAGCTGACCCGCCGCGGCATCATGCACCGCAAGGGCTTCCCGGAAAGCTACGACCGGCGCGCCCTGCTGCGCTTCGTCACCGAGGTGAAATCCGGCGCCGAGCGCGTGTCGGCGCCCGTGTACTCGCACCTCGCGTACGACATCCTGCCCGGCGAGGAACAGGTTGTGGAGCGCCCGGACATCCTCATCATCGAGGGGCTGAACGTCCTGCAGCCCGGCCCGCGCCTGACCGTCTCGGACCTGTTCGACTTCTCCATCTACGTCGACGCGCACACCGACGACATCGAACGCTGGTACGTCGAGCGCTTCCTCAAGCTCCGCCACACCGCGTTCTCCGACCCGGCTTCGCACTTCCACCACTTCGCCGGCCTGGACGACGACGAGGCCCGTGAGGAAGCCCGCCACCTGTGGCGCACGATCAACGAACCGAACCTCATGGAGAACATCAAACCGACCCGCCCTCGGGCCACGCTGGTGCTCCGCAAGGACGCCGACCACTCCATCAACCGCGTGCGCCTGCGCAAGCTCTGACGGCTTCGGGGTCGGCCCTGCGGGTAGGCCCGTCCTTCGGCGCGTCGATGGCTTGTTCGGCGGCTTTGTCGGCGGCTTTGTCACCCACATAGCCCTCACCTGCCCCACACCCTCACCCTCCGCCCCCCGACCTCGGCCGATCGGCCAGTTCGGGGGGCGGCTTCGTAACCAGTTGGCCGATACCGGGCGAGCCTCGTGAAAGCGACCCTGAACAGAAGGGAAATTCGCATCTGACCTGGGAAGGAGGCCCCCGATGTTCTCCATCGTCCTCACGTGGATCGGCGCAGTACTCGGACTGGCCCTCTTCGTCGCCATGGCCGCCAGCACCTTCCTGGTCGACCTGGACGAAGCCATCCGCGAACGCCGCCGCAAGGCCGCCACCGCAGCCGCCACCGTCCCCGTCCCCGCAGTCCCTGGCCAAACCCCAACGGCATAAACAACAAAGCCCCAACCACACCGGCCGGGGCTTTCTTTTATGCTTTTCGCTTTTCCCACCACACAACCGCACCAGATCTACACACTCACCAGCGCACCCAGACCCGGCCCTGCACCTCGATCCCCGCCTTCCACGCGGTCTGGACTATTTGTCAAGGTACTCTTTCCCGCCTTGACAAATAGTCCAGACCGTAGTGACACTAAAAAACGGGGTGCTCCATGCGCTACCCCCAACGCAATGGTGCGCTCCGCGCGCCGAGCCGCGACAACGGCTATTCAACCGCAGTCAACGCCTCCCGATACCCTTCCAAATCATAATCCAACCGATCCTCATCCTCAGCCTCTTCCAGCTGCCCCTCCAGCACAGAGACCAACTCCCCCAAAACCTCTTCCCTCGTCAACCCCTTCTCGATCAACTTCTGGGCCGCCACCCAAACCTCTTCAGGCGAGTCCTCCCAAAGCTGATCCACCACCGACGTCTCCAACGCCAGCCTCAACCCATCAGCACCATCGAACTCGTCATTCGCCAACGATTCGTGATACTCCGGATGCCCACCGATAACCAGCATCCGCCGCTGCTCCGGGTCCGACGGATCCAAATCCGTCAGCTCCTCGTCCCCGATCACCGTGGACAACTCCGGCACAGCAAACCGTCGCCGCTCCACAACCCCCAAAACCTCTTCGGCAGATTCCGTCCCGTCCAGATAATCCGAAACCTCATCCTCTTCGGACTCATCTTCATCGGACAGGTATTCCGCCAAGTACTCCTTCACGTCTTCGACGAGAGCAGCCGAAGCAACCTCCGACAACCCGCCCCGAGCCGCGGCCCAAGAAGCCCACGCCAGCACCACCGGCGGCACGAGATCCTCGTCCTCGACCTCGTACTCCCCACCCAGCAACGACTCCAGGAACCGCGCCAGCTTCTCCGGCCCGACGCGCAGCGGATCCGCCGGCTCCGTCCGGCACCCGTGGTCCACCAGCAGCCGCGCCACCGACCGCGCCGCCTCGACGTCGGCGAACGAAACCTCCCCGAGGAACTCCTCCACGATCGCGTCGCGTCGCGCGTCCGGCCACTCCTCGACACCCCGGCCGGCTGACGGCGCCGGCAACGCCCGCAGCCACGCCATCGCCACGGCGTGGAAGCGCGTGTAGTCCTCGCCGACGTCGGGCTCGTCCATGCCGTCGGTCGCGGCGATGCCGTCGAGCAACAGGCGGTGCGCGTCGGCCGGCTCGACCTTCTCGAGGACCACGAGCTCGCCGTCGTCGGCGATCTGCGTGCGCATCTCGGCCAGGACTTCGTGCGGCTCGTCGATCACCACGAGGTCGCGCACGCGGCCGAGCTCGGTGAAGTCGAGCAGCGCCAGCAGGCCGAGCGTCGCGTCGCCGCGGGAGAACGTGCACAGCAGCGAGGACTCGTCGCCGTAGACGTCGCCGGTCCGCCAGATCTCACCGACGGTCACGCGGCCGACCTCACCGGCCCACTCGGGCTCGGGGATGCCGCGCGAGAGCACCACGGCGAGCGCCTCGGCGGCCGCCGAGCGCTCCTCCTCGGTCTCGGCCAGCACCTTCAGCGCGGCCAGCAGTGCCGCCGCGCCGGGCGTGATCTTGCGCTGCGCGAACGCGATGAGCTCCAGGCCCAGCTGCTCGCCGCCCTCGGGCTCGCCCTCGATCGCGAGGTCCCACCACTGCCCGACCACCTCGGAGGCGAGGAGCTCGACGTCGAACGGGACGGGCTCCGCCGCGACGGCGGAGAAGTCCCGGAGGACGTCCTTGAACAGGCCGTTCACGCTGGGCGTGGCGGGCTGGGGGGTCTTCTTGCGGGCGCGGCTCACCGGACTCATGCGGAACATCGTTGCATCGCTGGTGCGGGCGCGGATCCGCGGGACGCGCGGCCGCGGTGGCCCCGGGCGCGGTATCCGCGACCGGCCAGGGAGCCGGCTGCGAAGAGGGACCACCGCGACGTCGCGGAGAAGAGCTACGTGCGAGGTGTTTCAGCTGGTCAACGAGTCAGGCGCCGGAAGGTTACGCGGTTTCGGCAACGCGATCCGAGCCGCGCGCACTTCCGCGATCAGCCGCGTCTTGCGCCGGTGAACGTTCACCAAGTCGGCCAGGTACCCCGTGAACTCCTCCGCCGTGCCGGCGCGTTTGTGCAGCGTGCGCAGCTTCTTCAGGTGCTTCGCCGCTTCGCGGTAGGCCTGCGGGTCCTTCTGCTCGATGAGCTGCTCGACCTGGCTGCGGTAGACCGGAATCGTCTCGGCCGGGTGCGCGACCTCGCGCGACGCGGCCAGCTCCACACGCAACGCCAGCGACCCACCGAAGCGCACGCACGCGCGCCACGCCTCGTCGGGCCGATCCTCGGCGAGCAGCGCCCGGGCGAGCTCTTCGGCGCCTTCTTCACTGTCGGCCGCGCGCTCCCTCAGCCGCGCGAGGGCCGCGACGCGCTGCACCGACCACACGCCCGCTTCGACGGCCGCCTCGCGCAACGCCGTGTACGTGACGTTGCCCGGCGCCTCGTCGAACTCCTTGCGGCGCAAGGCGACCGTCTCGTCTTCCGGCTCGGGGAGGGTTTGGTGGAGGTTCTGGTGGAGGTTTTGGTGCGTTTTGTGCGGAGTGAGCGCGCGGGCCGCATGCGCGATGGCCTCGCTGTGCCGCCCGGCCGCCCGCAGCACCCGCACGATCTTCAGGCTCACATCCACCCGCGGCGGCTTGGCGGAGAGGATCGCGACCAGCGCGTCCACGTCCCCGCGCACTTCGGCGAGCTCCTCCAGCATGCGCTCCGCGACGTCCCGGCGGTACCCCGTCGGCCCGGCTGTCAGTATTTCGTCCACAGTAGACTTGATCCGCTCAAGTCCCTTTTCCCCCAACGCCTCGGCGAAATCCGCCAGCGCGATCGTCGGCCTTCCGGGCCCGTCGAACTCCACTTCCAGCAGCCACTCGGCCAACTGCTCGACGTCCGGCGGCCGAGCAACACACGCCCGCGCGTACAACTCGACGGCGAAGTCCAGCTTGTCCCCGAGGTCACCGAACGGATCCCCGGACTGCTCCAACACTTCACCGATGTCATCCACGGTCCGCCGCGCGAGCGGCGCCAGGTCCGCCGGACTGCCCGCGTCGAGCAACCGCTCCAAGGTGTCCAGCACGGCGCCCACCTTGGCCGTGTACTCGACGTTGCCGTCCTGCACCGCCGTGTCCAACAGCCGATGCGCCTCAGCCACCTCACCCGATTGAGTGGCGCACCGCAGTTCCAGCGAATGCCGTAACTCAGGGTCACGCCGCGCCTGGGCGTACAGCAGGTCGGCCAGCGTTTCCGCGTCCAACGTACGCAGGTAGGACCGCAGATCCGGGGGAGCACTCACGCGCACCAGTCTGCCGCATGCCGTTCGCCGCGCGTGTGGGCCAACTGCGTGCTCTTTCCGGCCCAACCGGGCACCGCGGGTGACCTGTGGTTCTCGTCGTTTGGTGCTCTGGCGGGCCGGCGTTTGGGGGCTCGGTGCGGCACTGTCTCGCGGGTTGGTTGGGCGCCGTCCGACCGGCCCCGCGAGTTGGCTCGGCGCCGTCGCGACCGGCCCCCTGGGTTGGTTGGGCGGCGTCGCGACCGATCCCCCGGGTCGGCTGGGCGCTATCGCGGCCGATCCCGCCACCCGACCGCGGATCGGGCCGACGCCATCGCGACCCATCCCGTGGCCGGCCTCGCACACCCTCGCCACAGGTCGGATCGGCGCCGCTTCGATTCGATGCCGCGGCCCGGCCCTGCGCCACCATGCGGATCGGTGCGGATCGGTTCGACGCCGTCCCGGGCCGGCTCGCTTGCTCTGCCGCAGCCTTGCATTGCCAAGGCATCGGCGCGTGCCCCGTCACCACGGCACGGATGCCACGCCGCGGACCCAGGACTATGCCGTGCCTGCGCTCAGCGGGACGCCGCGCCGCTTCGTGCTGCCGCGGCCCTGTGCCGCGGCGCTGAGCGTTGCCGCAGCTCCGCGCTTCGCTCGGGCTCCAGGGATTGCTGCGCCACCGTGCTCCGCCGCAGTTCCGAGCGTTGCCGCGACTCCGTCTCCTGCCCGATCCCAAGCTCCACCTCGGCCTGCCGCAGCTCCGCGGCTTTCCGCGCCACTGCTGCCCGCCCCAGTGCGAGCCGCCGCGGGTCCGTGAGCCAGTCGGCGAGCCGAATCGCCACCGCCATCACCACGCCGGCGAACACCACGATCGCCGCCCCGCCGGCGAGCGCCCCGCCCAGAGTCCGGTGAGCGTGATAAACCGTCATCTGCACCGCGAAGTTGTTCTGCTGCGCGAAGAGCTCCCCCAACCCACGTCCCGCAACCGCCGTCGCCGCGCGCCACGTCGGCATCGCGACCGGCAGCGGCGCCGCGTCGGCGAAGGCGTTCTCGACCGCCGTCAGCGTGCTCCAGTCCTCTCCGCGAACGAGCGCTTCGTACCGCTCCCGACCACTCTGCGTGAGCCTGCCCGCCGCGCTCGCGAGCGTCGTCCGGTACCCGCCCACCGCGTCCGTGAAGAGCCGCCGCGTGGTCCCATCGAGCCCCGCCAGCGCGAGAGAATCCGCTCGGTACAAACCTTCGGTCGCCACCAGCAGATCCACGGCCGTGTTCTGCTGGTACGCCGTCTCCGCATCCGGCGCCGCACGGGTGAGCTCTCGCAGGCCGGCGAGGGCGTCGTCGATACGCTGCGTATAGCTGACGTACTCAGCCAGCCGGTCGCCCGCGAGCAGCGCGTTGCCCCGCCGCTCCTGCAACCCCACCACGGTTCGCGTCACGTCGTTCGACGCCCGCGCCGTCTCATCCGCCAGCCCGCGCACGCGATTCGCCTGCTGCACCAGGAAAATCCCAATCACCAACGCCACCAGCACCAGCGCCGCACCGGGCACGAACGCGATCAGGACCACGCGCCTGCGCAGGTACTCCACGGCCCTTCCTTCCGCTTTTCCCCAACCCGGCCAACCACGCTAGGGAAACCACGGCGCGAGGGTCAACGCAAGTCCGCCATACGGCCGTTAGCCCACCGTGACCGCCGTGGTACGCAATCTCCCGTGACTCTCGACGCGCTCACCCAACGCCTCCGCGACTTCGCCTCCGCCCGCGACTGGGAACCGTTCCACCACCCGAAGAACCTCGTCATGGCCCTCTCCGGCGAAGTCGGCGAGCTCATCTCCCTCTTCCAGTGGCTCACCCCAGAAGAGGCCCGCGAATACCGGTCCGACCCGACCCTGACCACCAACGTCCGCGACGAAATCGCCGACGTCCTCCTCTACCTGATCCAACTCGCAGACACCCTGGACATCGACCTCCTCGAAGTGGGCAACGCGAAGGTCGACCGCAACGAGACCCGCTTCCCGCCCGTGCAGCGCTGATCAGCCGGCGCGGCTCGTCGACGGTCTGCTCGTCGTCACCACCTGCTGCGCCGGCTGTGTCTCGGGCGGGCGCAGGAACGCGACCAGCAGCAGAGCCGCGACGGCCACCACCAAGGCCGCGAACACGACGATCCGCATCAGGCCGGCCGGTGGCGCAGGCAGAGGACCAGCCCGGCGGACGCAGCAGCCGCGATCAACGCACCCGCGGCGACCAGGAACGAATATTCGCCAAATGGGGATATCGACGTTTCCAGAATTGCGCCCACCGGATTTCCCGGTTCCGCCTGCGCTACGGCAGAGGCGACCACGATGAGCCCCGCGACCAGGGCGAACGGACCAATTACACGGCGAAAGCGAGCCAACAGGAAAACCTTCCGAAGAGTCCGGCGAAGCGATGTCGGGCATATCGCCGTGCCGCCGGAACCGTTACGGATCAATTCCGAACGATTTCCCGCGGCAACCTGATCGGGTGCATCCGGTGATTTTCCGCCGCGCCGCCATCCCGCCGACAACGCGCCCCGACGTGTCCTCGGGCACCAGCACCGGCAACGGCCGCCCCGAAGCCGTAACCTCGGGGTATGCCGATCCAGGTGCTGCTCGTCGACGACCACGAACTGGTCCGCCGCGGCCTGCGCGACCTGTTGGGCGACGAGGCGGACATCGAGGTGGTCGCCGAGGCCGGGGGCGTCGAGGAGGCGCTGGCCGTCGCGATGCACGTGGAGCCGGACGTCGCGGTGGTCGACGTCCGCCTCGGCGACGGCGACGGCATCACCCTGTGCCGCGAGCTGCGCTCCAAGCCCAACCCGCCGGCCTGCCTCATGCTCACCGCCTTCGACGACGAGGAGGCCATGGTCGGCGCGATCATGGCGGGCGCGGCGGGCTATCTGCTCAAGCAGGTGCGTGGCCAGGACGTGGTCAACGCCGTCCGCGAGGTCGCCGCCGGCCACTCCCTGCTCGACCCCGTCTCCACGGCCCGCGTGCTCGATAAACTGCGCCACCCGCCCACCGACGACCTCGCCGCCCTCACCGACCGCGAGCGCGACGTCCTGGAGCTCATCGGCCAGGGCATGTCCAACCGCGAAATCGCCGAACGCCTCTTCCTGGCCGAAAAAACGGTCAAGAACTACGTCACCTCGGTCCTCGCCAAGCTCGGCATGCAACGCCGCACCCAAGCCGCCGCCTGGATCGCCCGCCGCGGCAAGTGATGCCCGAAAACGCATACCCCCCCCCCGTCGTTCCGGCCGAAAGTCCCCGCCGATCCGGCGTATGACCACTGGCTGACCTACCGCGTCGAACGCCGGATCCTCGTGGTGACGCGCACGGCCACCACCGTGACGCGGCTGCTGGACATCCTGTCGCTGCTGGAAGACGACCACCGCGTGCAGGTCGTGTTCACGTTCGACGACCGGCGGCGAGCGGTGTTCGGCGCGGGCCTGGCGGAGTTCCTGGCCGGGCTCGAGGCGCTCGTCCTGCCGTGGGACCAGGCCTTGGCGACCACCTTCGACCTGGCCATCGCCGCGAGCGAGAACGACGACCTGGCCGAGCTGAAGTGCCCGGTGCTGCTCGTGCCGCACGGGATCGGGCACCAGAAGTACTACCCGCGCACGAAAACGATCTCCGGGCTCAACCCCGAGCGCCTGCACGGTGATCGCCTCCGGATCGGGCTCTCCCACGGCAACCAGCTGAGCCACGTCCCCGAACATCGCCGGCGGGCCGTCGTGATCGGGGATCCGTGCCACGACCGGATGCTGGCCAGCGTCCACCGCGTGCCGCACTTCAGGCGGGTGCTGGGTGCCGCGGACCGCACGCACGTCGTGCTGGCGTCGACGTGGGGACCGCAGTCGCTGATCGGCTCGGATCCGCAGCTGCCGCACCGGTTTCTGGCCGAACTGCCGCTCGACGAGTACCGCGTGAGCCTCGTGCTGCACCCCGGCGTGTGGTCGGCGCACAGCGCGTTGCAGGTGCGCGCTGTCCTGGCGTCCGCGAGACGCAGTGGGCTCGCGGTGATCCCCCCGCAACGTGGCTGGCAGGCGACGGTCCTATCGGCCGGCTGTGTGGTCTCCGACTGCGGTTCGATGCCGCTGTACGCCACAGCTGCCGGTGTGCCCGTGGTGATGGCGAGCCCGGTCGCCGACACCGTCGTGGCCGGTTCGCCGCTCGCTGATCTGGTGGCGCGGGCGCCGCGGCTGGACGAACGCCCGCTCGCCGACCAGCTGGCGGCCGCGATCACGAACGGTCCCATCGACGGTCCGGCCGCCGAAGCTGTCGAGTACCCGGGCAAGTGCGCGGAGCTCCTTCGAGCGCTGTTGTACGACCTGCTGGACCTGCCGGAACCCGCGCGCCCCGCCGCGTTTCCGCCGGTCGACGACCCCACACCGGAGTTCCAGACGCCGGCCGCGCTGCGCGTGAGCGTCCAGGCCGACGGTGCTGACCTGGTCGTTCGCCGCTTTCCCGCCGCCGTCCCCCAGCTGGGTGGGCCACTGCCGGGCCAGCACGTCGTCGCCCACGCCGAACTCGCCACCCTCGCCGAACTCGAGGGTGCGGCCGTCGTCCACCACGAGCTGGGTCGCGACTTCGCCGGCTGGGCCGCCGACACCGCACGACGTCGCCCGAACGCCCGGCTCTTCGCCGAAACCGCAGCCGGCTTGTGTCGCGTGTGGACGGACGGGGTGACCACCGACCTCCGCACCACCGCGGACGTCGATCCGCTGCTGCTGGCGTCAGCGGCCCAGTGGCGCACGGTGCGGCGCCTGCCGTTGACGGATCTGCGGGTACGCGTCGGCGACCGGACGATCTGATTACGCGGGCAAGCCGTACCAAAGCTTGTGGTACAGGCGTTCCCGCCGCGGGTGCCGCGACGCCTCGTACCGCTGCCACACGCCGGACCAGTGCTGACGCGCGAGGTCGTGGCCGCCGGCGCGCCACGCGGCGTCGCCGATCGCTTCGCCGAACTCCAGGTCGTACTGGTTGCTGCCGGCGCCGTTGGCCAGCCGCCACGCTTCCGGAAGCAGTGCGAGCGCGTCGGCCGGCCGGCGCGTCTCGGCGAACACCTTCGCCCGCACGAGCCAGACCTGCGCCCGGTCACGGTCGTGCCTGGCGAGGGTGTGGTTTTCGGCTTCGTGCAGCAACTCCAGCGCTTCCGGGAACTGCTTCAGGGAGACGAGGACGTTGGCCAGCATTCGGGCGTGCAGGCCGCGGCCGCGGTGCGGTCCGCCGCCGGCGCTGAGGCCGCGGGTGATCTCAAGCGCGGCGCGGTAGCACGTCTCGGCCTCGGCGAGCTGCCCCTGTTCGCGGTGGAACAGACCACGGAACTCCAGCACCGACGCCGAAAGTTCCGGGTTCGGCTCCGGTAGTTTCAGCATGGCGTCGTTCGCCCGCTCGAACGCGCGCGCCGCTCGGTCGAACTCACCGACCAGCGAGAGGATCCGCCCGTACATGCTGATCATCCGGGCTTCGAGCGCCGGCGCCGGGTTGGTCCTGAGCCCGCGGTCGAGGATCGCTTCGAGGTCCCGGTGCAGCCCGCGGTGGAGGCCGACGACCTCGATCGCGCCGCAGATCTGCGTGAGCTCGCGGTGGAAGCCGGCGTCGAGTGCGGCGCCGGCCAGGGCCCGGTACGTCGGGAGCTCGGCCACGAGCCAGTCGACCTCATGCCGTTCGAAATCGTGGATTTCGGTGCCAGGAGGGAGATTCGTGTCGTAGAGGCGCAGCCGCTCCGGGCCCGATTTCTGGAAATCGGCCTGCACGGCGCGTGAAGCGTAGAAGCGGACGAGCCGGGCGAACGCTTCTTCGGTCCCGCTCGTGTTCCCGGTCCGGCGCACGGCCTGGCGAGCCTGGCTGCCGAGCCGCAGCCGACCGTCCGCGTCCCTGGTCACGAACACTTGTGCGTGCAGTTCGGCTAGCAGCGCCGGGACCTGGGACTTCGGCCGCCCGGAGATCGCCACCGCGACTTCGTTCGTAAAGCTCGGTCCGGGAAACACCGTGAGCAGCCGGCACAGCTCGGCGGCGCCGTCGGACAGCCCCGCCAGCGCCTCGTCGTACGCGTGGCTCACGGGTCCGAGCGAGCCGCCGCCCTCGAGCTCGGTCGCGACGGCCGCCAGTGGCCGAGGCGTCACCGCGGCGAAAGACCGCACTCGGTTCGCGGCCACGACCAGTGCCGCGGGGACACGGTCGCACTGGGCCAGGAGTTTCTGCGCGCCTTCGGGATCGCTGTGCACGAGCTGCTGCGAACAGATCGCTTCGAGCAGCTGCCGGTCGGCGCCGTCCTCGAGCTGGCCGAGCGGGACGGGCGCGAAGCGGAGGAGAAAGTCGTCTTCCGGGGCCGACGTCAGGGCCAGCACCAGGCTCATCGGCGCCGCCGGGACGAGACCGTTGAGCTCTTCGGCGCTTTCGACGTCGTCGAAGACCACGAGCAGCCGCAGGGGCTGGAGCACCTCGTCGTACTGGACGGCGAGGTCGTCGTCGGCCGTGCTGAGCACCTCGATGCCCAGGCGGGACAGGATGAACGCCTTGATCCGGTTGCGGCCCAGCGATCCGCCCGGGCCGTCGCGGAAGTCGGCGAGGTTCACCAGCAGCGCGCCGTCGGGGTAGGAAGACTTGCTGTGCACCGCGAAGTGCTCGGCCGCGGCGGTCTTGCCGATGCCGGACGGGCCCGTCAACAGAGCGGTGCCGGTGCGGCCGCTCAGCTGCTGCCACACCGCGACCCGGTCGACGAACAGCGGCGACCGGGGGACGATCCGCGGCGGGTTCCCGGTTGTCGTCAGGTCCACTTCGGCCAGAGCTTTGAGCTGGTGGATGGCCTCGGGGTTCTCGGCGAGAAGCCGCTCCACGGCCTTCTCGAGCGCGGCGGGATCGTTGCTCAGCCGGCGGGTCAGGCGGCCCCACAGGTACTCGCCGACCTTGCTGCCGACGGTGAACGCCAGCCCGACGGATTGCTTGACGAGCTCGGCGATCAGCACGTCGTCGCTCACGTGTCTCCCCCTCATGAGTCCTGCGGTCCACGCTAGCAGCGAGCGCGAAGGTCGTCACTGTCCGTGAAAGGGCTGGTCTGCACCAGAACCAGCCGAGTGGCCGATGGACGACCGGGATCCGTCACGGTCGGCCACGGAGGATTCGGTAAGGATCTTTCGGATTCACCCCATCGTGAGTCGAATGGGTGTTCGATCGCCGGTAGACTCGTCACCGGGTGAAAGCGAGCGGAGACTCGCGATGCTGGGGTGTTGGTCGATGTCGAACGGGATGCCGTACGTGCCCGTCGGAGAGGAAGGAGCGGCTCACATGACGCGTGAAGGCTGAAGCCGGATCAACGCGCTGTGGGTGGCGGTCGCGCACGGGCGACTAGTCCAGAGGGAGATCGAAGGCGACGAGTGTGCCGAGACTCGGTGAGGAGTTGATGAAGAACTTCCCGCCGGCGGTGTCGGCGCGTTCGGCCAGGTGACGCAGGCCCCGGGTGGCGACGCCTTGGGGCACGCCGGATCCGTTGTCGCGCACGCGGAGTTTCACGCCGTCGCGGTCACGGGTCAGTGACACGCGCGTCTCGCTCGCGCCGGAGTGGCGGACCACATTGGACAGTGCTTCGCGCAGTGCCGCGCGGATGTGGTCGGCGCTCGCGGCGGGGATGTCGGCGAACTCGCCGGAGAGCTCGAGGGTCGGCGGGTAGCCGAGGAGTTCGCCGGCGATGCGGACTTCACCGCGGGCGGACTCGGCGAGGTCGGTCGGTGTGCCGATGTCATGACGCGGCTCGGGTGAGCGCAAGGCTCGCACGGTGCCGCGGATTTCCTCGATGGTCTGGTCGAGCTGGTCGATGGCGTCGGACAGCCGCGCGCCGTCGGCTTGGGCGAAGCGCTTGCGCATGTTGCGGCGCACACGGTCGAGCTGCATGCCGGCGCCGTAGAGGCGTTGCACGATCACGTCGTGCAGCTCGCGGGCGATGCGTTCGCGCTCTTGGTAGAGCGTCACGCGGTGGCGTGCGTTGGCGCCCTCGGCGAGCGCGAGCACGACGCCCGCCTGTGCGGCGAACGCCACGAGCATCTCGACGGTCCCCGCGGAGAACGGCTCGCGGCCCTGCAGGCGGTAGACCGTGAGCGCGCCCAGGACCCGGCCGCCGGAGCCGAACGGTGCGGCGGCGAAGGGGCCGAAGCCACGGAGCTCGTCGGGCACGAAGGGTGCGGTGCGCGGGTCGACGACGAAGTTGTCGCTGACCACCGGCTCGCCCCCGCGAGCGACGCGGCCGGCGGCGGAGTCGGCGGGCAAGGTCAGGCCCTGCAGCGCGCGGCCGGCGCCGCCGGGGTCAACGGCGGCTTCGACCACAACCTGCCCGTCGTCGGCGCTGACCATGGCCAGGCCAAGGTCGGCGTCGGCCAGCTCGGCGGCGCGGATCACGACGGTGTCCAGCACGGCCTCGGGGTCGTCCCCGGACAACGCGGTGCTGGTGATCTCGGTGGCAGCGGACAACGCCCGCGCGGCAAGTGTCGGGTCCATGAGCAACACCGACCCTAGCGCGTGCTTGCGGCCCTGACCCCGAATCGTGACCGTCACCAATCACCCCTCGCGGCCGGTACCGCTTGCTTCTCGAGCACCTGGCCGCCGCGGACCTCAAGGACGACGTCGGCGTCGAGCTGCTCGTCGAGGCTGTGGGTGACGTGTACGACGGTGCGGCCGGCGAGCTCGGCACGCAGCGTGGCGCGCAGGGCGCGAGCGGTCCGTTCGTCGAGGTGCGCCGTGGGCTCGTCGAGCAGCACGAGGTCGGCGGCCGGCGCCGCCAGCAACGCCCGTGCCAGCGCGACGCGCTGGGCCTGGCCACCGGAAAGCCCGGTGCCGGCGCTGTCGAGGACAGTCGCCGCGTCGAGCTCCGGCAATTGCGCGAGGTCGAGCGCTCGGCGGACGTCCTCGTCGGTCGCCCGGGGATCCGCGAGCCGCAGGTTCTCCGCCACGCTCGTCGACACCAGCATCGCCTCCTGCGGCGCCCACGACACCCGTCCGGGCACCGCGACCTCCCCCACGCGCGGCTCCAGGAACCCCAGCAACGCCGCCACCAACGTCGACTTCCCCGCCCCGCTCGGCCCCACCACGGCGACGTAGGTTCCGGGCTCGATGTCGAGCGTCACGTCGGTGAGCACGGTTTCGCCACCGGGCCAGCCGAGGTCGGCGCCACGAAGCCGCACGGCGCTCGGTCCTGGCTCGGGCGCGTCGCCGACCCCCTTCCCGGGGCGCGCAGCACGGCCGAACGGCGCCGGCTTCGACGCGATCGTGGTCTTGAGGCGCTGCCGCTCTTCGCCGGCTCGCACTTGCGCCAAACCTCCCGCGCTGGCGGAGTTGGCCTGTGCCGAGGCGGACGCCAGGTGCAATCCAGCCGACCGCAGTGCTTCGCCGGGCAGCTCCGGCTCTGATCCGGCAGCTGTGTCGAGGTCGCCCAGGCGGAGGCGGGCAGCGCGCAGCGTGTCCCAGTGGGTAGCGGCCGGTGGCAGCAGCGAGAGGACTTCGGCGAGGGCCAAGGGGACCAGCGCCAGCAGTGGAGCCATGACCCCCGACAGGTGGCCGGACGCGACGGCCGGCGCGGCGAGCAGCGTGCTGCCCACGGCAGCGGCCCCGGTGGCCAGGACGATCAGGGCATCGGCCGCGCCGGCTCCGAAGGCTTGGCGGCGGGTGGCGGCGGTCAGCCGGGCGTCGGTCGCGAGCAGCGAACGGCGGCGCGCGGTCGCGGTGCCGTAAGCGATCAGCTCGGCCGCCGAGGTGAACAACACGAGGACCCGCGCGGCGACGTCGCGGCGCCCGGCGGCGAGGGCGGCCGTCGCGTGGCGCTCGGCCAGGAGGGCCAGCCGGGGCGCGACGAGACCGACCACCACGGCCGCGGCGAGGAGCAGGCCGGCGGACGGAAGGACGACCGTCTGCACCGTGATCGCGCCCACGGCGACAAGCCCGACGACGACCGGCGGCGAGACCACGCGGGGCAGCAGGTCGCGGATGGTGTCGACGTCGGTGACAAGGCGGCGCTGGCCCTCGCCGGCCGCCAAAGCGCGCGCCGGGCCGAGGCGGACGAGCGAGTCCCACAGCCGGACGCGCAGCCGCCCGGCGATGCGGAACGCGGCGTCGTGCGTGACAAGACGTTCGGCGTAGCGCAGAGCCGCGCGCCCGAGCCCGAATGCGCGCACGCCGACGACCGCCACGGTCAGCGTCAAGATCGGCGGCTGCAACGAAGCCTTCGCGATCAGCCACCCCGAAGTCGCCGTGAGCGCAACGCCCGCCAACAGCGCCACGGCACCCAGCACGGCTCCGAAAAACAGCCGACGGTCGAGCAAGAACCGCCACGGCACCGGCCGACCGGACCCCACCGTGCTGGCGGACGTGGTGCCGGACAACGGCTTCTCATCCGCCACCGCCACCGCCGCCGACCGCTCGTGCGCCGCGATGATCGCCGCCGCCCCACCCGCCACGGCCCGCTCGACGGCGCCCATCACGCGCCGGGCGTTGACCTCGTCGAGGTGGGCCGTCGGCTCGTCGAGCAACAGCAGCCACGCGCCCGCCCGCACCCTCACCAACGCCCGCGCGACCGCCACACGCTGCCGCTGCCCCAACGACAGCTGCCCGACGGGCCGGTCCCCCAACCCCGACAACCCGAGCTCCGCCAGCACCACATCGACAACATCAGCCGCGCCGACCGAGGCAGCACCGACCGCGCCGGCTTCTTCAGAGCCAACCTGGGCGGCTCCGACACGTCCAGCCGCACGCACCGCAGACCCAACCGCGCCCGAGCCGACAACGGAGTCACCTGCAGGCGAATCGACGAAACCCGGGGCCGCGCCGAGCCCGGGGCCAGCGCCAGCCGCGCCCGTCACCTCCTCACGAACGGTCCCGTCGCTGAACACCGGCGACTGCGGCACCCACGCGACATCCGCGCGCCAGCGGTCCACATCCACCGAGGCCAGGGGGACGTCGCCGAGGGTAATGGTGCCGTCGTAGGTGGGGAGGAAGCCAAGGAGGGCGGCGAGGGTGGTGGATTTGCCGCCGCCGCTGGGGGCGCGGAGCCAGGTCGTTTGGCCTCGGCGCGCGGAGAACGAGGAGCCAGCAGGGGCGAAGCCGCCGCGGCGAGCGATGCTTAGGTTGGACACAGTGAGTTGTCCACGGGGCGGAACGCGCGTGCCGAAGTGCGGGGCCGGCTCGGCCAGGACGTCGGTGACGCGGCGGACCGCCTCGACGCCGTCTTCGCTGGAGTGGAAAGCCGCGCCCACCGCGCGCAGGGGCTGGTAGCACTCGGGGACCAGGATCAGCACGCCGAGCCCGATGGCCAGGGGCAACGAGCCCGACACCAGCCGCACGCCGATCACGACCGCGACCAGGGCCACGGACAACGTGGCGACCAGTTCGAGCACGAAAGCCGACGAGAACGCGACCCGCAAAGTCTTCAACGTCGCGCGGCGGTGGCGTTCCGAGACGCGGGCCACGGTCGCCGACTGCGCGTCCGCGCGGCGGAACGCCGTGAGCACCGGCAGAGCACGCACCAATTCCAGCAGCAGCCCCGACATCCGGTGCACGGCGTCCGTCGCGCCTGCCACGCGGTCGGCCGTGAACTTGCCGACCAGCACAGCGAAAACCGGCAGCAAGGGCACCGTCACCAGCACGATCACCGCCGACGGCCAATCCATCCACAGGATCGCCGCGCCGGCCGCGAGGGGGACCACCGCGGCCGTCACCAAGGCCGGCAAGTATTCGCGGAAGTAGGCGTCGAGCGCGTCCAAGCCGCGGGTCACGAGCTCCGTCAGCGAGGCGTCGCCGCGACGGGCCAGCCACTCCGGGCCCAGCCGCAGAGCGTGGGAGACGACGCGGGCGCGCAGGTCCTGCTGCGCCGTCGCCGCGGCGCGCGCCGAGACCACCCGCACCGCCCAGCCGGTGAACGCCCGGCCCGCGACGAGCGCGAACAGAGCGGCCAGCTGGGCGGTGCGGCCCCCGATCCCTGTGGAGACGATGGACGCGAGCACGTCGGCCAAGAGAAACGCTTGCGCCACAAGGAAAACAGCGTTGGCGAACGAGAGCGCCGTCACGAGGAGCAGCGCCCGGCGCGCGGCCGGCCCGAGAGCCGAGAGCGCGCCGAGCGGCCCCTTGCCCGGCCGCACCTGGTCCACTGTGGACCTCGGGGCGGAAAGGGTGGTGCGGCCGGGAAGCGTGATCACGGTGCGTGCACCGCCGGGATGTGCTGGACGCCGATGCGCCTGCGGAAAACCCAGTAGGTCCAACCTTGGTAGATGAGCACAGCCGGCGCGCCGAACGCGGCGACCCACGTGATCACCTTCAGCGCGTACGGGCTCGCGGCGGCCTGTGCGATGGTCAGCGAGTTGGCCGGATCCCCCGTCGACGGCAGCACGTTCGGGTACAGCGCCCCGAACATCGTCACCGCGGCAGCCGCGATCACCACGCCGAGCGCGGCGAACGCCTGCCCGTCGCGGTCCGCGCGCAGCCGCAGCCACGCGACGATTGCGGCAACCACGCTGACCACAAGCGCGACCAACGTCCACACCTGCCCAGCGCGTACCTGCACCACGATGAGGAACGCGACCAGCGGCAGCAACGCCACCGGCAGCAGCCGCAACGCCAGCACCCGCGCCCGTTCCCGCATCGAGCCCGACGTCTTCAGCGCCAGGAACGCCGCCCCGTGCACCAGCGAGAACCCGACCACGGCGAGCGCGCCCAGCAGCGTGTCCCACCGCACGGCCTCGAACGGCGTGCCGACGCGGTTGCCTTCGGCGTCGAGCGGCAGCCCGAGCACGGTCGTCGCGAGCAGCAGCCCGACACCCAGCGGCGGGATCCACGAGCCGACCATGATCACGCGGTCCCACGTGCGCCGCCAGCGTTCGGAGTCGACCTTGCCGCGGTACTCGAACGCGACCCCGCGCCCGATCAGCGCCAGCAGCACGAGCAGCAACGGTAGGTAAGCGCCCGAAAACAGCGTCGCGTACCAATCGGGGAACGCGGCGAACGTGGCGCCGGCCGCGACGATCAGCCACACCTCGTTGCCGTCCCATACCGGCCCGATGGTGTTGACCATGACGCGCCGCTCGGTGTTGTCGCGCCCGAGCACGGGCAGCAGCATCCCGACGCCGAAGTCGAAGCCCTCGAGGAACAGGTACCCGAGCCAGAACAGCGCGATGATCCCGAACCACACCAGCTGGAGCGTTGTCATAACTCATCCCCAAAATCGCCCTGAGTTATCCACAACCCATCGAGTTGTCCACAGATCAGCTGTGGGTAACTCTCGTGAGTGATCGGGTGAACACTCTGGGTCCAACCCAACGAAACAGCACCCACCGAGTCAGTAAGCGAACGACAACGTGTCATCCGAACCCGCCTCCCCACCGTGAGCAGGCGGCGGCAGAACCCCTTCGACCCCACCGCGGATGTACTTGCGCATCAGGAACAGCTCCACCACGCCCAATCCCAGGTAGAGCACCGTGAGCGAGATCAGCGACGTCCACACCTCACCCACCGACAGCTTCGACACCGCCTGCGCCGTGAACATCCACATGCCCTCGACGCCCGTCGGGTTCGGCGCGACCACGAACGGCTGACGCCCCATCTCCGTGAAGATCCAGCCGGCGCTGTTGCCGATGAACGGCGTCGCGATGCCCGCGACCAGCAGCAACGGGAACCAGCGCCCGCTCGGAATCCGGCCGCGGCGCGTGAGCCACAGGGCCAGCAGACCGATCCCCGCCCCGATCGCGCCGAAGCCGATCATGGCCCGGAATCCCCAGTAGGTCACCGGCAGGTTGGGCACATAGTCGATCGGCTTGCCCGCCAGCGGCCCCAGGTCGGGGTCGTTCGGATAGTTGGTGCCGTACTTCGCCTGATACTGGCCGATCAGGTTTTCCACACCCGGCACCTCGGTGGAAAAGTCGTTGTGCGCGAGGAACGACAGCAGCGCCGGCACGGTGAACGTCTTCACGTCCTCACAGTTGGCCCCCGCGACGTCACCGATCGCCAGGATCGAGAAGCTCGCCGGCTTCTCCGTGTGGCACAACGCTTCCGCCGACGCCATCTTCATCGGCTGCTGCTGGAACATCAGCTTGCCCTGCGTGTCACCCGTGATGGCCAGCACCGCGAACGCGGCGATCCCGACCCAGCCACCGAGCCGCAGCGACGCGCGCCAGACGTCCCGGTGCACCCCGGCGTCCGAGTCCGAGTCGGAACGACGCCGCCACAAGTGCCAGCCCGCCACCCCGACGAGGAACGCCGCCGCCACCGAGAACGCCCCGGCCAGCGTGTGCGGGATCGCCGCCAGCGCCGTGTTGTTGGCCAGCACCGCGAAGATCGAGTTCATCGTCGGCTTGCCGTTCACGAACTCCACACCCACCGGGTGCTGCATCCACGAGTTCGCGGCCAGGATGAAGTAGGCCGAGGCCATCGACGCCAGCGAAAACGCCCACGCACACGCCAGGTGCACGCGTTTCGGCAGCCGGTCCCAGCCGAAGATCCACAGGCCGAGGAAAGTCGACTCCACGAAGAACGCGACGAGCCCCTCCATCGCCAGCGGCGCGCCGAACACGTCGCCGACGAAGCGGGAGTAGGCGCTCCAGGTCATCCCGAACTGGAACTCCTGCACGATCCCGGTCACCACGCCCATGGCGAAGTTGACCAGCAGGAGCTTCCCCCAGAACTTGGTCATCTTGAAGTAGCGCTCGTTGCCCGTACGCACCCAGGCGGTCTGCATCCCCGCGACGAGCACCGAAAGTCCGATGGTCAGCGGGACCATCAGGAAGTGGTACACGGTGGTGATGCCGAACTGCCACCGCGCTAGCTCAAGGACATCCACGTACCCGAGCTAACTCCGCCCGCGCGGCACCGACCAGTTCAACACGTCCCGAAAAACGAGGGACCAACGTCCTGAACCCGGGAAACGCCCACGTCAGGCGTCCCGGGCACATCTGTCCACTGTGTACCCGAAAGGGATCTACCGGGTCTGCTCCACCACCCACGACAGATACCGCGGGCTCCCGCCGACGAGCGGGGTCACCACGATCTCCGGCAGGGCGTAGGTGTGGCGCACGTTCAGGAACTCCTCCAGCGCACCCGAGCGGTCGGCCGCCGTCTTGCACTCGACGCGCCACTCGTAGTCGGTGCGCACCTTGCCCTCCCAGCGGTACACGCTCGTGATCGGCCCCACGATCTGGGCGCAGGCGGCGAGCCGCGCCTCGACGGCACTCGTGGCGATGTTCCGAGCGGTCGCTTCTTTGTCGACAGTGGTGGTCACGACCACGTGGTCAGCAGGCATGACCCGCACCGTACCGCATCCGCAAAACAGAATTAGGCATGCCGAAAACTATATTCAGGAACCCCAGCGGAAGCTATTCAACAAACCTCACGGGGCAATTCGCAAACCCGATCAACTTGCGGCTTTCTGAACACCTCCTTTATCGTTGAAGTGAAAGGGGTGTCCACCGGCTCATGTCTCCCGCAATCATCGCTCTCATCAGCGCGTTCGGCCTGGTCCTGGCAGTGGAACTGCCTGACAAGACACTGGTCGCGACGCTGGTGCTGACCACGCGTTTCCGCGCGTGGCCGGTATTCGCCGGGGTGTGCGCGGCATTCGCGATCCAGTGTGTTATAGCCGCGGCGTTCGGCCACGTGCTCACTCTTCTTCCGGAAACCGTGGTTTCACTGCTCGTGGCCGCGATGTTCGGTATCGGCGCCTTCATGCTCCTGCGCGAAGGATTCAACGAAGCCGACGAAGCGGCCGACGACGCCGCACGCCTCGGCGCGGCGCCGAAGTCCTTCCTGCGCTCCGCGCTGACGTCGTTCGGCGTGCTCTTCGCCGCCGAGTGGGGCGACGCGTCGCAGCTCGCGACGGCGGGTCTCGTCGCGCGGCTCGGCAACCCGTTCGCGGTCGGGCTCGGCGCGTTCGTCGCGCTGGTCTCCGTGGCCGGGCTCGCGGTGTTCATCGGCGCGAAGATCCGCAGCCGCATCCGGCCGAAGCTCATCCAGCGCGTCGCGGGGTTCGTGTTCGCCGGATTCGCCGCGTTCGCCCTGGTCCAGCTCGCCTTCCGAGCCGGCTGACCACAGAGACTTCACAGGAACACGAGGTAGCCTCCCCGGAACCAGTGGATGAGGGCAAGGTGAATCCGCGATGACGCGGGGAGCCTTGCCCTTCGCCATGACCACCGAGGAGTGCCCCCATGTCGAAGGCCGTGCCCGCCGCCGTGTCCCCCGTGCACGGCCGGCTCGCGCTGGCCGGCATGGCGCTCGCGGTGGCCATCGCGGCTGACCTGCATCTGCGACTGTCAGCGCAGGTCAGCCCGGTGTGGCAGACGCTGTCGGAGTACGTCTACGGCCACCTCGGCGGGCGCTCGGCCGCGCCGCTGTTCAGCGCGATGTGCCTGGCGCTGGCACTCGGTTCCGTCGCGCTGCTGGCCGGGCTGGTGAAGGCCCGCCGCTCGCCCGCGGTCGTCGTACTGCTCGGCGTGTGGTGCGCGGGCCTCACGATCTGCGCGACCGTCCCCGTCGACCCCGACGGCCAGGCCCGCACGTTCGACGGCCAGCTCCACAACGGCGCCGCCATCACCGCGTTCCTGGCCCTGCCGGCCGCCGCGTGGCTGCTCACGCGCCGCGGCACGCCGAAGTGCCCGTGGGAACCGCGCCGCAGCACGATCCGCGGCCTGGCCGTCGCCAGCGTGGCCAGCGTGCTGATCGTGCTCGGCGGGTTCGTCTTCGAGCTGATCACCGGCCCCGCGCAGCAGGAAGTGACGCTGGGGTTGTTCGAGCGGTTGCTGTTCTGCGTGGACCTGGCGCTGCTGCTCACGATGGTGCGACCGCTGCTGGCGGCCGCGCGCCGCTAGGCGTCCGGACCCACCAGGATCGGCTCGACGCCGTGGCCGGTCAGCCACCACGACTCGTACTGCCGGTCCGGCCCCACGCGCAGCTCGGCGCCGCCGTCGAAAACCACCGCCAACGTGCCTTCCTCGGGCACCGCCACCTCGGTCACACGCTGGCCGAACAGCGCGAGCACCGGCGCCAGGGCCGCACCGCTGCCGGGCTCCAGCTCGTGGCTCACGCCCTCGACGTCACGCAGCACGAACGACGTCTCGAGCACCAGCTCGGCGTCCACCCGCGGCTCGTCGGCCGGGTCCGGCTGGTCGACCAGCGAGAGGCGCACCTGGTAGTCGAACGACGTCCGGCGCACTTCGCAACCGACGAGCTCACTCGGAACGTTCACCTGGGCACCTCCGCGACGGCTCCTCGGCAAGCCGCCCCCTTTGCTCCACGAGACCATATTCCAGCACGCCACGCCGCACTACGCGTCGGTTCGGAGCACCTCGGTCAGCTTTCCGGCCGCCGCGACGACCTGAGGACCCACCGCGGCGGCGTCCAACGGCTCCAACGACACCACCCCGACGCTCGCCCGCAGCCCCGGCACCCCGCGCACCGGCGCGGCCACGCCGGACGCGCCCGCCTCCAGCTCGCCCGTGGACGCGACCCAGCCGTCGCCCCCTGGCCGCAGGGACATCGCCCGGCCCGCCGCGCCCGCGCTGAGCGGATGACGGCTGCCCACGCGATACGCGACGTGGTAACTCGTCCACGACGGCTCCACCACCGCCACGGCCTGCGCCTGGTCGCCCTGGGCCACGGTGAGGTGCGCCGTGACCCCGACCTTCTCAGCCAGCTCCCGCAGCACCGGCCGCGCCGCTTCCCGCAGCTGCGGGAGCACCTGCCCGGCCAGCCGCAGCAGGCCGACCCCGAGGCGCACCTTCGTGCCGTCGCGCCAGATCAGGCCGCGTTCGGACAACGGCACCAGCAGCCGGTAGACGGCCGCGCGGCTCGCGCCGATCGTCACGGCCAGCTCGGAGATGGTCGCCGCCTCCTCGCCCGCGTCGGCCACCGCCTGCAGCAGGGCCAGGCCGCGGTCGAGAGTCAGCGACCCCTCCCTGCTCACAGCAGCTCGAGCTCACCCAGGTCGGCCACCGGCTCGGCGAACGACGCCGCCGCGTAGGACGCGAAGAGCTCCCGCACGGCCTTCGCAGCCGGCTCGGACAACGCGCGGGCCTCGTCGGCCAGCGCCTTGCCGTCGGTGGACTCCAGCGCCTCGCGCACGTCGCCGCCCGAGAGGCAGCGGGCCGAAGCGACGATCAGGTTCAGGAAACCGTGGTGCGTGAAGCCCGACTCCGGATCGGTGTGGCGGACGGCGCGATGCAGGCTGTTGGTGGCCTTGAACGACGCGCCGGGCGCGCCGCTGACCACCGACATGAAGTCGGCCACCTCGTCGACGCTGGGGAAGTTCTCCCCCGCCGGCCCGCCGCAGCGGATCTTCGGCCAGCTGCCGTGCTCGATCACCTTGCGCACGCCGTCGAGCCAGCCGACGCCGCGGCGCGGCTCGACCACGCGGATCACGTCCTCGGGCACGAACTCCGAGACGCGCTCCAGCCACACCTCGTCGACGTCCGACGGCGCCGGCATCTCGACCATCCGCAGCGACAGCAGCTCGCTGCGCGACTCGACGATCGAGATGGCCTTGGGCACGCCGCCGAGCCCGGTGTCGATGATCAGTGACAAGGGCAGCGGCTCCTTCGGCTTGATCTTGATCAACTCGGTGATCAGCTCCGGCAGCCGGGAGGCCTGGCAGAGGAAAACGCCCAGTACACCGGCGTGTTCACCCGCCCGCGACTCGTAGTGCGCTCGCAGGGCTTCGGGCATGGCCGCGTCCGAGGGCGGAAAGAGCGCCGAGTCGTCGACGAGCCGCGCGAACAGGGGAGGAATTCCACGGGGGCCGGGGGGCGTGAGTTCCACAGCGCTTGACACGAATGACACGCTAGTAGCGTACGACAAAAGGACAAAATTGTTCGTTCTGCGGACACCTCCAGAGGAGTCACCCATGCCCTTCTACCGGCGAGTAGGCGAGGTCCCCCACAAGCGGCACACGGCCTTCCGCAAGCCCGACGGCGGCCTGTACGCCGAAGAGCTGATGGGCGTCGAGGGCTTCTCCGCCGACTCGGCGCTGCTGTACCACCGCGGCCTGCCGACGGCGATCGTCGACGCGGTGGCCGTACCAGAAGACCGCGGCGGCCTCGTGCCCAACCACCCGCTGAAGCCACGGCACTTCAAGACGCCCGAGCTGAAGTTCGGCGCGTCCGCCGACGCCGTGACCGACCGGCGGCGGCTGTTCGGCAACAACGACGTGACGATCGGCTTCGTCGTCGCCACCGCCCCTTCGCCCCTGTACCGCAACGCGGCGGGCGACGAGCTGTTCTACGTCCAGGGCGGGTCGGCTGTCTTCGAGACGATCTACGGGGTGCTGGAGGCCTCGGACGGCGACTACGTGGTGATCCCGACGTCGTGCACCTACCGCGTGGTGCCGCGCGGCGAGGTCCGCCTGTACGTGCTGGAGGCGCGCGGGCACATCGGCCCGCCGAAGCGCTACCTCTCGGCGAAGGGCCAGTTCCTGGAGCACTCGCCGTACTGCGAGCGCGACGTCCGGGGACCTGTCGCGCCACTGCTCGTGGACGGTTCCGACGTCGACGTGCTCGTGCGCCACCGCGCCGGCCTGACCCGCTACACCTACGCGACGCACCCCTTCGACGTCGTCGGCTGGGACGGCTGCCTGTACCCGTGGGCGTTCAACATCGACGACTTCGAGCCCATCACCGGCCGCGTGCACCAGCCGCCGCCCGTGCACCAGACGTTCGAGGGGCCGAACTTCGTGGTGTGCTCCTTCTGCCCCCGCAAGGTCGACTACCACGAGGACTCGATCCCCGTGCCGTACAACCACGCGAACGTCGACTCCGACGAGCTCATGTTCTACGTCCGCGGCAACTACGAAGCCCGCCGCGGCTCGGGCATCGGCATCGGCTCCCTGTCGCTCCACCCGTCGGGCTTCACACACGGCCCCCAGCCGGACGCCGCGGAGGCGTCGATCGGCGCGGAGTTCTTCGACGAGACGGCGGTGATGGTGGATACGTTCGCGCCACTGGAGCTCGGGGAAGCGGCTTCGGCTTCCGAGGACGAGGCTTACGCGTGGTCGTGGTCGGGGAGAGGTCCGACGGGGTCCTGAAAGCGGACAGTGCCGGTCCAGACCTGGCCCGGCAGGCCGGCTCGCGAGCCGGTGACCCACAGCTTTCCGGTCGCGGCGATGTCGAGAGCCGCGGCAAGGGACACGCGGGGCACTTCAAGGGCCACTTCGGTGCCGTCGGGGCGAGTGGCGCGGGCTTGGAGACTGAGCCGGTCGCGCCTGAAGGTGATCACGGGCTCGAGCTCCAGTTCGGTCCACTCCCGGGCGCGGGACGGCCGGATCGAGGCCACTGCCGCGATCGCCGTCGAAAGGACCGTGAGCATGCCCAGGACGGCCGTCAGCGGGGCCAACAGCCGGTCTGTTGCCGGGAAGGTCAGCCACGCGACGACGTAGAGCGCGGAGATGACCGCCATCCCCGCGAGGTCGGTCCACTCGCGGCGTTTGCGGAGGGCTTGCAGCGGTGCGGCGTCGGGCGTCGTGGCGGGTTCCGCTGGGCGTGCTCTGCGGCCGGGTGGTCTGTCGCCGATCCGGGCCGGGACGAGTCCGGCGTCGGTCGCGGGCACCAGCACGGCGGCCCGGTTGCCGCTGTGCAGCAACCACGCCTCCCGGCGTTGGGCGAGGACTTCGGCCCCGTGCCGCGGTGCCCTGAACCGCACCCAGCGCCCGTCCGGCAGCGCGAAGCCGACTGCCCGGCCGATCACGACGTCGCTCACCTCGACGCGCTCGAACGCGCCGGCCAGCAGCGGCTTGATTCGACGCTGCCTCGCCACCGCCGCGGCTTTCAAGGCGACGTTCCCGCCGAAGAAGTAGGCGAGCAGCACCGACTCGGGCACCGCCTGGTCACCGCGCACCACGAACACGGCGGCGACCAGGAACAGCGCCACGGCGTAGGCGAGCTGCCGCACGGCTCCGCGGTGCATGGCCCTGAGCAGGTCGCCGAAGAGCGGCAGTTGGTCGGCAGGGAGGGCGGGGTCGGGTTGCCAGCTGGACATCGAGGCCCCTCGTCACGCTTCGTCGAGCTGGAAGCGGATGCGGCTGGCCCTGCGCCCGAACTGCGGCCGGACCAGACTGCCGGTTGTCCACAGGCTGCCACCGGAGGCGAATTCCAGCGCCAGCACGAGGTTCGACCTCGGCACCACGAACTTCGCCGACGAACCGTCGAGCCGGACCGCACGTCCTTCGACTCGGATTCGGCGATCGGCGATGGTGATCCCCGAGCCGGGCTCGACCGATAGCTCGGTCCACTTCCGCGGTCTCCGCGAGCTGAACGGCTGCAGGAGGACGACGAGGGCCAGGAAACCCGAGCAAAATGCCGCCAGCCCCAGCACATCAGCCGTGAAGGACCGGTCTCCGGCCGGATAGCCCAGTCGTACCCAGATGAGAAGCGCCGTGGTCACGGCCAGCACCGCGATCAGCGTTGCGCCCCGGCGAACGAGCGAGGAGCGGCGGAACGCTGCCCAAGCGTCGGGCGCGGGTTCGGGTGGCGGCGTACCGCCGACGGGCGGCGTGTCCTTGATCCGGCCTCGCATCATGCCGGTGCCGACCACGAGAAAAGACGCGCGGTCACCTTGGCGGAGCACCCACAACCGCGGCTGAGCGGTCACGATTCCGTGCTGCTTCCGGGACGAGCGGCGGATCAACCAGCGGCCGTCCGGCAGGCGGACACCGATCTCACGTCCTGCCACCTCGACACCGCCGGGCATGAGGTCGACTCGTTCGAAAGGCTTGGTGTACCTCGGCTTGGTGCGCTGGAGAACGATGAACTGCCCAGTCCGCAGAAGCAGGAAACCGCCGAAGAGGTAGGCCAGCAGCACGGCTCTTGCAGTGTTTTCGTGACCGGTCACGATGAGCGTGGCCGCGCCCACCACGAGCGCCACGGCCACGCCCAGGCCTCGCGCGACTCGGCGACGCGCGGCGGGCAAAGCCTCGCTGAAGAGCGGCAGTTGCTCGGCGGGGATGGTGGGATCGGGTTCCCAGCTCGGCATCGGAATCTCCTACTTGGCGTGGGTTTTGACGAGCTTGAGCCGGACGTTCCCGCTCCCGGGGAAGCGGGGCGTGCCGGCGCGGGGGACGCCGGGGCGGGCGTGGCCGTAGATCCAGAGGGTTTTCGAGGCGGCGGTGTTGCGGGCCGTTGACGCACCGGCTTTGGCCCAGTCGATCCGGGCGGTGCGGCCGTCGGGCATTTCGACGAGGTCGTTCTGCGCCGGTAGCTCCGTCCAGCTGTCGCGGCGGAGCGTGCGGCGGATGCCGAGCACGGTGAGGCCTCGGAGGATCGCCACGAGCGGGGCGGCCGCACCGGCGCCGGCGGCAAGGGCCGCCGTCAGGACGGCGGGCCATCCGGCGGATCGGTGCTCGAAGACGCCGACGATCGTCCAGACGGCGAGGGCGGCCGCGACGGCGGAGAGTGCCAGATTCCGGAACACCGGCCGGAGCAACACGACCGGGAGCTCCGCGGCGCCGGCGATCGGCTCGTCGTTCTGGTGCCCGAAGCGGGCCGCGGGTGGGCCCGGCAGGACGACGATCGCGCGATCACCGTTGCGGATCAGCCACAAGCGCCGCTGGCCGGCGAGTTGGGTGCGGCTTCCCGCGGACAGGGTGAAGTGGAGCCAGCGTCCGTCGGGCAGCCGTGCGGCGACGCCGATGCCGGCGAAGAACAGCGCGATCCCGCCGAGCGTCATCACCGTCGCGACGAGCGTGCGGCCCACGGCTCTGAGGACGAGCTTGCGGTCGGCGCCGCGTGGCAGGTTCACGGCCGGCGTCTTCGGATCCGGTTCCCAGACACGGATGGTGTCCGTTTTGTCGACCATGTTCTCCCCGGGTGGCGGTACTGATCACCGGCTATTCGCCACTCGCGCGGGGTGCGTTACGGATCGGGTCTTCCCTTCTTGCCGGAATTCAGGTTAGGCTCACCTAAGTAGGAGGTGACCCGTGACCGAGGCCCCGACATCCGTCCGCCGCCCGCCCGCGCCGAACCCCGCCGAGCGGGCCAAGACGATCGCGACGCGCAACGGACCGGCGACGATCATGCCGACCGTCGAGCGCGCCGATTGCGAGGCCGAGCGCGTGGTGCCTGTGCTGCACCACGTGCACCACAGCGGCAGCGTCAGCATCCTTCTGCCCGACGAGCACCCGATGGTGCGCACGTCGCGGCAGACTCAGCGCGGCGAGCTCGCCGTCATGGTCGAGCTCGCCGACCACGCCCCGGTGGAGCTGCGGGAACCCATCCGCGGCCTGCTGTGGATAACCGGGTGGCTCCGGCCGCTCTCGGCGGTTTCGGCGCGCGCCCGCGCCGTGTCGATCGCCGAGCAGCGGCCGGACGAGCGGCTCCTGGACGTCGGCCACGGCCTGACGCTCCTGCGGCTCACCCCCGCGTCCCTCGTCCTGGCCGACGCGGAGGGCACGCACTCGCTGCGGCCGCACATGTTCAGCGCGGCGCCGCCGGATCCGTTCCACAGCTACGAGGCCGAGTGGCTGCGCCACCTGGAGAGCGACCACTCGGACGTCGTGGAGCAGCTCGCGCAGCACCTGCCGCCGGGCCTGCAGCACGGGCGCATCCGCCCGCTCGGCCTCGACCGCTACGGCCTGCGCCTGCGCGTCGAGTCCGACACCGGCGACCACGACGTGCGCCTGGCGTTCTCGGAGCCGATCGACAGCCCGCCCAAGCTGGCCGCCGAGCTCCGCCGGCTGGTCGGCTGCCCCTTTCTCCGCCAGCAGCACCGCTCCGACTGAGTCCCACCTCGTGGGGATGGTTCGTCGGCCATCCCCACGAGGACATGTCGAGTGATCCACCTGTGGACAACTCGCGTTCATCCCCATGAGGACAGCCCGGCACCTGTCCCCATGGGGATGAGTTGTGCCTGGGGACAACTCATCCCGCTGGCTGGGTCCGACCCAACCAGCAGAAACTGGCCACACACGACAAAGGCCGGCCCCACCTCAGTGGAGCCGGCCCGGTCGCGGCAAGCGCGAAACCTCAGTCGTCCGCCAGTTCCGGCGGGAAGCCGCCCGTGGCGATGGGGCCCCAGCGGTCGATGGTGATGCGGATGAGGCTCTTGCCCTGCTTGCGCATGGCTTCGCGGTACTCGTCCCAGTCGGGGTGTTCGCCGGAGATGCTGCGGAAGTAGTCGACGAGCGGTTCGACGGAGTCGGGCAGGTCGATGACCTCGGCGGTGCCGTCGACCTGGACCCAGGGGCCGTTCCACTCGTCCGACAGGACACAGACCGAAACGGCAGCCGAGCGCCGCAGGTTCGCGGCCTTCGCCCGCTTCGGGTAGGTCGCGATCACGATGCGGCCCTCCGCGTCGACGCCGCACGTGTTCGGGGAGAGCTGGGGCCGCCCGTCGGCGCGGGTGGTGACCAGGATCGCGTGGTGGCGGGGCTTCAGGAACTCGACCAGCGCGTCGCGGTCGACCTTCGTGTTGGTGGCGATAGTCCGAGGCATACCCCGAAGGTAGCGTGCGCTCATGAGCACGACAGAGCGATCGGGCATCAGGTCCTGGCTGCTGCCCCTTCCGCCCGATTCGCCCGCCCCGATCGTGGACGAGAAGGAGCGCCGGGCCGTCAAGTTCGAGCTGGTGCTCGTCTTCGGCATCACGCTCGGCCTCTCCGGCGCACGCAGCCTGCTGTCCCTTGTGGACTCACTGCTGCGCCCGGTCCCGCTGGCGCAGCAACAGGTGCAGCTCAACGTCCCGCAGGCCGCCGCCAGCCTCCTTGACCTGCTGCAGCAGGTGCTCAACGCGCTGCAACTCGTCAGCTGGGGCGTGCTCGGCCTGTACCTGCTGTGGCGCGCCGGCCTCAAGATCCGCGACATCGGCCTCGACCGCCGCTCCCCCGGGTCCGACGCACTGATCACCCTCGGCCTCGCCGCCGTGATCGGGATTCCCGGGCTGGGCCTGTACTTCCTCTCCTACCACCTCGGCTTCAGCCTCGCGGTGCAACCGTCCACATTGGGCGACACGTGGTGGCGCCCGATAGCACTCACGCTCTCGGCGTTCGGCAACGCGTTCGCCGAAGAAGTGCTCGTGATCGGTTACCTGCTCACGCGGCTGCGGCAACTCGGCGTGCGCGAGAACAATTCGCTCGTGGGCGCCGCGGCGCTGCGCGGCTCGTACCACTTGTACCAGGGGTTCGGCGGGTTCGTCGGCAACTTCGTCATGGGCCTGGTGTTCGGCCGCATCTGGCAGCGCACCAACCGGCTGTGGCCGCTGATCGCCGCGCACACCCTTTTCGACGTGGTGTCTTTCGTCGGTTATTCACTCCTGAAAGGCCATCTTTCCTGGCTCCCCTGACGCGCGCTCATTAGGCTCGACCTCGTGAACGACGTGACGGCACCGCCCAGGGTGGACAGCGAAGTCGGACCCCTTCGTGCAGTTCTCCTGCACCGGCCGGGAAACGAGCTCAAAAGGCTGACGCCCCGCAACAACGACCAGCTCCTCTTCGACTCCATCCCGTGGGTGGCCCGGGCCCAGCAAGAGCACGACGCGTTCGCGGAAGTGCTCCGCGGCCGCGGCGTCGAAGTGCTCCTGCTGGCGGACACCTTGCGCACGGCGCTGGAGGACAGCCGCGCGCACACCGCGGGCGTCCACGCGGCTGTGGATGAACTGCGCCTCGGCGCCGACCTCGCCGATTCGCTGCGCTCGCACCTGAGCGGCGTCGACGCGAACACGCTCGCCGAGGTCCTGATGGCGGGCATGACGTTCGAGGAGCTGCCGTCGTCGGAGGGCTCGTCGCTGGTGCGGATGATGCGCGACCCGCACGAGTTCGCGGTCGACCCGCTGCCGAACCTGCTGTTCACGCGCGACTCGTCGGCGTGGATCGGCGACCGCGTGGCAATCTCGTCGCTGACCATGCCCGCGCGGCGGCGCGAAACGGCTGTGCTGGACCTCGTCTACGCCTACCACCCGCGCTTCCGCCACGCGGCGCGCGCGTACGGCGCCCACTCCGCGCCCATCGAGGGCGGCGACGTGATGCTGCTGGCCCCGGGCGTGCTGGCCATCGGCGTCGGCGAGCGCACCACGCCGGCTGGCGCGGAGTCGCTCGCGCGCTCGGTGTTCGCCGACGGCCTCGCGCACACCGTGCTGGCCGTGCCGATCGAGCAGACCCGCGCGACGATGCACCTGGACACGGTATGCACGATGGTCGCGGCCGACGCCGTCGTGATGTACCCGCTCGCGCGCGATTCACTCACCGCGTTCACTGTGCGTCCCACCGGCGACGGCGGGGTGAAAGTCGCGGGGCCGGCGCCGTTCTTGAGCGCCGCCGCCGAGGCGATGGGCATCGACCGCCTGCGCGTGATCGACACGGGCCTCGACCCCGTGACCGCCGAACGCGAGCAATGGGACGACGGCAACAACACCCTCGCGCTGGCCCCCGGAGTCGTCGTCGGGTACGAGCGCAACTTCGAGACCAACGAACGCCTGGCCGACGCCGGGATCGAGGTCCTCGCCATCGCCGGATCCGAACTGGGTTCAGGTCGCGGCGGCCCGCGCTGCATGTCGTGCCCAATCGTACGGGACACGATATAAAGCGAAGTTAGCCTTCCCTAAATGAGTGGAATCAATTAAGGGAAGGCTAACCAAAATAAGGGAGTATTTCTTTAGGAATGGTAACCCTAATAGGGTGGAGATCACCAGGTAAAAGTGGAAATTAATCGGGAGTTGTCGTACCGTCATTGGCATGGCCCTCACGAAGAAAGAACCGCGCTCGAAGTTCTACGAACTGCTGCAGGCGCAGATCCACAACGAGTTCCACGCGTCCCAGCAGTACATCGCGCTGGCGGTCTGGTTCGACAACGAGGACCTGCCGCAGCTCGCGAAGCACTTCTACAAGCAGTCCGTGGAAGAGCGGAACCACGCGATGGCGCTGGTGCAGTACATGCTCGACCGCGACCACCACGTAGAGGTGCCGGGCGTCAAGGACGTCCGCAACGAATTCTCCGCCCCGCTTGAGCTCCTCGAGCTCGCGCTGGAGCAGGAGAAGGAGGTCGCCGCCGACGTCTCCGCGCTGGCGAAGGCCGCGCGGGCCGAAGAGGACTACATCAGCGAGCAGTTCACGCAGTGGTTCCTCAAGGAGCAGGTCGAGGAGATCTCCCAGATGTCCACGCTGGTCACCGTCGCGCGCCGCGCGGGTGACAACGTGTACGAGATCGAGAAGTTCCTCCACCGCGAGGCCGTCGGCACGGCCTCCGCGGACGCCGGCATGCCCCCCGTCGCGGGCGGCGCTCTGTAAGGCTGCCGTTCAACCGGCCAGTCAGCGGGCGCTGTCACCATCAGGCCAGCCATCGCGGAGCCCGGGTTGTCCCCTTGTGGACAACCCGGGCTTCGTCGTTTTGTCGGCACGTGAGACGCGCGGGGCACCGGGGTCATGCCGCTGGCAGTCGGCTTGCCGGTTCAGTCGCTAGGTCCGACCCACCCAGCCGTCCACAACGCCAGGCCAATCCCGAGCACCAGCAGCTCTGCGCGCATCCGGGCCGGGGTTCATTGGGTTCGACCTACCCACCTATCCACAACGGCGGCAGTCGCCGGCAGCTCGTTAGGTCAGGCCCATCGAGCCGTCGCCAGCTGTGCATAAAGGGCCCGGACAGAGAGGAACCCGGGCTCTCCCCCTGTGGATAGCCCGGGTTCCTCGGTCGGCGCCCGGCTCAGCCGGCGCAGGTCTGGTTGACGGAGCGGACGTCGAGGCTCGAGACGGAGCCGTCGTCGGCGAGGGTGAAGTGGTAGGCGCCCTCGTCGCCTGTCGGTGCTACCAACCCGTCGGAGGCCTGGGATGTTCCCGGGTACGCGGCGGTCACGTCCTCTTTCGCCGAGCCCTCGCCGACGCCCTCGGGCGTGTGGGCGGCGCCGTCCGGTTTCACGACCACCACGCCGGCGTCCGGCGAAACCACGGCGGTCGCGGCGGGGACGCCCTCGCCGGCGACGTCGTAGTAGGTGCAGCCGGCTGATTCCTTGACCTGCGTCAGCGTCAGGCCCGAGTCGGTCAGCTGCTCCTCGGTCATCCCGAGCTTCAAGACCCCGAGACCGTCCGCCGTCAGCAACGGTCCCTTCGTGACCTTGTCCGGCGCGTCACCCCGCGTCGCCGGCGGTGGTGAATGCCGGTTCGGCGGAGCCGACGAGACGTGCGACGGCGCGACCGGCGGGGCAACAGGCGGATCTTCGGCCGCCGGCGGTGAGGCCGCCGTAACCGGCGCGACCGGCGGCGGAGCGGACACGTTCGGCACCGTCAGCCGTGAAGCCGTGAGGTCGGCCGTGCCCGTCGTGGCCTGGAACTTGAACACCACGAGCCCACCCGACACCAGCGCGAGCGCGCACACCGCCCCGGACGCCGACATCAGCACCTTCCGCCGCTGCCGACGTCGTCGCGCACCGGCCATGATCGCCGGAGCCGCGTCGGCCGGCGGCGCGACGCCGAGCCGGTCGTCGGAAAAGAGCGTGCGCAGCCGCTGTTCGAGCTCGTCCTCGGAGACGTTCAACCCGCTTCGCTCCCTTCTCCGTGCTTCAGCTTCGTCCGCAACGAAGCGATGGCCTTGCTGGCCTGGCTCTTCACCGTCCCCTGGCTGACGCCGAGCGCTTCCGCGATCTCAGCCTCGGACAGTCCTTCGTAATAACGCAGCACCACCACCGCTCGTTGCCTCGGCGGCAGATTTCGCAGCGCCTGCCACAGCGGCTCGTGCTCGAACGGGTCGTTCGGCGCACACGGGCTCGTGTCTGGCAGGTCCGCGACGAGGTTCTCCCGACGCGTGCGTCTCCACCGGCTGACGTGCGCGTTGGCCATCGAGCGCCGCACGTACGCGAGCGGGTCGCCCGTCTTCTGCTGGACGTAGGACCAGCGTGAGCCGATCTTCTCGAGCACGGTCTGCACCAGGTCGGCGGCGTCGTGCGGGTTGCCGGTGAGCGCGTGGCCGTAGCGCAGCAAGCCGGGCAGGCTGGCTGTGACGAAGTCACCGAACTCGGCGAACACCCTGGGCTCGGCCGCCGCGCGCGCGTCCGGGATCCACGTCGGTTCTCCCCCCGAGATGACAGGTGCCGCTGCCGTCACCAAATCGCCCCCTCCCCGGATGAGATCGCCGCGCACCGCGTCCTCGTCATCCCCCACACGCATGGCAGCCCCCGCAGGTTGTCCAGCTCTCGCGACTACTTTCCGTGAACGTCCACGCGATTCAGCGCACGGAGAGCGACTCGGGCAGCTTCAACAAACCGTCCGCGCCTGATGGGAAATCGTGTACCGCGACCACAGCGTTTCGCGGGATCGGCCCGTAGATGTGCGGGAAGAGGATTCCGTCGGGGTGCGGCGGGGCGCCGGCCTCCCAGACCACACGCGCGTCGACCCGCGTGGGGTCGATCTCGAGCAGCAGGAGGTCGGTGCGGCCGCGATAGAGCGCGTTCGCGGGCAGGCTGACGGTGCCGGGGTCGGAGCAGTGGATGAACCCGATGTCGGCGAGCGAAGGCGCGGCGTAGTCGCCGGCCTCGGGCACGGCGGCCCACTCGTCGCGGGAGCAGATGTGCAGGATCACCCCGAAGATCGTGCCACCGCGGGGCACGTCGAGGTACGGGTTTACCCGGTGAGCGGGGTGTGACTTCACCGCTGCGGTCAACGCTGTGGAAGTTCGGTGTCGAACTTCCACAGCGTTGTCCACTAGCGGATGGTGAGCTGGCGGCCGATGAGGCCGTCGCGAGCGCGGCGCTCGGTGGCGTTGAGCGGCTCGGCGTCGAGCGACTTCAGCGACTCCTCGAGACGGGCGCCGAGCTGGTCCTTGGCTTCGGCCCATTCGCGCGCGTGCGCCTCGGGGTCGAGGTCCCACACCGGGACGAGCAAGCCGTGGGCGCGGAACGAACCCGCGTACCGCGTGCCCTCGCCGAGGCCCAAGGTACCGGCCGCGGACAGGCGCGCAAGCGCTTGCAACAGCAGGTTCTCCGACTCGGGACGGACCCAGCGCAGGTGCGCCTTCTCGCCGGCGAGCACCCAGTACGCACCGGCGCCGAGGCGCTCGGTGGGCATGATGGCGGCGTTGGCGCGCTCGAGGGACACCGCGACGTCTCCGCTCGCGTCCGCGTCCTCGGGCAGCCACCAGCCGAAGTCGCTGTGGAGCGTGAGCTCCAGCTCGGCGGCCGGCGCGAGCAGGTCCTGCAGGCGGTTGTGCTCGTCCGGGTCGGTCGGCGTGGTCGTGTCCGGCACGGACAGCACGTCGCCCGGCTTCGCGTCGAGCACCCAGCGCAGTGACCGGCCGAGGTCGCGGCTGATGTCCGACGACCGCGTCTGCACCTGCAGGCCGAGGTAGCGCTGCCCGTCGGAGCGGACGAACGCCGCGGCCGCCATGGGCAGCACGGTGCCGAGCGTGACGTCGCCGCCTTCGGCGAGCGTGAGCTTCGCCGTGGCCGACGGCACGAACTCGCGCAACGCGATCAGCTCCGGCTCCGCGGCCAGGCCGTCGAAGGGCTGGCCGACGAAAACGTCGCGCACCTTCGGTTTGCGGTCCGGCTTGGGACCCTTCTTCCGCGCGCCTTTACCCACTTCAGCCTCCTCAAAGCTCGACGCCAGACGCTATCGAAGCGGGAGCCACCCGAAGCGTCCGGGTTACTAATCCGGCCAAAAGTAGGCCGGCCCCCGCGCGGCACGTATCCGTTGCTACGAAGCCATTCGGCCGTGACTGTGGTCGGATTGGTAACGATCGGCACAGTAGAGTCGGCTCGTGTTCGACGCTTCCGATCCCGCCTTCCTCGCCGACCCGTACCCCGCGTTCGCCGCGTTGCGCGCCGAGGGCGAGGTGCACCACCACGATGGGCTCGACCTGGCGATCACGGTCTCGCACGCCGCGTCGGCCGCCGTGCTGCGCCACCGCGGGCTGGGCCGGATCTGGACGGACGCGCAGCCGCTCGAGCGGTTCGCATCGTTCAACCTGCTGCACCGCAACTCCTTGCTGGAGAACGAACCGCCGGCCCACACGCGGCTGCGGCGCGTGATCGCGGGCGAGTTCGGGCGCGGCCACGTGCAACGGCTGCAGCCGATGGTTGCGGCGCTCGCTTCGTCCATGGTGGACACACTGGCGGGCAAGATCGAGGCCGACGGCAGCGCTGACCTGCTGGAACACCTCGCGCAGCCGTTGCCGGTGGCCGTGATCGCGGAGCTGCTCGGCATCCCGGTGGAGGACGGGCCGCGGCTGGTGGCGTGGAGCAACGCCATCGTGAAGATGTACGAGTTCGGCCTGCCCGAAGCGGGCCGCGAGGCCGCCGAGCAGGCCGCGGCCGACTTCGTCTCGTACCTGCGCTCGGTGGTGAACGGGACGCCGGGCGGGATCGTGGCCGACCTGGTGGCCAGCGAGCTCACGCCGGACGAGGTCGTGGCCACCGCTGTGCTGCTGCTGATGGCAGGGCACGAGGCGACGGTGAACGTGATCGGCAACGGCGTGCTGGCGCTGCTGACCTATCGGTCAGAGTGGGAGCGACTTGGGTCGGACCCAAGTTTGCTCGACTCGGCTGTGGAAGAACTGATCCGGTTCGACGCGCCGCTGCAGCTGTTCGAGCGCACGGCGACTGAGGATGTGGAGATCGCCGGGTATCGGGTGGCGCGCGGCGCGAAGATCGGCGCGCTGCTGGGGGCGGCGGCGCGGGATCCTCGCGTGTTCGACGCGCCGGATGTGCTGGACATCGGACGCTCGCCGAACGCGCATCTCGGTTTCGGGATGGGGATCCACTACTGCGTGGGGGCCCCGTTGGCTCGGGTGGAGATCGCGGCGGCGTTGTCGGCGCTTTCCGCGCGACTGCCGGGGTTGCGGCTGGCGGCCGAGCCGGAGAGGCGGCCGGAGTTCGTGATCCGGGGGCTGAGGACGTTGCCGGTGACGGTTTGACCGGTTCTTGCTGATCAGGCTGGGTTCTTGCTGGCCGATCGGGTCAGCGGAGGCCGGCGAAGAGGTCGTCTTCGTGGGTGTCCGGGGTGGCGCCGACGAGGTGGTACTCCTCCCAGGGCCAGGCGGCGCGTTCGACGTCGCGGGAGTGGTGGAAGAACGGGTGGGCCGGGTCGGTCTGGCTGGCGTGGGCTTTGAGTGCGCGGTCGCGGGTGTCGAAGTACTGCTCGCAGCGGATCCTCGTGGTGGCGCGGAGGCGGTCGGGCGGGAGCTCGTCGAGGACCGGGCCCATCTGTGACTCGAGGCCGGCGGCGAGTGTGGCGTCGTGCATGGCCTGGAACCACGCGCGGCTGAGGGTGGCCTGGTAGTAGAGCTTGCGCGGGGCGCCGTCCTCGGTCGCGGCGAAGGCGGCGCGGGTGACTTCGTGGGTCCGGATGTGGTCGGGGTGTGGATAACCGCCGGTCTCGTCGTAGGTGATCACGACCTGTGGACGGAATTCGCGGAGCAGGTCCGCGAGGGGCTTGGCTGCGTCCTCAATGGACATTTTCGCGAAGCACCCTTCGGGTAACGGCTGGTCGAGGCCGGAGTCGACGTGACCCAGGAACCGTTGGCGCACACCGAGAATCTCCGCGGCGGCGGCCATCTCGCGTCTGCGGATGGCGGGGAGGTCCCTGTGGATGGCCGGGGTGTTCAGCGCTGGGTTGAGCACATCGCCGCGTTCGCCGCCGGTGCAGGTGGCCACGAGGACGTCGACGCCTTCCGCGGCGTAGCGGGCGAGGGTGGCGGCGCCCTTGCTGGATTCGTCGTCGGGATGGGCGTGGACGGCGAGCAGGCGCAGGGTCATCGGTGTCCCTTCGAGGTTTATTAGGTCGGACCTAAGATTAGGCCTCGTCGATTCACTGGGTCAAGCACACATTTAGGTCGGGCCTAGTATGCTGGCCGGGTGAGCCTCAGGGAACAGAAGAAGCTTGAGACCAGGCAGAACATCTCGCACGCGGCGACGCGGCTGTTCATCGCGCGAGGGTTCGAGGGGGTGACGATCGCCGAGGTCGCGGAGGCGGCGCGCGTCGCGAAGATGACCGTGACCAACCACTTCGGGCGCAAGGAGGACCTGGTCTTCGACATCCGCAACGACTTCGTCGACTGGCCGGCGAAGCTGGTGCAGCAGGCTCTGTCGAGCCGGCCGTTCGCGGCGGTACGCGACGGGTACTTCGCGGCACTCGAGGAGCGGAGCGCGCTGCTGGGGTTCGCGGGGATCGAGTTCGTCGGGATGGTGCGGGCCAGCGTGACGCTCATGGCCGCGCTCACGCAGATGCATCTCGACCGGGAGCAGCAGCTCGTCGCCGCCCTGCTGGAACGCGAGGCCCCCGGCAGCGACATCCTCGCGCGCACGGCGGCGGCCCACCTGACTTCGGTGCTGCGGCTGCTCTTCGACGAGGTCTGGGACCTCACCTACGCCGGCGACGAGGATCTGGTCACCAAGGTGCGTGAGGCGGCGACGAAGGCGTTCGGGCAGCTCGAACCAGCGCTCGGCTGAAGCTCACGGGGCAACGTCGGCGGTCGGACAACAAGCGCAGCAGCAAACCCGCGCGGGGGCTGAGGCCCAGCGAGGCTCAGCGGGCAGCCCCGACCGGACGAGCGTTGCGCAGCTCCGGCTCGGGAGCGCCGTCGACCTTGAGGACGCGCAGCTTGCGCAGGCGGCCGGGGGCGATGGGCATCAGGAGGTCGGAGAAGCGGCGGATGACGAGGGCCGTGGCGATCGCGAGGGCGGCGGCCGTGAGGTCGGTGAGGGCGACGAGGACGACGCTGTCCGCCATCGCCTGGACGCCCGGGCGCAGGCGCCAGATGATCGTGACCGCGAGGAGCACCCAGTTGGCCACCCAGGTGCCCCACCAGATGAGGACGAGGCGGGAGGGCTTGGGGCGTTCGTCGCGGGGGCGGCGGAGGACGGCGTGTTCCAGTTCGCCCACCACGGACAGCGCCATGGGCAGGTTCGCCACCGGCACGAGCACGCCGACGAGCACCTGCCACACGGGACGCGCGGGCTCGACGCCGGCCTCGTCGGCGGCGGCGTGGCGGGCGACGAGCAGCCACCACACGGCCAGGCCCGCCGGGAGCAGCGAAAGGATCGTGGTGAGCAGGCCGGCGGTGACCACGAACGCGTCGGAGAACCCGACCACCGACGTGCTCAGCGCGGAGTCGCGGCTCTGCACCAGCAGGACGTAGCGCCAGATCTCCGACCCCGCCGCGGCGAGGGCGAGGAACACGAACGTCCACAGGATGGTGTTGAGGCTCTGCGCCAGGACCGGGATGCGGTCGATCGCGCGCACTGCGCTGGAAGCCGTGCCGGGCACGGTCGTCGGGCGGCGCCAGACGAGGTTCGGGAAGCCCCAGCGCGGCGGGACCGGGTAGGACGGGGGGCCGGTGTACGGCGTGGTCGCCACGGCGCGCCGCCGGATCACCGAACCGGGTGGGGGCGAGGCGACCCACTTCAGGCGTGGACGTTGCCGCGGAGTGGAGGGGCACTCCGGCGCGGTTCGCTGCACCTGGCCCTGCGGGGCGGCGGTGAACGGTCGGGCGGCGGCAGCGAACGGCGGGTACTGCACCTGGGCACCGCCTTGCTGCGCAGGCGCGGCGAATCCCGGCTGCTGACCGGCCCCGGCTGGGTAGGCGCCGGGGTGTGGACCAGCCTCCGCCGGGTAGCTGCCCACCTGCGAGTACCCGCCGGCAGGAGCCGGGCCGGCCGCGTGAGAAGAAGCAGGACCAGCGCCACCTGGCGCGGAGTGAGGCACCCCGTTGTGCGAGCCGGCGTGCGGATCCGAGGCGCCCGCGGGTGAATCAGGACCACCAGCCGGCGGCGCACCAAAGCCCGGCACCCAGCCGTCGGGAGAAGACTCACCCTGCCAAGGCGGGTACTGGGGCCAGCCCGCGCCGCCCTGAGGACCCGCGGGGTGCGCGGATCCCGGGGGGACGGGGGGCTGGGCTGGGTGCATCCGTCAGATGACCTCGGGTTCGGTGCCCGCGTTTTCGCTCACCATGGGGCGGCCCTCGCGGGCCCAGGCGCCCATGCCGCCGGCGACGTTGACCGCGTCCCAGCCGCTGGCGTTGAGCCAGGCTGTGGCGCGGGCGGAGCGGCCGCCGCTGCGGCAGATGACGTAGACGGGCTGGTCTTCGGGGAGCTCGGCGAGCTCATCGACCCGCGCGGGCAGCTCGCCGAGGGGGATGTGCACGGCGCCGGGCGCGTGGCCGGCGGCCCACTCGTCGTCCTCGCGGACGTCCAGCAGGGGCACGCCGTCCTTCGGCAGGTCACGGACCTCGGCGGTCGGCAGTTCAGCGGGGCTCACCACAGTTCCATGCTCCCATGTCCAGGCGTTGTACGCGTGTGAGGAACCAGACGCTAGCCCCCGTACTCGGCGCGCAGCTCTGCGGCCAGGGGATCCAGCTTGCGGTTCGCGAAGCGCACATACAACGCCGTGACGACGAACGTCGTCAAGAACTGCGCCAGGCCCAGCACCAGACCCACGGTGATGTTGCCCCACAGGTGCGCGCTCATGAACGCGTGCGCGTAGTCGGCGAGGAGCACGTAGAGCAGGTACCAGGCCAGGAACGTCGCCGACATCGGGAACACGAACCCGCGCCGACGACGGCGCAGCTGCTGGAACTCGGGTGTCGCCTGCACGTGCTCCCAGTCGACGTCCGCTTCGGTGCGTTCCACGGCGCCCCTTCCCGACAACGACCTGAAAACACCGACACGACCAACACGAAGATCTTCCGCCCCGGAAAGGCTGATGCGACCTCGTCGAATCGGGTGAATAGGCCGTGACGCCGAGTGACCTACTTACGGTGCCGGCCTCGCCCCGCGCGGGCCTTGTCCTCCGCCTGGCCGAACCGCGCGACGGCCCGGTCGTTCATGAGGCCGAGCGGGTCGGGGGCGTGCAGCCGCAGCATGATGTCGTTGACCAGCTCCGGGCGCCCGTAGCGGGTCAGGCGGCTGACCACGTACGTCGTGAGGAACGCCGCCGGCACCGAGATCAGGCCCGGCTGGGTCGTGAACCAAGGCGCTTCGAAACTCGCGTAGCCCGCCGCGATGTCGACGCCCAGCGCCGCCAGCACCAGCCCGCCGCCGACGAGCATTCCCGCCAGCGCGCCCGGCCAGCTGAGCTTGCGCCACCAGATGCCGAGCAGCAGCAGCGGGCTGAACGTCGAGGCCGCCAAAGCGAACGTCAGCCCGATCGACAGCGAGATGTCCTCCGTGCGCAGCAGGAACGCCAGGCCGAGCGGACACAACGCGACGATGGCCGTACCCACCTTAAAATCCTTGACGCGCCCCGGAAGCAGGTCCGTGGACACCACCCCGGCCACGCTCACCAGCAGCCCCGACGAGCTCGACAGGAACGCCGCGAACGCGCCCGCCGCCACGATCGCCGCGAGGACCTGGCCCGCGATCCCCGGCACCATCGCCGTCGGCAACATCAGCACGGCCGCGTCGGTGTTGCCGGTGACGAGCAGCTGCGGCACGTACATTCGCGACAGCGCGCCCAGCATCGTCGGGAACAGGTAGAACAACCCGAGAAGCAACAGCACGTGGACGGTCGTGCGGCGCGCGGCCTTGCCGTCGGGGTTGGTGTAGAAGCGCACCAGCACGTGGGGCAGGCCCATGGTGCCGAGGAACAGCGCGAAGATCAGCGAGTACGTCTGCAGCAGGTCGGTGATCTTCCCGGACGCGGGGTGCAGCCACGCGTCGTTGGTCGCGGGCGCGTCGCTGATCACCGGCACTGGCGTGCCCGCGGCGAACTTGAGCGTGGTGCCCTTCTCGACCGTGTGCGGGATCAGCGGTGACCAGCGCGCCACGCCGCGCGCGGGGCCGTCGTCGATGCGGCCGTCGGCGTAGAAGTAGGTCTCGGTGGTGACGTTCACCGTCACGTCGGTCTGCACCGAAACCGTGGTGTCCTGCGGGAACACGGGCGGGGCGGGCGAGCCGAGCGCGCGCACGCCGCCGGGGCCGCCGCCGGAGAAGAACACCATGCACAGCAAGAAAGTCGGCACGGAGATCGCGAACAGCTTGAGCCAGTACTGGAAGGCCTGGACCACCGTGATCGCGCGCATGCCGCCGGCGATCACGTTGATCCCGACCAGCACCGTGACCACGACCGCGCCCACCCACGCGGGCACGGGCAGGATCGACGCGAGCGTGAGCCCCGCGCCCTGCAGCTGCGGGACCATGTAAAGGATCCCGATGAACACCACGAACGCCGTCGCGAAGCGGCGCAGCCCCAGCGAACCGAGGCGCATTTCCACGAAGTCCGGCAGCGTGTACGCGCCCGAGCGGCGCAGCGGCGCGGCGACGAACAGCATCAGCGCGAGGTAGCCGGCGGTGAAGCCGATCGGGTACCAGGTGGCGTCGGCGCCTTCCTTGAGCACGATGCCCGCGACGCCCAGGAACGACGCCGCCGACAGGTACTCACCCGAGATGGCCGCGGCGTTGCGGCGCGAGCGGACCGTTCGCCTGGCGACGAGGAAGTCGTGTGTGCTGGTGGCCGAACGCGACGAGCGGTACCCGAGGTAGTAAGTCGCGAGGGCGACCAGCACGATGCCGGTCAACGCCCACGGGTTCAGCTGCACGGCTGGAATCCTCGCACGAGCCCGCGGCCAGGTGATGCCCCGCCACCGGGGCTTTCCCGTCCGAGGCGGTCAGTTTTCGATCATGTCCACGAAGTCGCGCTCGTGGCGCTCGGCGAGCCGGTTGTACCAAAGGCCCACCGCGAACAGGAACGGGAACGGCAGCAGCCCGAGCACGAGCCACGGGATCGGGATGCCGATCACCGTGAACCGCGCGACGGCGGGCAGCAGGTAGAACAACACGGGCATCGCGCCGAGCACCAGCAGCACGAGCAACGCCAGCAGCACGGCCGTGCGCAGCTGCACCTTCACCAGGTCGCGGACCAGCAGCTTTCCCCAGCTGGTCTGCTCCTCCAGCTCGACGCGCGCGCGCATCCGGCCCGCCGACTGGCGCGGGTCGGCCAGCACCACGCGCTGCCGCTTCGGCTTCTCGTGCGCGGGCTCGGCCGGGCGCAGCGGCTCGGGCGCCGGCGGCACCGGCTCCACGACCGCGCTGTCCTCGGGCACGCGACCCAGCGTCGGGTCCGGTTCGCGGACGCCGTTGGCCAGGCGGTGGTACGGATCGTCGGGCACGGACACGGGCTCAGCCGCCGCGGCCGGAGCCGACGAGCCGGTCCTTCAGCGCCCGCGTGTGCCGGCGGCTGACCGGCAGCACCTTCTCCTCGTTGCCGATCACGACCTGGTAGCCGCCCTGGCCCATGCGCAGCTCCGTGATCAGCGGCAACGCGACCAGGAACGAGCGGTGGATGCGCACGAACCCGGCCTTCTCCCAGCGTTCCTCGAGCTGGGCCAGCGGGATGCGCACCAGGTGGCTGCCCTCGGTGGTGAACAGCCGGGCGTAGTCGCCTTGGGCCTCCACCCAGCGCACCGACGAGCGCGGGATGAGCTTGGTGGTGCCGGCGAGCTCGACGGGGATCACCTCGTCGTCGTTCTTCACCGGCTCGCCCGTGCGCTGCCCGGGCGGCGGCGAGGCGGCCGCGGCCAGCTTCTCGCGCACGCGCGAGACGGACCGGTCGAGGCGGTCCTGCTGGAACGGCTTGAGCACGTAGTCAACGGCGCCGAGGTCGAACGCGTTCACGGCTTCCTCGGCGTGGCCCGTGACGAACACCAGGATCGGCGACGGGTTCATCGCCGCGATCACGCGCGACATCTCCATGCCGGACAGGCCGGGCATGTCGATGTCGGCGAACACAGCGTCGACCGTCGGCAGGCCCTGCGCGCGCCGGGCGATGAGCTCGGGGTCGTCGTGGGAGAACAACCGCAGCGCGTCGGAAGCGTCCGACGCCTTGAAGACGCGGTGGATGTGCGGGTTGTTCTTCAGGCCGTGGGTCAGTTCGTCAAGCCCGTTGAGCTCGTCGTCCACCGCCAAGACGATGAGCTTCCGGGTGTCTTCATGAGCACTCACAGTGAGACGCATCCTGCCCATTGCCGAGTGCAATGTCCAGCCCCGTCCCACTCATCCGCCCGTCGGGGAAAGCCGACGCCCCCTTTGCCCCATTCCTGGTCACGGGCGCGGCACGGTGCCGTACGACGGTGCGGCCAACCGGGCGAGTGCCGGACGCGCACGGGTGTCCGAAGGTCACAAACCGAAGCGGGCCCACGCGGCCTTGGTGGTCACCGCGTCGAGCACCGCGCTCGCCGCCGCGGGGGCGCCGATGCCGAGCCGGGCGAGCAGCGGCCTCTTCGGCTCCGCCACGGAGATCTCGGCGTCCGGGTACCGCTCGGTGACGATCTTGCGCAGCGAGCCGAGGCCGTCGATCAGGCCGAGGTCGAGCGCCTTCTGTCCGAGCCAGACGTCGCCGGTGAACAGGTCCTCGGTGTCGGCGAGCCGGCTGCCGCGGCGTTCCTTGACCCAGTCGACGAACAGCTCGTGGAGCTGGCTGTGCATCTTCTTCAGCCACTCGACGTCCTCGGGCTTCTCCGGGCTGAACGGGTCGAGGCGCGACTTGTTCGCGCCCGCCGTGTGCAGCCGGCGCTCGATGCCGAAGCGCTCCAGCAGGCCCGTGAACCCGAAGCCGCCGCTGATCACGCCGATGGAGCCGACCATCGACGTGCGGTGGGCGAAGATCTCGTCGGCCGCGCACGCGAGCCAGTAGCCGCCGGACGCGGCGACGTCCTCGGCGAAGGCCAGCACGGGCACGTTCTTCTCGTCGGCCAGCTGGCGGATGCGCTCCGCGACCAGGCCCGACTGCGTCGGCGCGCCGCCCGGCGAGTTGATCAGCAGCGCCACCGCCTTGAGCCGATCGTGGCCGAACGCCCTGGTCAGCGCCGACTCGACGGCCGCCAGGTTGATCGAGCCGCGCGCCAGCGGCGAAGGCGAAGGCGTGATCACGCCGTGCAGCTTCACCACCGCGACGACGTCCTTGCGCTCGACGCGGTCGCCGAGCACGGGCAGGCGGGACGTCAGCTTCTCGGTAACGCTCATGCCGCCAGGCTAGCCATGTCAGTGGGCGGGCAGCATTCCCGAACGCGATCCGTTCACACCGTTGTGCTCGACCTCGGTGTCCTCGGGGCCGCCCTGCGACGGCACGTCGGCCGAGTAGTCGGGCATGTTCGGGCGCACGCCGAGCTTGAACTTCGGCACGCGCAGCGTCACCTTCATGCCGGCACCGGGCGCGGTGTCGACGGTGAGCGCGTAGTCCTCGCCGAAGACCTGGCGCATCCGCTGGTTGATGTTGCCGAGGCCGACGTGGGCGCCGGTGCGGTGCGCGTTCTTCAGGTCGGTGAGGGCGCGCGGGTCCATGCCGATGCCGTCGTCCTCGACGCTGATCAGGGCCTCGGTGCCGTAGTCCTGCGCGATCACCGTGACGCAGCCGCCGCTGGGCTTGCTCGCCAGGCCGTGTTTCACCGCGTTTTCCACCAGTGGCTGGATGATCAGGAACGGCACGACCACGCTCAGCACCTCGGGCGCGATCTTCATCCGCACCTCGAGCCGGCCGCCGAAGCGGGCGTTCTCGATCGTGAGGTAGCGATCGATGTTGCGCAGCTCCTCGGCGAGCGTGGTGTACATGCCGGAGGTGCGGAACGAGTAGCGCGTGAAGTCGGCGAAGTCCTGAAGCAGCTCGCGCGCCTCTTCGGGGTCCGTGCGGATCAGCGCGGAAATCGTGTTCAGCGCGTTGTAGACGAAATGCGGCGAGATCTGCGCACGCAGGGCCTTGATCTCGGCCTGGTTCAGCTGGTTGCGCGACTCCTCGAGGCGCGCCAGCTCGAACTGCGTGCACACGAACTGCGCCACCGCCTCGGCCATCTGCACGAGCTTGCCGCGCGTGCGCCCGACGACGATCAGCGTGGCCTCCGCCGTGCCCTCGACCAGGATCGGCACGATGGCGGCGGTTTTCATCTTGCAGGTGCCGCGGTGGTTGCACGGCATGCGGTTGTGATCGGCGACGGCGCGGCGGTGCTTGCGCAGCGCGGTGCCGATGTCGTCGACGAGGTCGAGGTAGTGGTCCGTGGCCTCGCCGGCCCAGGACAGGAGCGTTCCCTCACTGTCGGTGATTCCCACGGCGAGGCAGTCGAGCACTTCGAGCAGCTCGGCCGTCATCCGGTTGGCGGCCTCCTCGTCGAGGCCGGCGCGCAGGTTCGGCGTGGCCTTCGACATCCGGTGCACGGCCTGCAGCACGGCGTCCTGGATCACGCCTTTGGGCCGGCGCACCTTGAAGAGCAGCACGAGGACGATGACCGCGAGCACACCGGCCAGCGTCCACGGGACGACCTGCGCGAGGGGAAAGGCGGACACGACGTCCATGCTCTGCGCTCGACCGACCGGGTGCAAGGCTTGCTCCCCACTTTCTGTCCAGTTGTGACGACCGAGGGTGGTTGAACCCTACCGAGCGGCGTGCCAGGACCGCATGGTCACTCCCTGCGACGGCCGGCGGAGAGGTTTTTCCCGTTCGGCCCAGCGCTCTCACGGCGCGAACGGACCCGTCGTGCGGAGGTTCGCGGAGCCCGGGCCCGGCGTTACTTGAGCAGCCGCGACATCCGGCGGTCGGCCAGGGGTTTGCCGCCCGTCTGGCAGGTGGGGCAGTACTGGAAGGACTTGTCGGCGAACGAGATCTCGCGGATGGTGTCGCCGCAGACCGGGCAGGGCAGGCCTGTGCGGGCGTGCACGCGCAGGCCCGAGCGCTTCTCGCCCTTGAGCATCGCGGCCTTCTGGCCGACGGAGCGCTGCACGGCGTCGGACTCGATGTCGTGGATGGCGGCGGCCAACGTCTCCAGCGCACCCTCGTCGAGCTTGCCGACGGTGGCGTACGGGGAGAGCTTGGCCTTGTGCATGATCTCGTCGGAGTAGGCGTTGCCGATGCCGGCGATGAGCGACTGGTCGGTGAGCGCCCACTTGAGCCGCGTGCCCTTGCCGGCGAAGAGCTCGCGCAGCTGCGACGCGTCGAGCGACAGCGCGTCGGGGCCGAGGCGCGCAACGCTGGGGATCTCGCTCGGGTCGTGGACGATCCAGACGGCGAGGCCCTTCTTCGTACCGGCCTCGGTGAGGTCGAAGCCCGGGCCGGCCGCCGCGTTGAGGTGCACGCGCAGCGAGATCGGGCCCTTGCCCGGCTTCAACGGCGTGGGCGAAAGCTGGTCGGACCAGCGCAGCCAGCCGGCGCGCGCGAGGTGGACGACGAGGTGCAGGTCGCCGAGGACCACGTCGAGGTGCTTGCCGTGGCGGGTGGCGCCGGTGATTTCGCGCCCGTGCAGCTCGGTGTAGGGCGGCACGGCCGTCTTCAGGACGCTGAGCGAGGCGACGTCGAGGCGGAACACCGTGGCGCCCACGGCGTGTTCGCGCAGGTGGTGGGCGAGTGCTTCGACCTCGGGCAGCTCGGGCATGGCACCAGTCTTGCTCGCGTTGCCCGAATCGGCCAGGTGCCGTTATTCGACAGCCCTATTCGACAGCCCTATTCGACAGGGTGCAGGGGTCCGTCGAAATCAGGCAGCGAGTGCTTCTGGATCGTCTTCGTGATCCGCTTGACCTCGCCCGACACCGTGAACATGCCCCGGATCGTGCCGACCCAGCGCTCCGAGGGCCGGTCGCCCGCCACGTCGCCCTCGGTCTCGGCGACGACCGTCCACGGCCGGCGCAGGATCCAGCGCAACGGGAAGAACAGCAGCACCAGCAGGATCGCGAGGAACACCCACGCCGGCACGCGCACCTGGTCCGGCGTCCAGATCACCAGCACCACTGCCAAGAAAGCGGTGACCAAGAGCATGGCGATGCCCGGCGTGTAGCTGCCGGCCACGTCGTGTTCGAAATCGTCCGCGGTGGCGGGTGCACGCCACTCCATCTGGGCTCGGACCACCCAGTCGCGGCCGTCTTCGCCGCGTACCAGCCGGTTCATCCTGTTGCCTCCCGGGCGACGCTCGAGTCGGTCAACGTTACCGTGACGGCGCCCGTCAGCGCGAGGTGGTCACGGAGCGTGGCGCGAGGTTTGCCCGGTTTCCGCTGCTCAGGGAGCCGACGGAGAATCGGAATCGGCCGAACCGGTGACATCCGACGGGGTCACGTCTCCCGAGTCTTGGGAAGTCGGATCCGTTTCGGACCGGGTCTCGGACTGCGTGGACTTGGTCGGAGCGGACTTCGAGGACGATTCGGGCTTCTCCGGGACGGTGTCGCCCGGCGTCGGCGTGGTCGTGACCGTCGGCGGGAGGTAGGTCTCGGGCGGAGGCACGTACGTGAACGTCGGCGGCGGCACGAACGACGGCGGGTACGAGGTCCTCGTGGTGCTCAAGGGGCCGTCGATCGTCGGGTCGTCGCACGGGGCGCCCGACGTGAGGTCCGGGTCGGTGTCGGCGCGCGAGTCCGTGGAGGCGGTGGTGTCCGTGGAGTTCTGGCTCGACATCGGGGAATGCGACCGGCTGCCGACGGGGAGGTCGACGCGGGCCGAACCGTCGGACGACTGCCCGGCGCCAGGCCCGGCCGGGAGCTTGGGCACATCGTTGGTACCCAGGTGCGAGCCGACGGTGTGGGCCGACGGGTGCTGCGGGCGCGCGGCACCGTGCAACTGCCCGGTCGCCACGCGCGGCCCGTGCTGCACCTGCGGAGGCGGCTGCTGAGCCGGCGGTGCGGGCGGCTGCAACGCCAACTCCGGCGCGCCACCCTGGAGGCCGACGTCCTGCACCGGGTGCGAACCGAACACGAGCGGACCGGTCGTGAACCCGGCGACGCCCGCGGCGGCCGTCGACGCGAGCGCGAGGCCCACCTTCACCTTCGAGCCGAACAGCACGCTCTTCACGGTGGTGACAACCCCCGTCACCCCGGCCGCCTTGCCGATGCCCACCAGCGCGGGCACCGCGACCACGATCACCTCGGCGTGCGCGCGCAGCGACGAACAGACGTCGCGCAGCTCGTCCTGGGTCGCGCGGCAGGAAGCGCACCCCAGCAGGTGCGCCTTGATCCGCTCCGCCTCGGCGCCCGTGACGCTGCCCGCTGTGAAGCCGCCCATCTTCTCGACGACCGAACGACACGTCCCCGGCCCGCGGTTCACCGAAAGGTGCGCCTGCAGGTACGCCGCCCGCAGCCCCTGGCGCGCGCGGCGGGCGAGCGCCGCCGTCGCGTTGGCCGAAAGCCCGAAGTGCGGCGCGACCATCGCGGGCTGCTCGCCCTCGACCTCGGTCTGCCACAACACCGTGCGCCAGCGCTCGGGCAGGCTCGTGAACGCCCTGGTGATCAGCGTGTGCTCGGCGGTGCGCGCGTTGGTGTCGGCGCCCGCGCCGGCGCGGAACGTCAGCTCGTCGTCGGTCACCGGCACGTCGCGGCGCGCCCCGTGCCACTCCCACGACACCCGGCGGGCGACGGTCAGGAGATACGCGCGGACATAGTCACGCGGGCCCGCGCCGCGCCGCAGCGCCTGCAGGACCCGGAAGAACGTCTCGGCCGTAATGTCCTCGGCCTCGGAACTGTCGGACGCAAGACTCTGCGCCAATCTGCGCACGGCCGCCGCGTGGAGCTCGAACAGCTCCCCGAACGCGGCATCTTCCCCATTGCGGAGCCGCTGAAGAAGTGCCTTCTCGTCGGATTCCGAGGCCGCTGGTGGCGGCGCCGCGCCCAGCTCGGTCATCCGGCAAGGCACCTCCTCCCCCGAAGGACTCACCACTCGGTCGAATGGGGACACCATACGGAGCGAAAAGCCCGTCGTCACCCCTTGTACGCCCGATGTGACAACGAAGCACCGAGTCGAAGCACGTCACAGACCGGACTCGGACAAGGTGGACCCCCCGAAAGTGGCTCTCATCCCTCGGTATAGAGTTACGACAACACCGAGCACCAAGCGGTCAACGCGGATGTAGCGCAGCTGGTAGCGCATCACCTTGCCAAGGTGAGGGTCGCGGGTTCGAATCCCGTCATCCGCTCGGTCCAGGGGCCACTCTGCTCGCGGAAAGCGCGAGCCGGGTGGCCCTCGCCATATCTCCCGGGGGCCGAGCCCCCGGACCCCCACGGTGCCATCGGTGACCATTCCTGCATGGTTGAGGTGGGGGAGCTACTGCGCGGGGCGCAGTGCTCGTGGTGAGAGAGCTGCGTTGTTGAGTGGCGGGTGAGCCTGCGCTGCGCGGCCGAGTTGAGTGGTGAGACAGCTGCGTTGGCGAGTGGCGGGTGAGACGCGCTGCGCGGCCGAGTTGAGCGGTGAGGCAGCTGCGTTGTTGAGGTGCGGGTGAGACGCGCTGCGCGGCCGGGTTGAGTGGTGGGACAGCTGCGTTGGCGAGTTGCGGGTGAGCCCGCGCTGCGCGGCCGAGTTGAGTGGTGAGGCAGCTGCGTTGTTGAGGTGCGGGTGAGACGCGCTGCGCGGCCGGGTTGAGTGGTGGGACAGCTGCGTTGGCGAGTTGCGGGTGAGCCCGCGCTGCGCGGCCGAGTTGAGTGGTGAGGCAGCTGCGTTGTTGAGGTGCGGGTGAGACGCGCTGCGCGGCCGGGTTGAGTGGTGAGACAGCTGCGTTGGCGAGTTGCGGGTGAGCCCGCGCTGCGCGGCCGAGTCGAGTGGTGAGACGAGCTCCCAGGGCGAGTTGCGGGTGAGCCGTTGTGCTCGGGTGAGTTGGTCGGTGAGAGAACCGCGGTGGTGCGGTGCGGGCGGCGCGCTGCGCGGCCGGAGTGTCCCGGGGAGAGAATCGCCTTGAGGGTGCGGGCGACGTGTCTGGCGGAGTGGGCTCAGCGGGCGGCGGGCAGGCGCGCGGGCTGAGCGCAGTGGCCGAGCGATCTCCTGACCGGCGGCGACTGCCATCTCGCCAAGCGCAGGTGGCGGCGCTGCGGCGGGCGCACCCAGGCCCCTCCCTGCATCTCGATCCGCAGCTCCCACACGGGCTGGATCGGCTTGTCAAGGCACGCTTTCCCGCCTTGACAAGGTGAGCCAGACCGTCGTGACAATCGATGATCGGGGTGCGTCCAGCGGCACCCGCAAATCGCCCAGGCAGGTGAGCCGACTCCGGCAGGGCGAGGCCCGAGTGCGCAGCCGAGGAGCGCGCCGAAGGCAAGCGGAGGGTTAGGGGCGGGCTAGCGGGAGGCAAGGCAGCGCGGAGGGTCGAGGGGAACCGCCGGGTGGCCTAATGCGTTTACCAGCGGGAACGGGGCGGTTCGGGGTTGTTGGGTAGTTCGGAAGTTGTTTTCATCATGTGTTAGTCACTCGTTCTGAGATAACCACCTTTTTGGGTGACGGCGTGGCTGCAGGGTGTCAGCCATGACCGAACTGACTCGTCGCCGTCTTCTCGGATCCACCGCCGGGGCTGCCGCCGCCGCTGCCGCGGCCACGCTCCTTCCGCCCAGCGTGCAGAAGGCGCTCGCGCAGGGAGCGCCCAAGCACGGCTCGATCAAGGACATCGAGCACGTCGTGCTGCTGATGCAGGAAAACCGGTCGTTCGACCACTACTTCGGCACCATGCGCGGCGTTCGCGGGTTCGGCGACCCGCACGCCCAGAAGCTGCCGAACGGCAAGTCCGTGTTCTACCAGCCCGACGCCGAGAACCCCGCCGGCTACGCGCTGCCGTTCCACCTCGACACGCACGCCACCAACGCCCAGAAGATCCCCTCCACCTCCCACGCCTGGCAGGTCCAGCACGACGCCCTCAACGGCGGCAAGATGGACAGCTGGCTCCCGGCGCACCGCAAGGCCGACGGCAAGAACGGCCCGTACGTGATGGGCTACCACACGCGCGCCGACCTGCCGTTCCAGTTCGCGCTCGCCGAGTCGTTCACCGTGTGCGACTCCTACTTCTGCTCGGTGCTCGGCCCGACGTGGCCCAACCGCATGATGTGGATGACCGGCACCGTCGACCCCGACGGCGTCAACGGCGGCCCCATCCTCGAAAACACCGCCCCCACCGGCGGCTACACCTGGACCACGTACGCGGAGCGCCTCCAGGCCGCCGGCGTGAGCTGGAAGGTCTACGAGCAGAGCGACACCTACGGCTGCAACATGCTCGAGAACTTCGCCAACTTCAAGAACGCGCCGGCCGACTCGCCGCTCGCCGTCAACGGCCTGACCCACCGCCCCGAGGGCCAGTTCGAGTACGACGCGCGCAACGACAAGCTGCCCACCGTCTCGTGGATCATCTGCACCTCCACAGCTTCGGAGCACCCGAACTACACGCCCGCCGAGGGCGCGGCGTTCGTCGCCTCGAAGATCGACGCCATCGCGTCCAACCCGGACGTGTGGGCCAAGACCGTGTTCATCCTCAACTACGACGAGAACGACGGCCTCTTCGACCACGTCGTCCCGCCGATCCCGCCCGCCGGCACCCCGCACGAGTTCGTGAACGGCACCTCCCACGGCGGCACCAAGGGCAACGGCCTCCCGGTCGGCGCGGGCTACCGCGTGCCGGCGATCGTGATCTCGCCCTGGACCGCGGGTGGCTGGGTGTGCAGCGAGCCGTTCGACCACACGTCGACGCTGCAGTTCCTCGAGCAGGTCACCGGCGTGAAGGAGACGAACATCTCCGACTGGCGCCGCAAGACCTTCGGTGACATGACCTCGGCGTTCCGCTTCAACGACCACAAGGCGCAGCCGCCGACGCTGCCCGACACCTCGGGCCCGCTCACGCTCTCACGCTATGAGGCAGCGAACCTGCCCGCCCCGGTGTTCCCGGGCACGGACCAGAAGCCGCCGCACCAGGAGCCGGGCAGCCGCCCGCAGACGCCGAACCACCACCACTGACGGCGTCCGACCAAGAACGCCCTCCCGCGGGCAGAAAAAGCGAACGGCCCCTTCGCGCCACAAGCGCGAAGGGGCCGTTCGTGCGTTTTCTACAGCTCGTACACGTCCAGCACGGTCGGGGCGACCGGCGTGAGGTGCTCGTCGCGGAACTCGGTCACGAGGCCGCGCGCCATGCGGAACACGCGGAATTCGTTGTCGTGGTCGGGATCCTGGTCGTCCCAGACGTGCAGCAACCCGTACGAGCCGGGCGCCAGCTCACCGACGCGCGTGAATGTCTCCAGCAGCTCGGGCGCGATCGCGCCGCCGTGCTTGTCGAGGCCGCCGAGGTGCAGCATCGGCATGCCCGCGCTCCAGCGGAGGTCGACGAGGTCCAGTGTGCCGGCGTCGCGCACGGCTCGGTGGACGCGATCGACCAGGCGCTCCAGCAGAGCAGCGTCGTCGTCGCCGCTCGTGGTCGCCGCGATGGTCACCCAGCCGTGGTATTCGTACACGTCGCGAACGGTAGCAGCGCCACAAGCTGCGCCGATGCGCCGGTCGGCCCGCCGAGACGGGCGGTTCCCCAGGCGGGACGGGCGGTCAGCGCGCCAAGGCGCTGGGGCGGCCGTCGCGGCGCAGGACCTTGGTCAGCACGCCCTGTCCGTACTTCTCCACGGCGGGCATCAGCCGATCGCCGAACGCGCACAACGTGCGTTCCCACGGGTGCCCGAGCGTGCCGAAGCTGAAGTCCGCGGCGAGGAACAGGTGGTAGTCGCCGCGCGGGAACACGGGCACGGGCCACGCCGCGCCCTCGGGCATGCGGTGCGGCCAGAACTTGAACGACTGGTGCTGCCAGTGCAGCACCCACAACCACTCGTCCTCGCGCACGCTCTCCTTCAGCGCCGTCAGCACGATCCGCGCGACGTCGGGCTCTTCCACCGCGTACGGCCCGAGCCGGAACTCCGCCGACGCGCGGTCGAAATCACCCGCCGACAGATCCCACGTACGCGACGGCGCGGGCTCGCGGAAGCCGGGCCAGTCGTGCGCGAAGGTGCTCGGCCAGAAGCCGAGCTTGTTGTAGACCCAGTACCAAGCGGGCTCGTCGGCCACTCTTGAGAGTGGCTCCCAGGCTGCTGCGTTCACTTATCGACCTCGAAGTCATCGGCCGGCTCAAACTGTCGAAAGCTTCGTGTCCGGGGGCGAGATTGTCCAGTCCACGGCCGCCCAGTGCCAAATGCGTCACCCGAGTGGGTGTGTCCCGAGGCCGTGACCTGGGGAGCGGTGACCGAGCGCAGCAGGGCCGCCCGGTCACCGATCGTCACCTCACGCAGCGTCCCACAGGGTCATGAAGGCCGACGCCTCGCTGTGCGCCCACGGCCGCAGCCGCTCGCGGTCGCGCGCCGTGAGTGTGAACTCCTTCGCGCGCCGCACGTCGACGACCAGCGCCTCGCCGCCCGGCAGGATGTCGGACAGGCCTTGGGTGAGCAGCCACAGCGCGAGCTGCGCGGCGTCACGCGTGAGCGGTTCCTCCTTGAAGTAGAGCCAAGTCGCGTACCGCTGACCGTTGCTCTTGCGCAGGCCGAGCTGCGGGCTCAGGCCCACTTCCAGCTCCCCCAGCGGCACGCGCGCCCGGCCGACCTCGATCAGCTTCGGGTCGCGCCGGCCCAGGTAGCGCAGCCACCCCTCGGCGATGGCCGAGTAGTGCGGGCGCGTGCGGTCGTCGGCGTGGTGGACCAGCGAACGCATCGCCACCTCGTCCTGCCGCGCCGCTCGCCCGGCCCGCACCGCGTTGGCCGCCCGCCGGTAGTAGTTGAACGCCGCCCGCGCCGGGTCCTCGTACAGCCGCCGCTGGCGCCGCACGAACGACGACCGCGTGGGACCCGTGCTCGCGCTGTAGCCGACGAACGTGGGCAGGGTGATGTAGGCCATGGGACAGCCGCCTTCCGGTCCGAACTCTTCGCCGATGCCGCCCCGTCACGCGAGCGGCATCTCCCCTGGACACGGCCAATTTTAGAACATGTGTACGACAATTTTTGGCGCTCAACGGGTGACGGGTGGCCAGTTTCCGGAAAGAAGTTCACGGGCCTGTTGGAGGATCTGGTCCTCGCAGAAGCTGACGGGTGTGACGTCGGTGGGGATCCAGGAGTCGAGCATCGCGATCCACCGCTGGAGGTCACGCAAGGCCTCGGGCGAACCGAGCCGCTCCGACTGTTCACGCACGCTGCGGCTGGCGGCGCCGGCCGTCGTCTCACCGCGCACCATCGCGCCCAGCGTTTCGCCGAGCCGTTCCCAACGCGCTGTCGCGGCGTCGGCGGGCACCTCACCGCGGTTCGAGGACATACACCGATCCTACGGACGGCCCTGGACCCTGGACGCCACGCGACTGGCGCGGAATGATCTCGCCGACGAATCGATCACGAGTCGACAAACCGGTACCCCCGCAGGTCCGGGTGCATGAAAAACTACGGCCCCGACCAGTGGCAGAGGATGGCGATGAGCTGGCAGGAAGAGCTTCGGCGGCTGGACTCCGACCTGGCCGCGGGCCGGATCGGGCACGCCGAGCACCGGCACAAGCGCGAGGAGCTGCTCGCGGAGGCCTCAGGCGGGGGCGCGGCCTCGCCGGTGGCGTCGCCGCTACGGGCGGGCGCGGGTGAGATCCCGGCCCAGGTCACGGAGCCGAGCCCGGCCGCGGGGACATGGAACGCCGAGCCGGTGTCGTGGGACCAGCCCCAGCAGGGCTGGGCGCCGACCACTCCGAATACGCCGAACACGTGGGCCAGCGCCAACCCGGCGATCCAGCAGCAGCCCCAGCAGCAGCAACCCCAGCCCCAGCCGGTCTGGCACCCCGTCCAGCAGCAGGTCACCGAGCCCGTGCCCGCGGAGCCGCAGCCAGACAAGCAGGAAAAGAAGAAGGCCAAGCCGCAGCGGCCGCCCCGGTCGTCGCTGACCCGGAAGCCGCGGTGGAGCCCGAAGGACGGCGAGCCGTCGTTCGCGACCGCGCCGAGCCCGGCCGACACGAACCCGACCGGCTACCTGCCCGTCACCGGCGACACGGCCGACCTGGGGCGGCAGCAGACGCCCGAGCTGCGCCGCCTCTGGGAGGAAGCGCCGCCGCGGAAGAAGAAGCCGACGTGGCTGTTCCTGTCGCTGGGGGTGCTGGTCGTGCTGGCGCTGGTCGTCGGCGGGATCTGGTACATCGGCAACCGGCCGAACCAGAGCGACAACGCGGACACCGTCTCGCCGCCACCGATCCCCTCGGCCACCGGCGGCCAGGACCCGTCGGCCTCGCTGGAGGACAAGCTGCCCGCGCTGGCGGGCACGCCGAACCCCGACAACTCGACGATGTCGCTCGACAAGGCCGTACAGCTGAAGGTCGTGTCGCAGGCCGACGCGGACCTGATGAAGACCGCCACCGCGACCGAGCTCGTCTACCACGCATACGCCGACACCACGCACACCGACAACGGCACGATCCTGCTCGCCGTGCCAACGCCGTCGCCCGCGCAGGCCGCGCAGCTCGTGAAGGGCCTGAAGCAGAACCTCACGGCCGGCGGCTTCGACAGCACACCGCTCGGACCCGCGCCGACGGACCTGCTCTACTCCGGCAGCAGCCCGGCCGGGCGCGTCCTCGCGTTCTGGTACACCTCCGGTCCGGTGGCGATCGGCATCGGCGTGTCGCAGCCGCTCACCGACGACGCGGTGGTGCTCCGGTCGCGGATCGAACAGATCCGCACGAAGGTCGCGGCGGCCCTGCCCGCCCGCTGACGCGAGCCCCGGCCACGGAAGTCGACCCGCGGGGTCGCGCGGGGTCACAGCCGTGCACAATGTCCACGTCGTCACACACATCGGGTCGCGGTGGCGCACTGATCGTCGCCATGCCGACAGATAAGGGGGGCCCTGGTGTCCTGGCAGGAGGAGCTGCGGCGGCTGGACGAGGAGCTCGCGTCAGGGCGGCTGTCCGCGGACGACTACCGGATCCGGCGCGACCAGGTGCTGTCCTCGGCCGTCGGCCAGCAGGACCAGCCGGCGCCGCAGCAGGCCGCGCCGAGCGCGGACTCGACGCAGATCATCACGCCGGTCAGCCCGCCGCAGGGCATGCCCCAGCAGCCCCAGCAACAGCCCCCGCAGCAGCAGCAACAGCCCCCGGCCGCGCCGCAGCAGCCCGCCGGTGACCCGAGCGCGGAGCGCACGCAGGCCGTGCAGTCCTGGCAGATGCAGCAGCACGCCGACCCCGCGCGCACCGAGTACGTGCAGCCCCAGCAGCAGCCGCCGCAGGCGCAGTACTCCCCGCCCGGTGGGTTCCAGCAGCCGGCCTCCCCGGCCGGCGGCTTCCCGCAGCAGCAGCCGTGGAACGCGCCTGAGGGCGACCAGAGCCCGCCGTGGGGCGGCGGCGAACTGCCTCCGCTCGGCCCGTCGGGCAATGACTCCTTCCGCCAGGGTCCCGAATTCTTCGCCGAGAAGCCCAAGTCGGGCAGCGGCAAGAAGGTCGGCGCGATCGTCGGCGCCGTGGTCGTGCTGGCCGCGATCGCCTTCGGCGCCTACTGGCTCTGGGGCCGGGACAGCGGGGGCGGCAACGAGCAGCCCACCGCCCAGCCGACGCAGCAGGCGCCCTCCAGCGCGCCGAAGCCGCCGGACCCCCTGGCCGTCGCGAACATGCCGGGCAAGGCCGAGACCCACGACGACATCACGTCGTTCAGCGAGGTCAACAGCCTGTCCTACCTGAACCCCGACGAGCTCGAGGCCTACCAGGCCGCCGGCGCGAGCAAGGCGAAGTTCGTGGTCTACCACCTCGACAACGGTGACCAGATCACGCTGCTGCTGACCCAGGCATCGAGCCCGACCGCGGCGGCGACCGCGGCCGACAAGCTCATGCAGATCCAGGTCACCAACGGCGCCAAGCGCGACACCGCCGCGCCCGACGGCGTCTTCGCGACCACGATCGACAAGAAGGACGGCCAGTCCGCCCAGGAGCGCGGCCACTACGCGCACGGCAACGTGATCGTCCGCATCGACGTCTCCGGCAAGGGAGACCTGTCGACGGTGAAGGCGGACTTCTCCTCCGCGCTGAACCAGCAGCTCACCACCCTGCCTGCCGATGCCTGAGCGCGGCAGCACCGGAGCCACGGCCTGCACGATCGTCGCGCGGAACTACGTTCCCGCGGCGCGCGTGCTGGCCCGGTCCTACCTCGCGCAGCACCCGGGCGGCCGCTTCGTGATCGCGGTAATCGACGCGCCGCGCGACGAGGTGACCGAGCTCGAAGACGGCACGCAGGTCGTCGGCCCCGCCGCGTTCGGCATCGACGAGGCCGACTACCTGCGGATGGCCACGGCGTACTCGGTCACCGAGCTCGCCACGTCGGCCAAGCCGTATCTGCTGCGCGAGCTGCTGAAGACGTCCGAGGTCGCGATGTACATCGACCCGGACATCGAGCTGTTCGCCCCCATCCCTGAGGTCACGGAGCTGGCCCGCGAGCACGACATCGTGCTCGCGCCGCACTTCCTGACCCCGCTGCCGCAGGACGGCCTCGAGCCGGACGACGCCGTGATCATGGGCACCGGCATGTTCAACCTCGGCTTCATCGGCGTCGGCCAGGGCGCGGGCGCGTTCCTTGACTTCTGGGCCGGGCGCCTGCGCCACGACGCGATCGTGGCGCCCGAGCAGCAGCTGTTCACCGACCAGCGGTGGGTGGACCAGGTGCCCTCGCTGTTCCGCAACCACGTGGTCACCGACCCGGGTTTCGACGTCGCCTACTGGAACCTCCACGAGCGCCCGATCGCGCGCGAGGCCGACGGCACGTACACCGCGGGCGGCGCGAAGCTGCGCTTCTTCCACTTCAGCGGCTACCGGCCGGAGAAGCCGTGGCTGCTGAGCTTCCACTGCGCGCGCAAGCCGCGCGTGCTGCTGTCGCACAGCGACGACCTGCGGGCCATCTGCGACTCGTACGGCGCGAAGCTGCGGGAAGCCGGCTACGCCGAGACGCTCGACTCGATCCCCTACGGCTTCAAGAACTTCCGCGACGGCACCGAGGTGCCGAAGCTCGCCCGCCGCGTGTTCCGCGAGGGCTGGATCAAGGCCGAGCGCAAGAACAAGCCCGCGCCGCCGCACGCGTACGGCGAGGACGGCGGCCAGGCGCTGCGCGAGTGGCTCGCCACGCCCGAGGACCAGGCGCAGGCCGCTGCCGGGCTGAACCGGCTGACGCACGCGATCTGGGCGTCGCGCATCGACCTGCAAATGGCGTTCCCGCACCCGTATGGCGCCGACGCCGACAACTTCCGCTTCTGGTGCGCCGGTTCCGGCGTCAGCGAGGCCGGGCTGCCCGAGTGGGCGCTGCCCGGCGAGCGGCCCGCGAGCCACCCGCCGGCCGACGAGTTCGGCGTGAACCTGCTCGGCTACCTCACGGCCGAGCTGGGCCTTGGCGAGATGGGCCGGATCGTGCTCGAGGCCATCGAGACCGGCGGTGTGCCGGTGGCGTCGGTGCTCGAGGAGAAGGCGGTGTCGAACCGCACGGGCATCGAGCGGCCGGCGACGGTTGGCGACCCCCGGTTCCCGCTGAGCGTGCTCGCGGTGAACGCGGACCAGACGCGCGTGATCCTCACCAACCACCCCGAGGTCGGCAACGGCCGCTACCGCATCGGGCTGTGGGCCTGGGAGCTCGAGGACTTCCCCGAGTGGCAGCACGAGGCGTTCGGGATGCTCGACGAGGTGTGGACGGTGAGCGAGTTCTGCCGCCGCGCCATCTCCGCGCACTCGCCGATCCCGGTGAAGACCATCCCGGTGCCGGTGCGCGACCCGGGTGAGCCGTCGCCGCCCGCGCGTGAGCAGGGCGAACCGGTGCGGTTCTTGTTCGCGTTCGACTTCAACAGCGTGGCCGAGCGCAAGAACCCGTGGGGTGCCGTCGAGGCGTTCCGCCGCGCGTTCGAAGGCCGCGACGACGTGCGGCTCACCATCAAGGCGATCAACGCGAAGCTGCACCCGAACGCGGCCGAGCGCCTGCGTGCCGCTGTGGTCGGCGACGACCGCATCGAGCTGGTGGAGCGCTACCTGTCGGTGGCCGAGCTGCACGAGCTGTACGAGCGCAGCACCTGCTACGTCTCCCTGCACCGCAGCGAGGGCTTCGGCCTCACCGTCGCCGAAGCGATGGCGCGCGCGATGCCGGTGATCTCCACGAACTACTCCAGCACCACGGAGTTCCTCGACGCGTCGACGGGCTGGCCCGTGCCGTTCCGGCTGGTGCCGGTGGGCAAGGACAACTACCCGTACCACGCCGACGCCGTGTGGGCCGACCCCGATCTCGACGCCGCGGCCGCCGCGATGCGCGAGGTCGCGGACAACCCGGCCGAAGCCGCGAAGCGCGGCCAGGCGGCGCGCGCGTACATCCTGCGCGAGCGCTCGATGGCCACCGCCGCCAAGTGGATGCGCGAGCAGCTGCAGGACGCGTACGGCGTGTGGCAGTCGGGCCGGCACGCCGGCCAGCCGGCGCCGCCGCACCCGATCACGCCGCTGCACGACGCCGCGCAGGCCCTGCACTGGCGACCCGAGGCGGCCGCCCCGTCGCGGCTGCCGCTCGCGCCCGCGCTGCGCAAGGCCGTGCTGCGCGCGATCGACCACTACGACGTCCACCAGCGCAAGGTGATGGGCGCGCTGCTGGCCGGCGCGGAGGAGAGCAACCGGCGGCTGCTGGAGCGCATCGAGGCGCTTGAGCACGGCTTCGCCGACGCGGCCCGGGCCGCCGAAGGCGCGCGGAGCGACAGCCAGACGCTGGGCGAGCGCATGAAGACGCTCGACGACACCGTCGGTGAGCTGCGTCAGCGCGCCCCGGACACCGAGCTGGCGCTGCGCAACCTCGAAGCCGACGTGACGAAGCTGTCCGAGGGCTACGGCGGCTTCGGCGCCGACCTCGAGGCTTCCACGACGTCGGTGCACAAGATGTTCTCCCAGCGCGACGAGCGGCTGGACGCCGACGAGAAGGCCATCCAGCGCGTGACGCTCGACGTGAGCGCCATGCGCGACGCCGCCCGCCTGGCCCACGCCCCGGTGCCGCACGGCGCCGACGTGGTGCCGTGCGACGTAGGCGCGCTGCTCATGCCGGTCGACGAGGTCATGCTGCCGTGGATCGTCTTCCACCGGTCCTGGGAAGACGGCGAGGCCGACCTGATGGCGCGCCTGGCCGAGGGCGCGTTCCTCGACGTCGGCGCCCACGTCGGCTACCACACGCTGCGGCTGCTGCGGGCCACGCCGGACGTCACCGCCGTGGTCGCCGTTGAGGCCGACCCGGTCAACGCGGCTTACCTGCGCCGGAACGTCTCCGTCAACCTGCCCCCGGCGGCCGCCGAGCTGGTCACGGTCGTCGAGTCGGCGGCCTGGGACTCGGCCGGCACCGTGCGCCTCACGCAGGCCACCGAGGGCAACAGCGGCGACAACCGCGTGAGCGCCGAGGGCCCGGGCATCGAGGTGCCCGCCGTGCGGCTCGACTCGCTGCCGGAGGTGACGGCGCGGCGGATCGGCCTCGTGAAGGTCGACCTGCAGGGCCGCGACCACCGCGCGCTCGCCGGGCTCGACGAGGTGCTGCGGCGCGACCGTCCTCACGTGGTCTGCGAGTTCGACCCGGGCGCCATCCGGGAGCTCGGCGACGACCCGGCCGCGGTCCTCGCGGGCTACCGCTCGCTGGGCTACACACCGAAGATCGTCGGCGACTCCGGCCCGGACGAGCGCTCCCTCGACGACGCGGCGCTGATCGCGGCCGCCGAGGGCGACGCGAAGGCGTTCGTGACGTTGTGGCTCGCGCCTGTGTGACCCCCGCTCAGGGGGCCACGTGGGCGATCGCCATGAGGAACGAGCCGTACCACGCGCTGATCGCCGCGCCTGCCGGCAGCAGCACCACGAGGACTCTCGTCGGCAGGCGAGCGAGCACCAGCGCGAGCGGCACCATGAGCACGAACGCGGGCAGCAGGAACCGCGCGCGGGACTGGAAGTAGTTCGACGACCCGAGCGCGATGAGCACGGTCAGCGTGCCGTAGAGCTGCCACGGCAAAGGCAGCTTCGTGCACCACGTCCACACCAGCAGTGCCACGGCCGCGAGCACGATGATCGCCGTGACGCTGGTCCAGCTGGATCCGTTCGCAGTCAGCCCCTCGCGGACTTGGATCCACGTGAAACGACCGAAGTCGAAGTGCATCTGCCAGGCGTTCTGGAGCCAGAACCAACCGTCGGCGCGGCCGGTGCGAAACCCGACGTACGTGAGGTAAGCCAGCAGCCCCAACGGCGCGAGCAGACCTCCGACCCACGGCCGCCAGCCGTCCTGGCGCCGGAAGATCGCGACGATCGCCGCGACGCCCACCGCGGCCACGAGCGCGCCGGCGCTCGCCCGGGTAAGCCCCGCGAAGATGGCGAGCGCACCCGCGAGCAGCCACTTCCGGCGTGACACGGCGACCAGCGTCCACGCGACGAGGGCCACGAGCAGCGCCTCGGAGTACGCCATGCGCAACGCCGTCGAACCCGGCCCGAGCGACCACAGCACCGCCAGCAGCATCCCCACGCGCGGGCCGGCGAACTCGCGACCCAGCACGAACAGGCCCCACGCCGCGGCGCAGCCGGCCAGCAGCGACACCGCCAGGGCCGCGGGCAGGGCGGGGATGCCGACGAACGTCAGCACCGCGATCAGCGCCGGGTACAGCGGGAAGAACACCAGGCTGTTCTCCCCCGGCATGCCGTTCGCCAGGATCGTCGGCACCTGGTCGTAGCCGTGCGTGGCCACCGAGATGAACCAGTTCGCGTCGAACGCGCCCACGAAGCGGCCCGGCGAGACTTCCGCCTTCCAGCTCATCAGCCACAGCACGCCGAAGGCGAGGAGCTGGAAGAGCAGATACAGGCCGACCGCGCTCACGACGGGCCGGGTCCTCGTCCGGAAGGCCGAACGGGACTCGAGATCCGCGTCGAGGGTGGTCGACTGCACTCGCGCGGGACTCCTGAACGGCTCGGGTGAAAAGGGACAAATTCTTACCCGATGGTACCTGCGCGTGGCATCTTCCGAGGCCAGAACGCCGCGGGTGGTTTTTCTCGAATCCCGGGCAATTCCGGGGACTGGTCCGCGGCCCAGGAGCAAGGCGCTACCCTGCTCGGGGGAATCAGCACGAGTAGACGGGGGTGGTCGCGCTGGTTGAGCAGCCACCTGCTGTGCAGAAGAAGACCCGCATCGTCTTCATCGACATCGGCCGTGGCCTCGGCGCCCTGCTCGTGTTCTACAGCCACATCGCCCACCCGTGGGTGATCGCGAAGAATGATTCCGCGCCTTACATCAGCTTCATCGAGGCGCTGACGAGCAATCCGATGCACATGTCCACCCAGGGCATCGGTGAGATCGCCGTGCCGTTCTTCTTCGTGGTCAGCGGTTTCGTCGTCACGCCCATCGCGCTGCGTCAGGGTCAGCGCCGGTTCGCCGTGAACCGGCTGATCCGCGTGTACGCGCCGATGCTGTTCGTGGTGCTGCTCACCGCGTTGATGCTGGTGGTGAGCCTGCACCCGCCGTCGACCGGGCAGTCGCAGGAACTCAACCCGCTCACGATCTTCACCAACACCTTCCTGGTGAACTACCTGATCTACCCGCAGGTGGTGCTGGTGCCGGTGGCATGGTCGATGATCGTCGAGGTCGTCTTCTACGTGGTGCTGATGGCCGTGCTGCCGCTGCTGCGCCGCTCGGTGTGGCTGGCGATCGCGGTGGAACTCACGTTCATCTTCGTGGTGATGATGAGCCGGTCGCAGCTCGGGCCGTCGTGGTCGCTGTTCGCGGTGAACGTGTCCTACCTGCCGGTGATGATCATCGGGCAGACGATCTGGGCCACCACGGCGAAGAAGATCCCGCTGTGGACGGGCGCGCTGTACGGCGCCTGCGCGTGGTCGCTGTACGTGCTGGCGGACATCATCGACGTCGGCCGCGTGGACACGTCCTACAACCTCTCCATGGCGTTCGCCGTGCTGCTGTTCATGCTGGGCATGATGGCGGAGCCGAAGCTCAAGCAGCGGAAGTTCTGGACCGCCGTATCCGAGCGCAGTTACTCGATCTACCTGCTGCACATGCTGGTGTCGTTCGTGCTGCTGCAGCTGCTGCGCCCGGCGGTGCCGCTGCCGATCGCGCTGCTGATCGTGATCCCGGCGGTGTTCGGCGTGGTCGAGGTGTGTTACCGGTGGGTCGAGCGGCCGAGCCACGCGCTGGCTCGCAAGCTCTCGTACCGGCGCGAAAAGCCGGTGCCGATCAAGGTCAACAGCGAGATCACGATCGAGATCCCGAAGGTCGGGGAACGGCCTCGGCACGCGGCTGGTTCGGCGAAGGGGTCGGTGTCCGGGTCGCTGAACGGCAACCTGCCTTCGACGCCGCCCAAGGGCACCCCGAAGCCGCCTCCTCCGAAGACGCCGCCCGGCCCGAAGCCGCCGCCCCCGCCGGCTGACGCGGAGAAGACGGTCATCACCCGGGCCGTCCCGCCTCGCCGGCCGCAACCGCAGCCGCAACCACAGCCCCGGCCCCCGCTCGCGCAGGAGACGGGCTCCGACCGCACGGCCGAGCCCCGCGCCCGCCACAGCACCCCGCGGCGGCGCCCGTCAGCCCCGCTTGAGCTGCAGCACCAGTCTGACCAGGAAGATCACGGCCAGCGCGGCGACCACGACGATCTCCCACGCCATGGGAGCTCCTTCCGCCGAACACATCGCTGAGTGAGGCGATGCTCTGCCGGTAAGGCGTCCGAACGTGGGACGACGTTCACCGACACGGCGTAACTCACACCTTCGGGCTAGTTGCGTCTCGGCGTCACGAGGCCCGATTCGTATGCCAGGACCACGAGCTGCGCGCGGTCGCGGGCGCCGATCTTCGTCATGATGCGGCTGACGTGGGTGCGCGCCGTGGCGGTGGAGATGACCAGGTGGGCGGCGATTTCGTCGTTGGACAGGCCGCCGGCGACAAGGCCGAGGACCTCGCGTTCGCGGTCGGTGATCTGCTTGACTGCGGCGGTGTCGATGCGGCGGTGCTCGGGGCGGCCGACGAACTCCGAGATCAGCCGGCGCGTCACGGTCGGGGCCAGCAGCGCCTCGCCCGCGGCGACGACGCGCAGCGCGCGCAGCAGCTCCACCGGCTCGGTGTCCTTGAGCAGGAAGCCGCTCGCGCCCGAGCGCAGGGCCTCGTAGACGTACTCATCGACGTCGAAAGTGGTCAGGACCAGCACCTTCACGTCGGCGAGCGCCGGGTCGGCGGTGATCCGGCGGGTGGCTTCGAGGCCGTCGGTGCCGGGCATGCGGACGTCCATCACCACGATGTCCGGCTTGTGCTCGGCCGCGAGCGCCACGGCTTGCGCGCCGTCGCCGGCCTCGCCGACGACGTCGAAGCCGTCTTCCGTCTCCAGCAGCACGCGGAAACCCGCGCGGACCAGGGCTTGGTCGTCGGCCAGTACCACGCTGATCGTCATCATTCCCCCTTCACGGGCAGCTCGGCCCGCACTTCGAAACCGCCCCCGGCGGCACTGACCAGGCCGGCCTGGACCGTGCCGCCGAGGGCGGCAGCGCGCTCGTTCATCCCGCGCAGGCCGTGGCCGGGCGTGGGCGCGGTGGTGGCGCGGCCGTCGTCGCGGACGGTGAGCGTGAGGGCGCCCGGGCGCCGGTCGAGGTGGACGTCCACGTGCTGCGCCCCGTCGGCGTGGCGGACGACGTTGGTGAGCGACTCCTGCAGGATCCGGTAGGTCGCGCCGGCCACGGGCGCGGGCACGTCGCCCGCGTCGCCGTGCAGCCGCACTTCGAGGCCCGCGGACCGCGCGTGGTCGAGCAGCTCGCCCAGCTGCGCAAGGCTCGGCGCGGGCGCCTTGTCCTCGCCCGAACGCAGGACCGCGAGCGTCGCACGCAGGTCGTTGAGCGCCGACGCGCTGGCCGCCTTGATGTTCAGCAGCGCCTCTTTCGCCTGCTCAGGTCGCCGGTCGGCGACGTGGGCGGCGACGCCGGCCTGCACGTTGATCATCGCGAGGCTGTGGGCCACGACGTCGTGCACCTCGCGCGCGATCTGCAGCCGCTCCTGCTCGGCCAGGCGGTGGCGGTGCTCCACGGCCTGCTCGCGCCGCGCCGCCAGCGCCGCGAACTGGTAGCGCACGGCGGTGCCGATGCCGATCACCGCCGCCGGCCACACCACGAACACCCCGGCCGAAGGGGCGATCGCGAACGACCGCGTGGCGATCACGTGCGCCGCGTACCCGGCTACGAGCACGCCGGCGCCGGTCCAGCCCGCGACCACCGGACCACTTCGCCGGGTGAGCATGAACAACGCGATGGTCGGCACCAGGATGACCGGTCCGTTGGGCTCGCTGGAGGCGTAGAACGCGTACGCCGACGCGGCTGTGACCACGAAAACCGGCAGTGGGTAGCGGTGCGCGACCAGCAGCGTCAGCACGGTCGCGACCAGCCACGCGGCGCCCGCGGCGCTGAGCAGGTGGGCGCCCGGCTGCCAGCGGCCGGCCGCGCTCGTGGCGCCGAGTGTGAACACGAGCACCACGAAGGTCCGGAACACGCGTCCGAACCACGGGTTCCGCGCCCGCCACCAGTCCTGCATGGTGCAGAAAACTACCGCTCACGGCGCCTTCGCGCGTCCGTCCGGAAGCGGCAGGACGACTACGTCAGGCGTCGTATCAGTCGAACGAGCTCGGCAGCTTCGCGGCGGTCTGCTCGTCGGCCGGCGTGTAGGTGGACACGGTGATCTCGGAGCGGCGACCCGAGTACAGGTAGGTGAAGTTGAACTTCAGCAGCCCGACCTCGGGATGGTCGTAGCACTTCGTGCGGATCGGCTCGGGGTTCACGTCGTGCCGGTTCCACAGCTGCTCGAACAGCGGCGACTCCGCCTTCAGCCGCTTGACCAGCGCTTTCCACGACGGTTCGGCCACGTGCTCGGCCATCGCCGCGCGGAACGACGCGACCACGCGCGGGGTGTTCTGCTCCCAGTCGAGCATCCGGCTGCGCCAGTCCGGGTTGAGCAGGCATTGGACCAGCGTGTTGCGGTCCTCGAACGGGATGGAGTCGACGTCGCCCATCAGCCACGCGTACGCGCGGTTGTAGCCGAGCAGGTCGCAGCGCGCGTTGCGGACCGCGACGGGGAAGGGTTCGAGCTGGGTCATCATCTTGCGCATCGAGGGCGTGATGGCGTTGCACTCGTCGGCGGCCGGCGGTTCGGGCGCTCCGGCGAGGGTGAACAGGTGCGAGTGCTCGTGCGGGTCGAGGCGCAGCGTCCGCGAAATCGCGCCGAGCACCTGCTCTGACGCGTTGATGTCGCGGCCCTGCTCCAGCCACGTGTACCAGGTGACCCCGACTCCGGCGAGCTGCGCGACCTCTTCGCGCCTCAGGCCAGGCGTACGCCGGCGGCCGCCGAGCGGCAGGCCGACCTGCTCGGGCGTGATGCGGGCGCGGCGGCTGCGCAGGAACGCGCCGAGCTCGCCGCGGCGGAGGCGTTCTTCGACAGCGGTGGTCATGGGCCCAGTTCAGCACAGCGCGTTGCCTGGTACCAGGTAGTCCGACTACCAGGATAAGAGCGCACCTGGTACCAGGTTCAAATGCGTCGGAGCGTGGTAGTCATGACGACGACAACCACCGCGCCGGTGCACCCCACCGGCGTGACCGCCAGGCCGGCGCTCACCTCAGCCGGCCTGGTCACCGTGTTGCTGGGGGCGGCACTGCCGGTCATCGACTTCTTCATCGTCAACGTCGCCCTCCCCACCATCGATACCGATCTGCACGCGTCCACCGCGACGTTGGAGCTGGTGGTGGCCGCGTACGGCATCGCCTACGCCGTGCTGCTGGTCCTCGGCGGCCGGCTCGGCGACGCGTTCGGTCGCCGCCGGCTGTTCCTGCTGGGGCTCGCCCTGTTCACGCTGACCTCGTTGGTCTGCGGCCTCGCGCCCAACGCGTTGACGCTGGTGCTCGCCCGCGCCGCGCAAGGGGCAGCGGCGGCGATGCTGCTGCCGCAGGTGCTCTCGATCATCCAGGCCGGCACCACCGGCGAACACCGCTCGCGGGCGCTCGGCTCCTACGGCGCGATGGGCGGCATCGCGACCGTTGTCGGCCAGCTGCTGGGCGGCGCTCTGGTTGCCGCCGACCTGTGGGGCACGAGCTGGCGGCCGATTTTCCTGGTCAACGTGCCGATCGGCCTCATCGGGCTGCTCGTCGCGCGCCGCACGGTGCCCGACAGCCGCGCGGAGAACCCGCTCGGCGTCGACCGCTGGGGCACAGCGCTGCTCGCCGCTTCACTCCTGACGCTGCTCGTGCCGCTGATGGAGGGCGGCGCGCTCGGCTGGCCGTGGTGGACCATCGCGCTGCTGGTGCTGTTCCCGTTCGCGGTACTGGCCTTCGCCCGCGTCGAGACCCGGCTGGAGGCCCGCGGCGGGATGCCGCTGCTGCCGCCGGCGCTGCTGCGCACGGCCAACGTGCGCCACGGCCTGGTTGTCGCGGTGCCGTTCTTCTGTGGCTTCGGGTCCTTCATGTTCATCTACGCCGTGACCCTGCAGGACGGCCTGCACCTCGGCCCGCTCAGCTCGGGGCTCGTGCTGACGCCGATGGCCGTGGCGTACTTCGTGACGTCGCTGGTCAGCAGCCATCTCGTCGCTCGCTTCGGCCAGAAGGTGGTGCTTGCCGGCGGCCTGATCGCGGCGCTCGGCCTGCTCGTGCTGGCCGGCTCGGCGCTGTGGGCGTGGCCGGACCTCACGCTGTGGGAGCTGGCGCCCGCCATGGTCCTCATCGGGATCGGCAACGGCCTGGCCATGACCACGCTGTTCCGCATCGTCCTGTCCCGCGTGCCCCACGACCTCGCCGGCATCGGCGGCGGCGTGATGACCACGACGCAGCAGACGTCGCTGGCCCTTGGGGTGGCCGTGTTCGGCAGCCTGTTCGCGGGCTTGAGCACGGGCTCGATGGGGTATGAGGGAGCGTTCGTGCTGGTCATGGGACTGCTGGCCGCGGTGGCGCTGCTCGTGGTGGTGCTGGCGCGGAAGCTGCCGGATCCTCGGTGAAGGCTCAGCCCGGGAGCGACGACCAGCCGCCGCCCCGGGCGAGCAGGATTCGGACGGCCTCGGCGTGTTCCGCGAAGCCCGCGAGGTCGCCGTGCAGCAACGCCGCGCGTTCGGCGTCCAGCGGTGCCGTGTCGTCGCGCCAGAGTTCGAGGGTCCAGTTGGCGGCGAGGAACATCGAGCGCACGAGGCCGATGATCCCGGCGCTGTCGGGGCCGCCACTGCGGCGGTAGGACTCGAGGATCTCGTTGCACGTCGAGAACAACCCCGTCAGACCGGTGACGGCCTCCGCGGGCGTGCCGTCCCAGTCCGGGCCTGGCCAGGTGCAAGAGCCCAGCTCCAGCCACAGCCGCCAGCCCGCGGTCAGCTCAGCTTCGTTGCACGGAGTCCAGTGCCCGGCCATGGTTCGAGTGTGCGCCCCGGCGGCGAGGGAGCCGCCGGGGTCATGGGGTTTCTCACTCGTGTGGCTGTTCCCAGAGCCAGAACTCGATGCCCTGGTCGTCGACGCAGTCGGCGGTCGTGCCGTACGGGTGGTGCTCCACCTCACCGGCCGTGCCGCCGTGATCGCGGACGCGGGTGAGAGCCGCTTCGAGGTCGTCCACCGCGTACATCAGCTTCCAGCCGACCTGCCGGCCCGGTCCGCCCCACAGACCGCCCTGGAGGCCGGGGCCTTCGAAGCCCCAGGCGTCCGGCACGGAGCCCGGCGAGAACTGCCAGCCGACCACGCCGCCGTAGAAGGCCTTCGCCACCTCGCCGTCGGGCACCTGGAACGTGAAGTACATGGCTTCGCCGTGACGGGTGGGCTTCGTCGCGTGCTTCGCCGTCTGCCCGGCCTGCGCGACGAGCCAGCGCTGGCCGTACGGGTCCTTGATCGTGCCGCCGAGCCCGTACCCGCGGTCCTCGACCGGGCGCAGCACCTCGCCGCCCAGCTCCACGGCGCGGCGGGCCGACTCGTGGACGTCGGGCACCTCCACGCGGATCAGCGGCCCGCCCTCGGGCGCGACGACGTTGCCCAGCTCGGGGAACTCCTCCGCGAGCATCAGCACGCTGTCGCCGATGGTGAGCTCGGCGTGCCCGACGCGGCCGTCGTCCATCACGATCGGGTCGGAGCGGCGGCGCGCGCCGAACACCTCGACGTAGAAGTCCAGCGCGGCGCGGGCATCGGTGACGACGAGGTACGGCGCGAGCGCGCGCACGGCGGCGTCGGCGGGGGTTTCGGTGGTGGTCATCTCGGCTCCGTTCAGGATGAGGCGCCGCAGGTTGTCCCGCAGCTCCCTGGCGAACGCCGGGTCCGGGTCGACCGGCGTCGGGGGCAGTGCGAGCGCGTCGAACGGCTCAGTCATCGCGGCCCCCTTTCTCCTCGTAGCTGTGGCGGAACGCGGCCTTCGCGCGGGTCAGCAACGCCTCCGTGGCATGCACCGTGCGGCCGAGGCAAGCGGCGACGTCGCCGACCGGCAGGCCGTCGACGTACCGCAGCGTGAGCACGGCCCGGTGGTGCGCGCCGAGCGACTCGAGCACCTGGCGTGCGCGCAACGCGTCGAGCTCGGTGTCCCACGGGTCGTGGGCGTCGGGCTCGTGCACCAGCCGCAGCCCGCGTTCCTCCCGGGCCTTGCGGCGCCAGTGGTCGGCCAGCTTGTGCCGTGCCACCCCGATCAGCCACCCGGTGCTCACCGGCGGCGCACCCCCCTTGCGGCACGCGGCCACGGCCCCCAGGAACGTCTCCGACGTCAGTTCCTCGGCCAGCACGCGGTCGCCGCAGCGCGCGAGCAGGTACCCGTAGACCTCCGGCAGCGCGGACTCGTACAGCCCGAGCAGCGCGAAAGCCGGGTCCGGTCTCACCCGCGGTTCCGTCACACCCACATCGTCGTCCGGGGACCGCGTTTTCCGTCGGGTGAATTTCGGGCCGCGGGAAAATCGTTGGTCGGCGCCCGCGGTGGGCGGCGACACTGCGGTCATGGCCGGGCGAGGACGAGCGACGGGGTTGAGCCTCACGTCGTGGGTGCTGTTCGCCGGATCCGGGCCGGTGGCGAAGGCCGTGATGGGCACGGGCTGGTCGCCGGCCGCGGTGACGGCGGTCCGGATCGCGCTCGCGGCCGTGGTGCTGGTGCCCGGCGTCGCGCTGGTGCGGCCGTGGGCGTTGCGCTTCCGCGGGTCCGACGTGTGGCTGGTGCTCGGCTACGGTGTGCTCGGCGTGGCCGGGGTGCAGCTCTGTTTTTTCGTGGCCGTGGACCGCGTGCCGGTCGGAGTGGCGATGGTGCTGGTGAACCTGGCGCCCGCGTTGGTCGCGCTGTGGGTCCGTGTGGTGCGCCGCGAGCGGCTTCCGGCGCTGGTGTGGGTCGGGACGGCGCTCGGCGTGGCCGGGCTGGCGCTCGTCGCGCAGATCTGGCAGGGCGGACGGCTCGACGCGCTCGGCATCGCCGCCGGCGTGGGCGCGGCCGTGTGTTCGGCCGGCTACTTCCTGCTCGGCGAACGCGGTGCGGGCCGGCACGACTCGGTAGGGCTCACAGCCGCCGGGCTGGCGATCGGGGCTGTCGTGGTGGGCGCGGTCAGTCCACCGTGGACAGTGGCGCCGGCGTCGATCACCGCCACGGCAACGCTCGGGAGCCTGCACGTGCCCGTGTGGCTGGCCTTGCTGGTGCTGGCCGTGGCCGGCACGGTGCTGCCCTACCTGGCCGGGCTGCGCGCGTTGCGCGATCTGCCTTCGGCGCTGGCGAGCGTACTGGCGCTGGTTGAACCACTGGTCGCCGCGGGGCTGGCGTGGTGGTGGCTCGGCGAAACACTCGGCGCGACGCAGCTGGTCGGCGCGGCCGTGTTGCTCGCGGGAGCGGTGCTGGTGCAGGTGGCCGGATCCCGCAGCCCCGAGGACGTACGGGATCCGGCGACGGTCACCAGCTAGCCGGCCGACTGCGGTCCGGCTCGTAAGGCTGCGTGATCACTTCCACGCCGTTGCCGCCCGGGTCGAGGAAGTAGACCCCGCGGCCGCCGTGGTTGTGGTTGATCTCGCCGACCTGCTTGCGGGCTGGATCGGCGTGGTAGGTCACGCCGGTTTCCTTCAGCCGCGCGAAAAACGCGTCGAAGTCGTCTTCGGGGATCAGGAAACAGTAGTGCTGCAGCCGAAGGTCCTGCGGCGGGATCGTCGCGAAGTCCAGCCGGACGCCGTTGCCGGTTTCGACGGGGATGAACGGCCCCCATTCCTCGCCCACTTCGAGACCCAGCAAGCGGGCGAGGAACTCGGCGGACTCCCGGTTGTCCCGGGACGGCACGATCAGATGGTTGAGCTCAACGGAAACGGACACGAACAATGCCTCCAGAAGGCATCCCGGCACCTCCATGTCTCACCCAGCCGGTGACCGACACGCGATGCCGCGTCCGTGATCGTAAGCCAGGACTAGGAAACCGTCACGCGCTTTCGCCCCGCCGCCCGCGGCCGCCCGACGCCCTGCCAGGAGAGGCCGGCGTCGATGACCGTGCGCGGGTCGAGGAGGTTGCGGGTGTCGACGACGTCGTCGCCCTCCATCGCGTCGGCCATCACCGTCCAGTCGAGGTGCTTGAACTCGGCCCACTCGGTGAGGACCACGATCGCATCGGCGTCCTTCGCGACCTGGTACGGGTCGTCGACCACGGTCATGCCGTCGATGCCGGTGTCCACCGCCGGGTCGTAGGCCGTGATCTCCGCGCCCAGCGCGCCGAGCACCGAGGAGACGGCGAGGGCGGGCGAGTCGCGCAGGTCGTTGGTGCCGGCCTTGAACGCCAGGCCCAGCACGCCGATCCGCGCGCCGGCGAGCGTGCCGCCGCAGGCGCCGGCGATCTTCGCGACGATGCGGTCGCGCTGGGCGATGTTCTCGTCGATGGCCGAGGTGAGCATGCGGAAGTCGTAGTTCACCGACTCCGCGACCTTCACCAGCGCGCTGGTGTCCTTGGGCAGGCACGAGCCGCCCCAGCCCGGGCCGGGCTTGAGGAACGTGCGGCCGATGCGCCGGTCGTAGCCCATGCCCTCGGTCACGAGGTCGATGTCGGCGCCGAGGCGCTCGCACAGCTCGGCGATCGAGTTCACATAGGACAGTTTCAGCGCGAGGAAGCAGTTGGCCGCGTACTTCACGAGCTCCGCGCTCGCCGCGTCCGCGACGACGACGGGTGCGCCGAGGTCCGCGTAGAGGTCACCGACCCAGCCGGCCGCGCCGGGGGTGTCGGACCCGACCACGATCCGGTCGGGATTGAGGAAGTCGGAAACCGCGGTGCCTTCCCGCAGGAACTCCGGGTTGGACACGATGGGCACGTCTTCGCGGCCGAGCATCGCGCGGATGCGCTTGGACGTGCCCACGGGCACGGTCGACTTGGTGATCAGCGCGCAGCCGGCGGGCAGCACGTCGCCGATCTCGGCCGTCACCGCCTCCACCGCGCGCAGGTCCGCTGAGCCGCCGGCGCCCATCGGCGTCGGCACGCACAGGAAGACACCGTCCGCCTCCTGCACGGCTTCGCGCGCGCCGACGACGAACGACAGCCGCCCACCCTTGATGCCACCGGTGACCAGTTCGGCCAGCCCCGGTTCGAGAATGTCCACTCTGCCGGCGGCGAGGCGAGAGACCTTCGCCTCGTCCACGTCCACGCAGGTGACGCGATGCCCCAGGCTCGCGAGACATGCCCCCGTGGTCAATCCGACGTACCCCGTCCCCACCACCACGATCCGAGCTGCGCTCATGATGCCGAAGGTGACATTCGGAGTTGAAGCGGGCGCTAACGGAAGTGGGCGACGCCGAATACTCCACGCGAGAAGTGAAGAACGGCCCTCGCGTGAGGCAGCACACCCGGCGCCGGTGCGAACGAACGTTAACCTGTCGTTACGGTGCAGGGCCGCACCACGAGCAGGAGAAGGGCTGAAGATGCAGATCACCGACACCGCAGCGCTCGTCACGGGTGGTGCTTCCGGCCTCGGCGGCGCCACCGCCAAGGCGCTGGCCGCCAAGGGCGCGCGCGTCTTCGCGCTCGACCTCGCCGCGTCGATCGAGAAGGCCGAGCAGGTCGACGGCATCACCTACGTCGAGGCCGACGTCACCGACCCCGACCAGGTCCAGGTCGCCGTGGACACCGCGGCCGGCTCCGGCGTGCCACTGCGCACGGTCGTGAACTGTGCCGGCATCGGGCCCTCGGCCCGCATCTTGTCGAAGAAGGGCCGCCACGACCTCGCGCTGTACGCGAAGGTCGTGCAGATCAACCTGATCGGCACCTTCAACGTGCTCACCATCGCGGCCGAGGCCATCGCCAAAACCGAGCCGCTGACCGACGACGCCCGCGGCGTCATCATCAACACCGCCTCCGTCGCGGCCTACGACGGCCAGATCGGCCAGGTGGCTTACTCGTCGTCCAAGGGCGGCGTCGTCGGCCTCACCCTGCCGGCCGCGCGCGACCTGGCGTCGCAGGGCATCCGCGTGCTGACCATCGCGCCGGGCATCGTCGACACCCCGATGCTCGCCACCGTGAGCGACGAGTTCCGCGCGAGCCTCGCCGCCGGCGTGCCGTTCCCGAAGCGCCTGGCGCGGCCGGACGAGTACGCGCAGCTCGCCCTCTCGCTGATCGACCACGACTACCTCAACGGCGAAGTCGTCCGCATGGACGGCGCGCTGCGCATGGCCCCGCGGTAGAAAACCGCTCACCCGCGGCGGACCGCCCGAGGTGCCCGGCACCCAGTCCCCGCCCGGCACCTCGATCCCCAGCTCCAACGCGGTCTGGACCATCTTGTCAAGGCACGCTTTCCCGCCTTGACAAGATGGTCCAGACCGTCGTCACCATTGCGGATCGGGGTGATGGGCTCGCTGAGAACTCAAGCCGCCTTCGTCAGCCGCGCTTCCAGTCCGATGCCGTCCGTGGTGATGTGGCAGGAACCGAAGCGGCTTTCGCGCGCCAACGTTTCGAACTGCTCCGGCGTGTACGCGCGCTTGCGCAGCTGCCCGAGTGTCCACTTTGTCGTGAACGCCCCCACGGGCCCCAGCTTCATCCCGGCCACCTCGGCCGCGATGTCTTCCGACGTGGCCGTCTTGCGCAGGTCCTGCACCAGCGCCACCCCGCCCGGCCGAAGCACGCGCCACATCTCGTCGAGCGCGTCGACCGGGTCGGCGAAGTTCTTGAACGCCGCCTGCGTGATCAGGAAATCGAAGGACCCGTCCGCGAAGGGCATCGCCGCGACGTCGCCGTGCACGAACTCCGCCGCGACACCTTGCTCCCGCGCGTACTGGCTCGCCAGGGACACGAACGTGCGGCTCACGTCCAGCCCCGTGACCGCGAAGCCGAGCCGCGCGAGCTCGACCGCGTGGAAGCCGGGCCCGGGCGCCACCTCCAGCACATCGGCGCCGCCGGGCAGCTGCTTGGCCAGCTCCGCCGCCGACGAGCGGTAGAACGCCAGCTGCGGCGCCGTCCCGCGACCGCGCGCGTAGGCCCGCGCGACCGGTCCCTCCATCTCCGGCACGAGCTTGGTCCGGTGCCGTTTGACCTCGGTGTTCGTCATGGTTGCACTCCAGTTCGGTGGGTCGGCCGAACCGCTCCGGCGAGTGCGGGCCCGTATCCTGTGATCGCAGCCTGAGGATCGGATCCGCGTCCGCGGAATCGGTTCGAGGGTTTCCCCGGTCCCGGTGGCGGTGTGCCAGCACTGCCTCCGGGGCCGGCTTTCTACTCCTGGCCGCCTTCGGTGAAAGCGGTCAAGTCTTCCGGCAGCTCGCCGGTCTCGCGGTAGTGCCGCCACTCGGCGACACCCGGCAACGCGTTCGTGGCCAGGTCGTCGCGCAGGCCGCGCACCCATTCGATCTCGGCGCGCAGCAGCACAAGTTCGAACTCGCTTTCCACGAGGAACAGCCGCGGCACCTCGGCGCGCGAGGCGTCCAGTGCCGAAACCCGTTCAGCGAGGCGCTTTTCCAGCGCCGTGAGGCGTTTTGTCAGCAGGTCTGCCACCTCGTCCGGGCCGAGCGAAGCCATGATCGACAGCCCGGCCTGGAACTTCGTCGGCTCGAGGTCCGGCTCGCCGAGCAACTCGGCCACCCAGTCCTCCAGCTCGGCGCGGCCGACGTCGGTGAGGCGGTAGATCGTGCGCTCGGGCCGCGCGCCGTCGCGGACGCTCTCCACGGTCGCGACGAAGCCGTGCTTCTCGAGGTTGCCGACGACCGTGTAGAGCGAGCCCCACTTGATCTTCATGTCGGCGTCCTTGCCGCGTTCGCGCAGCACGGAGGCCATTTCGTAGGGGTGCATCGGCCGCTCGACCAGGGCCGACAGCACCGCCAGCCCCAGCATGTTCCCGACCTTGCGCCGCTTCACGGTCACCACTTCCTCGTCTACGAGTATTCGCAGACGAGTATAGGCACAGCCGGCTGGTGATCGCCAGGGTCAGCGGTGGATGAGAAGCACCTCGGTGCCGTCCGGCGGTACGCGGACGGCACGCTGCAGTCGCCCCGCGTGGACGGTCCCGAGGGCGACCACGGCGGCCGAATGACCGAAGCCGGTCAGGACGATCCGGTCGCCGTCGTGCAGCTCGCCGGCGCCGGCGGGGGTGACGATCACCGGGCTGTCGACTGACGACCCGGTGTCGGTCAGGGTGACGGGCTCGCCGGTCGCCGTCGTCGCGCGCAGGCCCCACGGCTCGGACAGCGCACCCGGGTTGGACTTCACGGCCGCGAAATCGTCGCGGCCCTCGGTGATCACGCCGACGAACCCCGCCCGCGTCGCCACGACGTCGCCGGGCTTCGCATCGACCCCGGAGATGCCGAACTGGGCATCGTCGCGGGCGCGGACGACGGTGCCCGTCGAGATCGCCGGGTCGTGCGCCGAGGTGCTCAGCTCGCCGAACACGGGGTGCTGCGGGTTTCCCGTGGCGAGGGAGGTGTTCCACGCGGCCGCGGTGGGCGGGAGCTCCGCGGTCGCGAGGCCGTCGGCCACCTGGGTCTCGCCGGAGGTGAACGCCGCCGTGTCGACTTGCGGAGCGGTCACCGCGACGCCCGTGGCCGGGCCGCCGTTTGGCGCGGAGGCGACGAAGCCGTAGGCCGGAGCGGTGAGCCGACCGGCCGGGACCGTCAGCTGCGCCTGAACCGCCAGCTCCGGTCCGGTGAGAAACGCCAGCCGGACGCCGCCGTCGTGCTCCTGGCTGCGCAGCACGACGATCGTGCCCACCTCCGGCCGGCTCCCGGCGAACACCACCTGGGCCGCCTGCCCACCCCAGTCCCACCGCGCGCGCTCGATCAAGTCCACGTTGCCGGCCAGCGACCCCCGCGCGGGCCACTGCGTCACCGGCACGGCCTGGACCTGCGACGACGTGGTCTGAGTGGTGACGATCGTCGCCGCGCCCAGCGCGAGCACCACGGCTGCGGCCGCGGCCCCGGCCAGCGTCCGCTGCCGTCGACGGGTCCGCGTCCCCAGCACCCGCCGCGCCATCCGCGCCGCGTCCCCTGGCTCCGGAGGCGCCAGCGCGGTCTCGCCGAGCTCCCAGCGGACGGTGTCGGTGAACTCCTGCTGCCTCAACGCTGTCCCCTCCCGATCGCCGCCGGACTCGGCTCGTGCGTGGCCTCCCACAGCTCCCGCAGCCGGGCCAGCCCGCGCGCCGTCGACGACTTCACCGTCCCGACGCCGCAGCCCAGCAGCCGCGCGGTCTCCGCCTCGCCGAGGTCGAGGTAGAAGCGCGCCGCCAGCACCGCCCGCATCCGCGGGGGCAGCTGCCACAGCAGCGCGACCATCTCCGCCCGGCCCGCCGACACGGCGAACGCGTCTCCCCCGGCCTCGACGTCCGCCCCGGCGATCGGCATCAGCCGCTCCCGGCGGCGACGGTCGCGGCGAGCGAGGAAGACGCGGAACAACGCCTGGCGGGCGTAGGCACGCTCGTGCTCGATGTCCGCGCGGCCGACGTGCTTGACCAGCCGCAGCAGCGCGTCGTGCACCACGTCCTCGGCCTCGCCGCGGTCGCCGGTCAGCACGAGCGCGTAGCGGAACAGCTCGTCGTAGTGCTGCTCGACGAAGACCTCGAACCCGTGCACGCCCACCGCCCTCCGCTACCCGACGCCCCCTTGGATCGCGGAGAACACCGGAAAGTTGCCTGGGCGGCGGAACTCGAGCCGGCGAGTCACTCGGCGGATGACCACACCCAGTTCGGCCGCTCGTAGGCCACCTGGAAGCCCAGGTTGAGCATGTTGTGCAGCGACGAGTTGTGCTCGCCCTCGGTCTCGGCGCCGGTTTCGGCGACGAGCAGGTGACAGCCCAGGTCGGCCGCGAGCCGGGCGCGGGCGGCGAGGAGCTCCGTCTGCCCGCCGCGGTTGCGGGCGTGCTCGGCGACCGCGCCGCCGAACATCTGGCCGATCTCGCCGTGCTGGTACATCATCGCGGTGCCGACCATCTCGTCGTCGAGCCAAACGGCGAACGGGTGGCAGTGCGGCTCGGCGGCCGACGCGGCGAACATCTCCGCGAAGTGCTCCTCAGGCATGCCGAAGACGTTCAGCATCAGCGCCGCCCACCGGTACAGGTCACCGGGTTCGACCGGCTCGACCCGGATCTCGTCGGCCGGCCTGCGCTCGTCGTCGTCGGCGCGAGCCACGACTTCTTCCACCGGGGCGACAAGCTTGGCCCACGACGACGTGGTCGTGAGCCCTTCGCGCTCGCAGATCTCGGCCCAGTCCTCCGGAATCACCGACGGCGCGAGCTGCAACGTGGCCCGGCGCGTGCCCGCCGCGCGGTAGAACGCGCACACCTCGGCGATCAGCTCCGCGGTGACCGGCTCCGTGCGGCCGAAGCCGAGCGCCTTGCTCCAGTAGTCCGTCGGGTCGTTGCGCACCGCCAGCACCACCGCACCGCCGAGGCGCGTGGCCGTCATGCCGAGCGCGGAACGCACCGGCTCGGGACCGCCGGTCTCGAGCCCGAACAGCGCTTCCGCCTCGCACTCCTCGATCGCCAGAGGCGGCTCGACCTTGATCATCGCGTCAACATACTGCGCACCGGCCCTCGGATCAGAGATCGAGCATGAAAGGCACCTCGACTTGTGCCCGATCGGACATCCACTCGCGCAAGGCCTTCGTGGCCAGCACGTCGTCCTCGTTGTACTGCAAGAGACGCTCGCGCTGCGTGTCGTCGGGAGTTTCGCCGTCCATGCCCACGGCATCGCGGTACCAGCGCATCGACGCTTCGCCGCCGGCCTCCGCGTCGCGCCACCGGAAGCCCGCGACGGGAGCGATCACCTTGAGACCCTTGCCGCGCGAGCACAGGAACTGGTCGGTGACACTGCGGAAGAGGTCCACCCACTCGTCGGAGTCCACAAAGGACTGCACGTCCTTCTTCGTCGGGATCCCCGGGTGGTCGCCGAAGCGCTCGACGGAGCCGAACAGCCAGCGGTTCTCCGCCAGTGCGTTGTAGCAGTAGGCGCGGAACGTGAGCCCGGCCGCGAGCGTGCGCTCGCGCACGTCGGTGAACCACGCCCAGAACTCGGCGAACGAGCGCGCTTCGTCCGTAGTCGGCAGTGGCTCCCACGTGGCGAACGCGCGGTAGCCCTGCTCGACGCCGATGTCCGCGCCCGAGAGCAGCGTGCCCCACAGGTACGCGCCGGCGTCGCCGAAGCTCTCCATGTCGACGTCGACCTCGACGTCGCCGCGCGGCACCTCGACCTGCGGCGTGCGGCGCACCACGGTGAGGCCGGCGAGCCACGCGCGCGCGAGCATGATCGCGTCGGCGAACGTGCCGCCGGTCCAGTTCATCGGCGGCGCCTCGGCGGCCGGGTCGAGTGCGGCCAGCTTGTCCACAGTGGACACGCCGGTGCGGCGCAGCTCGCCGGCGTCCTCGCCGCGCACCACGAGGCTGACGTCGCGGGTCTCGGTGAGCTGCACCTCGCACGTCGGCCAGAACGGGCAGCGCCGGCACTCCAGCACGCGCGAGGGCATGGCCAGCGGTTCGCCGCCGGTCGCGGCCGCGGTGGCCACGGCGAGGCGGTCGGCGAAGCGCGCGTCGTACTCCGCCAGCGCGCTGCGGCCGCCGGGCCAGGTGCCGGCGGTGAGGTCGTGCCAGACGACCACATCGGCGTCGAGCCCGATGACGCCGCCGACGGCGCGGCCGGTCTCGGCCCGCCCGTACGTCTGCAGCATCCGCCGCAGGTGCGCGAGCCGCAGCTGGTCGCGTGGCTGCGAACGCACCTTGCGCGCCTCGTCCGGCGTGCGGTGCGCCGGGTCGAGGTCGGTCAGCCCGGTGGTCGGCGCGCCCTGGCCGCGGTCGGTGATGCGGTGGCGCACCACGAGCACCGGCACGTACCCGGTCGCGGTGCGCACGAGCAGGTCGACGCCGCCGCGCCGGTGCCCGACCGGGTCGGCCTGCAGCAGCGGGCCCCAGATGAACCGCGTGCCCTCGGCGAAGGCTTCCTCCGTGAGCCGCACGCGATCTGCCGCGGGCAGGTCACGCGGGATGCGCGCCCAGGTCGCGTCGGCACTCGTCACATCACGGCCCATGGCATCCGAGCCCGCGGCATCGGTGGTCGCGTCGATGAGGCGCTGCAGGATCGCCTCGCGGTGCGCCGTCGCGTCGGCGATCCGCTGCTGCGCCGTGGGATCCGGCGGCGGCAGCGGGACGTCGCGCATCGCGGGGTCGTGCTCCAGATGCACACGACGACGGCAGCGACTGACCGCTCCGGCGTCGAGCAGCACCTCGTTACCCATGACGATCACCTTATCCGCCCCCACCGACAGAACTGCCTTTCCGTGCTGCGAGCCGACATGCCCGGCCCCACTCGGACCAGTAAGTTCGACCACGACGAGTAGCAGGAGGTGGGCCATGGCGCGCAAGGCCAAGCAGGACGCGGGTGAAGCTCGGATCACCCCGAAGAAGGCGAAGAACGCGATCGCGGTGGCCAAGGTGCTCGGGCCGGCCGTGATCCCGGTGGTCGCGCCGTACGCGGTGCGCGCGGCGGGCGCGGCCCGGGAGCTGTACGACCGCTACCAGGCGCGCAAGCTCGGCGTCGCCGTCGACCAGCTCGGCGAGTTCTCCGGCCGCGGTGCCGCGCTGCACGCGCGGATCGCCGGTCTCGTACAGGGCCTGGGCGAGCTCAGGAAGTCGAGCAAGGCCACCGAAGCCGACGCGAAGTTCGCGACCGACACCCAGGGCACGCTCGAACAGCTGTCGGCCACGGTCCGCGCGGCCGAGCGGATGCCCGCCACCCGGCGCAAGGCCGCGCACCGCGCGGTGTCGAGCGAGCTCGACTCCCTGGAGGAACAGCTGCTGCACCGGCTCGGCGTCTGAGCGCGAGCCGGGCCGCTCACCCGAAGTGGTGAGCGGCTCGATCGCCCCGAAGACAGCTCTGTTCAAGACAACCCGCTCAAGAAACCGAGGTTCCCGGCGGCAGCGGGATCCACTTGTGCGACCAGGTGATCACGGCGTCGACCACCGGCTCGAGGTCCAGGCCCTTCGCCGTGAGGCGGTACTCGACCTGCACGGGCGTGGTGGCGAGGACCTGCCGTTCCAGCAGGCCCTCCTCCTCCAGCGTCCGCAGCCGCTGTGCGAGCATCGTGTCGCTGACGCCCGGCACCGCGGCCCTGATCTGGGCGTAGCGGTGGCTGCCGGTGAACACCGCGCGCAGGATCGCGCCCGTCCAGCGCGTGCCGATCAGCTCGATCGCCGTGTGGAAGCGCGTGCAGACCTGGTGGACGTCGTCGCCGTCGTGCCGAGGTTCACTGTGCTCGACCATCGCCCGTTCCCCTCGCCAGGAGTCAGTCGCCCGAGCGCAGCGGCGCCAGCGACGCGGTGACCCGCACCAGCTCGTCGAACATGGCCTTGGCCGAGGTCTTCACGATCTCGTTGGGCACGAACTCGCCCTCGTCGCTGATGAACTGCTGCACGAACGGCACCGACACCGCGTCGAACACCGGGGTCATGCGCAGCGTCGTCACGACCTGCTTGATCTGCTGCACCGCACGCGTGCCTGCCGCGACGCCGCCGTAGCTGACCAGGCCGACGGCCTTGTACTTCCACTCGTTGTGCAGGTAGTCGATGGCGTTCTTCAGCTCGGCGTTGTAGCCGTAGTTGTACTCGGGCATCACGAAGACGAACGCGTCCGCTTCGGACACCTTCGCACTCCAGTCCTTCGTGTGCTGGTGCTCGTACTGACCGAGGCGCGGGTGCTTCGGCTCGTTGAAGAACGGCAGGTTGACCTCGGCGAGGTCCACGAGCTCGACGTCGAAGCCGCCGTGCTCGATCGCCGCGGACTCCGTCCACTTCGCCACCGGCAGGCCCACCCGGCCCGGGCGCGTGCTCGCCAGGATGATCTCAAGCTTCGGCAACGCCTCCGCCTCCTCCCGGCCCGGCAAAACGCGGGCCGCTCGACTAAGGATTCCTGAGCAACTTAGCATTCCTTAGTGAACGGCCCGCGTCCGGCTGCTTACTTGATGAACCCCTTGTCGATCATCCACTGGTGCGCGACCACGCCGGCGTCCTGGCCATCGACGTCGACCTGCTTGCACAGCTGCACCATCTGCGCGTTGTCGATCGCCGCGGTCACCTTCTCCAGCGGGCCGCGCAGCGCGGGGTGCTGGTTCAGGAAGTCCGTGCGCATCGTCACCGCGGCGTTGTACTGCGGGAACGCCTTCTTGTCGTCCTCCAGCACGCGGAGGTTGAGCCCCGAGATGCGACCGTCGGTGGTGAACACCTCGCCGACCGGGCACGTGCCGTTGGCCACGGCGGAGTAGATCGTGCCGATGCCGAAATTCTCGATCTTCGGGTTCTGGAAGCCGTACGCCTTGACCGCCGCCGGGAAGCCGTCCTGGCGGCTGGTGAACTCCGTCTCCAAGCAGAACCGTGCCTGGTCAGGTTTCTGCTTGAGGAAGTTCGCCAGGTCGGTGGTGGACTTGAGGTTGTTCTGCTTGGCGTAGGCGTCGGTTGTGGCGAATGCGTACTGGTCGTTGAGCGGCGAGTACTTGAGCCACGTGACGCCGTTCTTCTCGGCGTCGGCCTTCGCGGTCGCGTCGTACTGCGCCTGCTCGCCGCCCGGCACCGGCAGCTCGTTGCCCTGGTAGTTGATCCAGCCGGTGCCGGTGTACTCCCAGGTGACGTCGGTCTGCCCGTTGAGCAGCGCCTGGCGCGACGAGTTGGACCCCTTGATGTCGGTGAGGTCCACGACGTCGGCGCCGGCGGCGCTCAGCGCCATCTCCGCCATGTAGCCCAGGATGATGTTCTCGGTGAAGTCCTTCGAGCCCACCACCACGCGCACGCCCTGTACGCCGGGCGTCGGCTGGATGGAACCGGGCTGGATCGAGTACGGCACGGACGTGTTGAGGTCGAGCCCGCACGCCGAGAGCGTCCCGGCGAGCAGCGCCGCCCCCGCGAGAACGCCCGCCTTCTTGAGGACGTTCATCAGCGCAGCCCCTTCGGTCCGAAGAACTGTTCCGCCACCGCGCCCAGCCAGTCGACCAGCAGCGCCAGCGCGACGGCCAGCACGGAGCCGGTGATCAGCACCTTCGTGAGGTTGAGCTTGTAGCCGGTGTCGATCAGCAGGCCGAAACCGCCGGCGTTGACGAACATCCCGAACGTCGCCGTACCCACGGCCAGCACGAGCGACGTGCGCAGACCGGCCAGGATCAGCGGGATGGCCAGCGGAAACTCCACGCGCCACAGCACGGCCGACGAGGACATCCCGATGCCGCGCCCGGCGTCGATCAGCGCCGGGTCCACCTGCTGCAGGCCCACCATCGTGTTCCGCAGCACCGGCAGCAGCGAGTAGAACGCCAGCGGCAGCGCCGCGACCCACAGCCCGCCGACCGCGCCGGTGACGATGAACCACAGCACCAGCACACCCAGCGCGGGTGCGGCCTGGCCGATGTTGGCGATCGCGAGGAAGACGGGCGCGAGGAACCGCGCCCACCGCCGCGTGACCATGACCCCGAGCGGCACGGCCAGAAGCACCACGAGCACCACCACGACCAGCGTCATCGCGACGTGATCGCGCAACGCGGTCAGCAGCGAGGTCGCGTTGAGTGTCGTCTTCTCGGTGGCGGTCAGGCCGGTGCCGAACACCCAGCCGAGCGTGACCGCGACCAGCACGACCACGGCGATGGGCTGGGCGAACAGGCGGAAGCGTTCCGCACCACGGGAGCCGGATTCGGTGGAAAAGCCAGTGTCGACAACGGCTGTCACTGCGAAACACCTCCGACCGTCTCGTGGTCGTCGGCGTGGTCGTCGCGCAGCTGCTGGATCGTGTTGATCACGGTGTCCAGCTCGATCATGCCGGCGAACTCGCCGCGCGGACCGGTGACGGGCACGCCGCCGCCCTCGGCGAGCATGGCCTCCAGCGCGTCCTGCAGCGTCGACTGCAGACTCACGATGTCGCGCAACGGCTTGCCCGCGGTGGCCAGCGAGGTCGCTGCGGCAAGCTCACGCCGGTGCACCCAGCGCACCGGGCGGCGGCGGGCGTCGAGCACGAGGACGAACTGCCTGCTCTGCTCATCGAGTCGCTTGGCGACATCCGCCGGCGCCTCGTCGACGCCGGTGGTGAGCACATTCTGCTGGAGCTCGACGTCGCGTACGCGCAGCAAGGTCAGCTGCTTGAGCGAAGCGCCGGCACCGACGAAACCGGCGACGGTGTCGTCGGCCGGGTTGGCGAGAATCGCGTCCGGGGTGTCGTACTGCAGGATCTTCGACTCGTTGCCGAGGACCGCGATCTTGTCGCCGAGCTTCACAGCCTCGTCGAAGTCGTGCGTGACGAACACGATCGTCTTCTTGAGTTCGGTCTGCAGCCGCAGCAGTTCGTCCTGCAGGTTGCCGCGCGTGATGGGGTCCACCGCGCCGAACGGCTCGTCCATCAGCAGCACCGGCGGGTCGGCCGCGAGCGCGCGGGCCACGCCGACGCGCTGCTGCTGACCACCGGAGAGCTGGCGCGGGAAGCGGTCGCGGAAGTCGGCCGGGTCGAGCCCGACGAGGTCCATCATCTCCTCGACGCGGGCGGTCACCCTCTTCTTGTCCCAGCCGAGCAGCCCCGGCACCACGCCGATGTTCTGCGCCACCGTGAAGTGCGGGAACAGCCCGGCCTGCTGGATCGCGTAGCCGATGCGGCGGCGCAGGGTGTCGACGTCGAGCTTCAGCGCGTCTTCACCGCCGATGGTGATGCGCCCGGACGTCGGCTCGATCAGGCGATTGATCATCCGCATCGTCGTGGTCTTGCCACAGCCGGACGGGCCGACCAGGACCACGATCTTGCCCGCCGGCACGATCATGGAGAAGTCGTCGACGGCGGGTGCGCGCGTGCCCGGGTAGCGCTTGGTGACGTGTTCCAGCTCGATCTCGGCGCCGGAGACATGGTCGTCGGAAACGTGCTCAGCCACGGAGCCCCCTCGGTACGGTCAATCGCTTGATCAGGACGTAGATGGCGTCGAGCACGAGCGCGAGGATCACGACGCCGACGGTGCCCGTGAGGGCCTGGTTGAGCGAGTTGGCGCTCCCCGCGTTGGTGAGGCCCGAGAAGACCTCGGAACCCAGGCCGGGGCCCTTCGCGTAGGCCGCGATCACCGCGATGCCCATCAGCATCTGCGTCGCGACGCGCATGCCGGTGAGGATCGCGGGCCACGCCAGCCGCAGTTCGACGCGGGTGAGCACGGAGAACCGGCCCATCCCGATGCCGCGCGCCGCGTCGGTCACCGCCGGATCGACGCCGGCGAGGCCCACGATCGTGTTCCGCACGATCGGGAGCAGGCCGTAGAGCACCAGCGCGATGACCGCGGTGGTGGAGCCGAGGCCCGAGAGCGGGATCAGCAGCCCGAGGAGAGCGAAGGAGGGAACGGTCAGGATCGTGCTGGCCAGCGCCGTGGCGACAGCCGAGCCGATGGGACTGCGGTACACCGCGATGCCGATCGCGACACCCAGTACGGCGGCGAGGATCGTGCACTGCACGACCATGCTCGTGTGCAGGTACGCCTGCAGCCACAGCCGGTCCCACCGGTCCGAGATGTACTCGAAGAGGTTCATGCGTATTCGTTCTCCTGCCGCTAGTGAGGAGCCCCAGACGTCACCCGTTCGGAGTAGCTCATCAACCGGGTGGGTGACTACCCAGAACGAATGCGGACCAAACCTCCCGTCTCACCGTTGGTCAGGCCACCGTTTCGCATCCTGAGATGATCGGCAACCGAAGCGAGTGGCTGGGCCGGGCGGTCGTCACCTGATCGCAACGCCGCGACCAGCATCTACTTGAACGTTCACCGAGACACTGTTCACAGGCCGGGAGTGCTCGATCACCCGCCGGAGTGCCGATAAGCTGCCTCGGTGAGCACCCGGACCCGGCACCGCGGCGCGTTGGCCGCTGCGCGCGGCGGGCTGCTCGCGGCCAGTTCGGCGTCACTCGCGGTGACCGCCCACGGCGTCGCCGACGGCGGGCTGCCCGACCCGGCGCTCACGGTCCTGCTCACCGGCCTGCTCGGCTGGACGGCCACCGCGCTCGCGGGCAAGGCCCGCGGCCGCCTCGCGACCGTCGCCGTCCTCGGCGCCGGCCAGCTGGTGATGCACCTGGTGCTGACCACACTCGGCGACCACACCGCGCACGACGCCCACGCTGCCGCCGGCTGGGCGAGCGGCTGGACGATGACGGCTTCGCACGCCGTCGCCACCTTGCTCACGGCCCTGCTGCTGGCGCGCGCGGACGCGCTGCTGCTGACCGTGCTCCACGTGGTGCGAGCGGTCCTGCCGCTCCTCACGCCGCCACTGCCCGTGCCCGCCGGCGCGGCCGTGGCACTCCCGCCGCGGCCCGTGCGGTCCGTGGCGATCCTCGACGTCGAGCTGCGGCGAGTCCGCGGCCGGCGCGGGCCACCTGCGCTGCCCTGAACCCGATTTCCCTTTTCCCCTTACCGGTGGAGCCCCGAAGGCTCTCCACCGGATCACCCCCCTGTTCAGGAGCAGTTGTGTCCCATCACGTCTTCAAGCGCGCCGGTGTCCTCGCCGCCACCGTCGGCATCACCGGCCTGCTCGGCGCCGGCATCGCGTCGGCCCACGTCACCGCCAACGTCTACGGCGACCAGCCGGCCAAGGGCGGCTACGGTGCGATCTTCTTCCGCGTTCCCAACGAGGACGCGAAGCTCGGCACCATCAAGCTCGAGGTGGACATCAAGCCGGAGTACGGCATCGGCAGCGTGCGCACCAAGCCCATCCCCGGCTGGAGCGCGCAGGTCACCGAGTCGCCGCTCCCGCAGCCGGTGACCACCGCGTCGGGCACGAAGATCACCGAGGCCGTGACCAAGGTGGTCTGGACCGCGCAGCCCGGCACCAAGATCGGGCAGAACGAGTTCGAGGAGTTCCAGATCAGCGCCGGGCCGCTGCCCGCGAACGTCGACCAGCTCGAGTTCCCCGCCATCCAGACGTACGAGGGTGGCAAGGTGGTGTCGTGGAACCAGCCGACGCCCGCCGGCGGCGAGGAGCCGGAGCACCCGGCGCCGACCGTCAAGCTCGCCGCCGAGGCTGAGGGCGGCGACCACGCGAGCATGACGGCCTCCACCACCAACGCCGAAGCGGCGACGCCGGCTTCGGACACCACGGCGCGCTGGCTCGGCGGGGCCGGCCTCGTCGTGGGCGCGCTCGGGCTCGGCATCGGCGGCGGCGCGGTCCTGCGCTCCCGCCGCACCGGCAACACCGGAGGAAGCAAGTAAATGCGGAAAGCGCTCCTCGCGCTGGCGATCACCGGGGTGGCCCTGCTGGGCACGGCCACCCCGGCGCTGGCGCACAACGTGCTGATCAGCTCCGACCCGGCCGACAGCGCGTCGCTGGCCACCGGTCCGGCGAAGGTCACGCTCACGTTCGACCAGTACGTGCAGAACGCCGACGTGAACCAGATCGCGGTGACCGGACCCGACGGGAACCAGTGGGCCGAAGGCCCGGTGACCGTGGAGAACAACGTGATCAGCGCACCGCTGCGGCCACTCGGCCCGGCGGGCAAGTACACGGTCGGCTACCGGATCCTGTCGGCCGACGGGCACCCGGTGTCGGGCGAGATCCCGTTCACGCTGACCAAGGCGGGCACCGGTACACCGGCGAAGGTCGACGCGGCCAAGGCGTCCGGGGCACCGGCCGCCGGCGCGTCGGCGACGTCTTCGCCCTCCGACTCGACGGGCATTCCCATCTGGGTCTGGATCGCCGGCGCCGTGGTCCTGCTCGCGATCGGGCTCACCGTGGCGCTGCGCACCGGGCGTGAGCCAAGCCAGGACAAGACGAAGCAGTGACACGAGCCGAGACCACCTCGACGGTCCGCTGGTCCACGCTGATCTGCGTGGTCACGGCGGGCCTGCTGGGCGCGCTGATCGGCGTCGCGCTCACGGCGGCCGCGCCCGTGCCGGGTGTGGTGGAGCCCAGCGAGGTGGTCTCGGCCGCCATCCCGATCGTGCGCGTGCTGATGGACCTGGCCGCGGTCGCCACGATCGGGCTGGGCCTGCTTTCGGTGATGGTCGGCTACGACCGGCCGAAGCTCACCGAGCCGATCATGCGGCGGGCGCGCCCGGCGGCCGTCGCCGCCGCGCTGATCTGGTCGGCAAGCTCGGTGGTCGCCCTGATCCTGCAGACGGCGGAGTACAAGCCGGGCAAGGACACGCTGACCGCGGGCGACATCGGCGCGTACATCGCCGAAGTCGGCGCGGGCAAGGCGCTCGTGATCGTCGCGGTGCTGGCGCTGCTGCACGCGGGGCTCGGGTTCCTCGCGCTGCGCCAGGGCGAGAAGGTGCCGGCCGAGGTGCGCGTGGGCGTCGGCATGTTCGCGCTCCTGCCGCTGCCGGTGACCGGCCACGCGTCGAACTCGTCATGGCACGACTACACAATGATCTCGATGGAGCTGCACGTGATGAGCGCCGTCGCCTGGTGCGGTGGCCTCGGCGCGATGATCGTGCTGCTCGCGACGAACCGCACGCTGTTGGCCCACGCGCTGCCACGGTTCTCCAAGCTGGCGACGCTGTGCCTGGCCGTCTCCGCGGTGACCGGCGTGTTCAACGGCGCCGTCGAGATCCTGGCCAACCCCACCATCAGCTTCTGGGCGGGCGTGTTCACCACCCCGTACGGGCAGCTGGTGCTGCTGAAGATCGTGTGCACCGGGGCGATCGCCCTGCTCGCCGCCAACCTGCGCTGGCGGCTGATGCCGCAGATCGTGCGCCACAACCGCACGGCGATCGCGTCGTGGGCGACGCTCGAGCTCACGGTGATGGGGCTGGCGTTCGGCTTCGCGGTCGTGCTGACGCGGGCGCCGGTCGCCGTTTCCTGAAGCCGACTTGCTCGAAATCCGAGTGTTTCCGAGCGCGTTACCGGCTCGTTCTCACCGCAAGTAGCTGCAAGTTGCACCACGGGAGTAGCAGTCCTCCGTTAGAGGCGATCGGCCGGACCGAACTTCTACTCGCGCGAAGACTCCGCCAGCGATCTTCGGGGAAGCGACGAGTGGTCCCCTTCAGGCGTCGAATGCACGTGCAGCAGCTCATGAATGTGGCGCGGGCCACTCGTCCCGGTCAGCGGTAGCGCGACCAGCCGGCGGCTGTGCGGCCGTGGCGGAGGTCGTCGAGACGGCGGCGCAGCTCGGCGCGCACCTGCGGGTGGCTGCGCAGGATCGGCAGCACACTGGTGGTGAGCTTCAGCTCGCGTACGGCCCGCAGCACGGCGAAGCCGGACCAGGCCGTGACGTCGAAGCCGTACGCGCGGGCAAACTCCTGGTAGCGGCCCGGCGGGTCCCCGAACCGCTCACGGCCGACGGCAAGCGGCGTGAGGTCCCACTCGGGCGGGCCGACGCAGGAGGAGTCGAAGTCGCACAGCACCGGGCCACCCGCGCCGGGGATCACGTTGCCCGGGTACGCGTCGCCGTGGACGAAGCCCCTGGCCAGCGGGAAGTCCAGCTCCGCCAGCTGCGCCTCGACCTCCGCGCAGCGATCCAGCAGGAACCGCCGGTCGTCGTCGGCGAGCTCCTCGGCGTCGGACACGCGGGCGCGCACCGCGTCGAACGGCGCCCACTCGGCGAGGCCTGCAGGTGGCGGCAACGCGTGGACGCGGCGCAACAGCCCGGCCAGGTCGGCGGGGGTCGGCGCCGGCCCGACGGACCGCACCTCGTGCCACACGGTGACCAGGTGCCGCCCGACGTGCAGCGGCTGCTCGACGCCTTCGATCAGCCGGATCGCGGGGATGCCGTGGCGGGCGAAATGCTCGGCGACCCGCACGACCGTGCCGACCCGGTGGCGCAGCCGCGTGGAGCCGACGATCCGCACCACGACGGGGGCCGTAGCCAGTGCGTACACGGCGTTGTTGGTGAAGCGCAGCAGCCGCGCGCCGGCCGGATCCAGGCCCAGCTGGGCGCAGGTGTCGGCCAGCGCCCCCCGTAGCTTCGCGGGCGTGAACCGGCCGCCTGCCTCAGGCGGCGTAGAAGATCTTGAGCCGGTCGGCGAGGTCACGGGCGTCACCGTTGTTGCGTCGACGCTCGGCCTCCACCTGCAGCGGGCGCAGGCGGTCCTTGATGCGCTCCGACTTGATGCTCTCGGCGTAGTCGAGGGCCTTGCCGCCCACCTTGGCGCCGTGGTCGAGGTCGCCGTCGAGCAGGTGGTTGGTGGCCAGCGCGCTGAGCATGAACGTCTTGCTGCGCGCCATGTCGTCGGTGTAGGAGTCGACGGCCCTGGTCAGGGCGGGAATCGCGTACTTGGTGTGCTCGGAGTTCTTCTGCGCCAGCACGGTGTGCACGGTGCCGGTCATCGCGTAGACGTCGGTCTCGTTGAAGAACTTCACCCACGACTCGGCGTTGACGAGGTCGGCGCGCGCGAACTCGTCCTTGCTGCGGCCGAGCAGCTTGGTGGCCTGGTCCTCGTTGCCCATCATCGCGTAGGCCCAGGCCTCGTTGGCGCAGAGCACCGCGACGGCGAGCTCGGAACCCGACTCCTGCGCGGCGATCTGGCCGAGCTGGAAGAGCTTCAGCGCGTCGTTCGGGGCGTCGTTGTGCAGGTAGACACGGCCCATGCGGTAGAGGACGTTGGCGACGAGCGGGTGGCTGTCACCCTGTTTGGCCAGGTCCAGCGCGTTGGCGAAGTGACCGCGGGCGGAGTCCATCAGGCCGGTGTCGAACGAGGTCCAGCCGGCGAGGCTGTGCAGGTCGGCGAGCGCCACGAACAGGCGCTGCTTCACCACCTCGGTCGCGGTGGACTCGAGCATCTGCTGGCCCCAGGACAGCTGCGCCACCACGGCGTCGCGGCAGAACCCGCCGCCGTACTGGTAGTCGAGCGCGCGCAGCGCCCTCGTCGCCGCCTCGACCTGGCGGACGTCGGTCGTCCCGATGCGCCCGGGAGCGGGCGTGCGCGCCGGCGCCGCCGACCACGTCCCGGATTCCGAACCGAACACCGCCGCACCCATCGTGACCTGGGCGGCGTGCGCGAGGAACCTCCGTCGCTTCACGGACTCGTCCTCCTCAGCCTGCCGGCCGTCGGACGAACCGACGACCCGTATCGCCGTGGTCTCGTCGTACGCGAGACCCATGTATCCACGGGGGACACCCAGGCCGTCGGCGATTCTCGTGAGCACGTCGTACGCCATGACCTGGCGTCCCTTGAGGATCTCCGACACCTCGGACTGCGACTGGCCGGTCATCGCGGCGATCTGGCGCTGCGAGACACCGTGCTTGCGCAACAGGCGATACACCGCGCTGATCTCCCGGGCCGCCAGCGCAGAGCGCATTTCCTGCTGTTCCCAGGCATCGGGCGGAACCGGGCTGCCGCCGGAACCACCGGAAACCTTGTCGCCAGCACTGGCGTCCATAACGACCCCTCACCGTCCGTTGGGCGTCGGAAGCAGACTAAGCACACCTCGAGAAGCATGTGAAACGAGCAGACAGTGTGTCTGATCGGCCCGGCCGAACTCCACTGACCGCTTACCGTGGAACCTCGCCCGGTCACCGCTATGACGCGGTTTCGACCTTCTATCGCACTCGGTTTCACTTCACTGTAGTTGTCAGATCTCCGTCACCGCCCGGACACCGGTAGCGATCACGGAGAGCGACGAAGACCGGGAGACCGGCGACGACGCGGATGTGCATCTCGCAAGGTGCACACGGGACGAGAGAGCGGTGGAGGGCCAGTGGAGTTCGTTGACTCGCTCGCAGGAGGACATGCCGGGACCGCGATGCGGCCCTTGCGGCCCGCCCCGGGCGTGCCGGGAATCGCGACCGCGACCCGGCCGGTCACCCCCTCCGCCGTGGCCGACCCCCGCACCGCGGGTGTCCGTCACTACGAAGGCGGACAGCTGGTGTGGCGCGTGCAGTGCGGCGACCTCATCAGCCGCGAGCGCGCGGTGACGGTGTTCGTGGAAAACGACCAGGTCGTCGTCGTTTCGCCTCCCGGCGAGACCGCTCGCCTGACATCCGGTCAGCTCGGCCAGCTCAGGGCCGCTCTCAACGAAGCCGCCAAAATGGCGGAAAGGTAACGGTGAGCTCTCCATGGATCAGGTACTCGGGCAGGTCCTCCGCAACGCGGTCTGGGAACGCCTCGACATGCTGTCCGACCTGGCGACGCGAGCCGACGCACAGTCGCTCGTCTCGGTGGCCCGCTCCGAGCTGCCACGCCTGACCGAAGGCTGGCGGGCGATGCTGCAGGCCCACGAGCCCGACGAGCGCGGCGACTGCCCCACGTGCTCCACCCGGTGGCACCGCTGCAAGGCGCCGTGCTCGGTGTGGCAGGTGGCGCACGAGCACCTCGTCGCCGGCGGCCTCGCCCCGCAGGCCCGCACGCAGGACGAGGGCAGCGCGAGCCGTCGCCGCGTCCCGAACCAGGCGCGGCGCGCGACGCCCGCCGAAACCACCGGCCGCCACGCGCTGGTGAACCCCCGGGCCGTCACGGCCTGATCCCGAGCAGGCGAGCGAGCGCCGGACCCGACTGCCCCGGTCGGACCGGCACCGGCACTCTCGCCGTGGCCGTGGACTGGTTCGTCCGTCCCCCCGAGCGAGACGAACCAGCCCCGGTTGCCCCAGTCCCCACCGCGATTAATCGAAAATTATCACTGCAGGCTCTAGCGGACGGCGAAATCCGCCGCTAGGTTGAAGATCATCGCAGCCGGGCCAACTCCCTGGCTACGACCACAAACTCCGCGGGCCGGTGCCGTTGCACTCCCCTCCCCCGACCGGCACCGGCCCGCGGTTCCACTTCGGAGTTATCGGGTTTGCCCGATTACCACTCTGATCACCGGACTGATCACCGGACGGCTTTCACTCGCGTGACGAGCACACCCGCGAGGACCGTCGCCAGTGCCGCCGCCCCGAAAAGTGCCGGGTAGCCGCCGAGGAACTTGAGGATCAGCGTCGTCAGCAACGGTGCCACGACCTGAGGTAGCGAACCGGCGATGTTCACCACGCCGAGGTCCTTCGCCCGGTTCTGCGCGACCGGCAGCACCTGCGTGAGCATCGCCAGCGCCACGGCCATGTACACGCCGAACCCGATGCCCAGCAATGGCGATGCGATCAGTGCCGCCGGCCACGTCTGCCACAGCACCAGCAGCAGCGCGGCGATCGCCATCACGGCCGAGGACGCCAGGACGTACGGCTTGCGGCGGCCCGACTTGTCGGAGAAGTGCCCGGCCAGCACGGCGCCGATCACCAGCGCCACACCGTAGAGGCCCATCATGATCAGCAGGCCGTCTTCCGGGTCGGCGTAGTGCACTGAGTCCTTGAGGAAGAACAGCAGGAAAAGCGTGCCGAACGCGTTGCCAAGGTTGATCATGAAGTGACAGCCCCAGGCCCACGCGAAGTCCGGATGCTTGCGCGGCGACACCCAGAGGTCCTTGAGGAACCGCCGGAACCGCATGCTGGACCGGAACTCCAGGGGCAGGCGCGCGTCGGGCGTGCGGAACACGAACGCGCCGGCCCCGCCGAGCACGATCACCGCGCACACCGCGTACCCCAGCGGCAGGCCCGCCACGTCGAGCATCACCACGACCACCACGGCGCCGAGCACCGTGCCGAGCATCTGCGCGATGCCGATCAGGCCACCGACCTGCGCACGCTGACCGACCGGCACGCGATCGGCGACGCCGCAGATGAGCGTGGCGCCGAGCATGCCGTTGAGCCCGGCCTGCACCAGGCACCAGCCGATGGTCATCACGACGACGTTGGGTGCCCCGGCCAGCACCAGCAGCCCGGCCGCGCCGAGGACCGCACCCAGGACGGTCCACGGGTGGCGGCGGCCGAAGCGCGAGACCGTGCGGTCGGACAAGAGGCCGACCAGCGGGTTCGCGACGAGCGCCACCGCCGCGCCGACGCCCGTGACCACGCCGAACACGGTCTCCTTGTTCGCGGCGTCGAGCAGCTCGGCCTGCTGCGGCAGGAGGACCTGGATCGGCGCGTAGATGCCGAGCCACATCGCGATGTTCGCGAAGAACAGCAGGCTCATCCAGCCCCGCCGCACCCGTGTGAGCGGTTCGGCGAGCGCTTCCGGAAGCCGGTTGGTGGTCGTGTCACTCATGGCGGACCAGCTTTCGGTACCAGGCGAAGGAGTCCTTCGGTGTGCGGCGCTGAGTCTCGTAGTCCACGTGCACGAGCCCGAAGCGGGGTGCGTAGCCCTTCGACCATTCGAAGTTGTCGAGCAGGGACCAGACGAAATAGCCGCGCACATCGACGCCGGCGTTCATCGCCTCGCGCACGGCCTGGAGGTGGCCGTCGAGGAAGTCGATGCGTTCAGGGTCGTGGACCTGGCCGTGTTCATCGGGTGCGTCGGCGAAGCTGCAACCGTTTTCCGTGATGTACACGGGTGGGAGGTGCTCGCGGTAGCGGTCCTGGAACGACACCAGCAACTCGCGCAGGCCCTGGGGCACGATCGGCGAGTCGTTGGTGGTCACCGGGTAACCCTCGACCGGGCGCAGCTCGAACGGAAGGGGATTCCCCTCGCCGGGTGCCGCGACGCCTTGGGGCTCGTAGTAGTTGACGCCGTAGAAGTCGAGCGACTGGTGGATGGTGGGCAGGTCTTTTTCAAAGCCGTCGGGCAGGTGCGGGTGGATCTGCTCGGGGTAGGTGCCGAGCAGGACCGGATCGGCAAAGGTGCGGTTGAGGAGGGCGTCGAGCCAGGTTTTGGCGGCTTCGGTCTCCTCGTCTTCGTCGGCGGGCCAGATGGGTGAGTGGTTGTTGGCCGTGCCGATGCTCTCGGCGCCCGCGGCCCGCAGCGCCTGGGTGGCGAGACCGTGGGCGAGGTTCTGGTGGTGGGCCGTCGGGAGCGCGTCGAGCAGGAGGAACTGGCCGGGCGCGTACTCGCCGATGCCGTAGCCGTAGATCGACATGACCATCGGCTCGTTGAGCGGGATCCACAGCTTCACCCGGTCGGCGAAGCGCTCGCCGAGGATGGCGGCGTACTCGGCGAAGTGGTGCGCAGTGTCGCGGTTGAGCCAGCCGCCGTCGTCTTCGAGCGCTTGGGGTGTGTCCCAGTGGTACAGCGTGACGGCGGGCGCGATGCCGGCGGCGCACACGTCGTCGATGAGCTTGTCGTAGAAGGCGAGACCTTCGGCGTTCGGCTTGCCGGTGCCGGTCGGCTGGATGCGCGGCCAGGCGATGGACATCCGGTAGGCACCCACACCGAGTTCCGCCATCAGGGCGATGTCTTCGGAGTAGCGGTGGTAGTGGTCCGCCGCTACCTTGGCGTCCTCACCGCGGGCGATCTTGCCGTCGGTCGCGGTGAAGGTGTCCCAGATGGACGGTCCGCGGCCGGCTTCGGCCGTGGCGCCTTCGATCTGGAACGCCGAGGTCGAGACACCCCACAGGAATTCGGGCGGGAAGGTCGGATAGTCCACCGGCGGAACACACCTTTCTCATCCGGCCACCCGGTCGGGTGAACGTGAAAAGTTCTCATATGCTAGGTAGTCACTCGTCCAGGGGGAAGCCCGCAAGGGCGCTAAAGTCCCAGATCAGACGAGTGGTTCCGCCGCTGCCGGCGGGACGGGGAGCGCAAGAACAGCGAGAAAGACCGAGGAACGACAGTGTCGGAGACCCAGGCGGAGACCACTCCGCTGCGGCGCAAGCCCGTGCAGCAGCGCAGCGCCAAGCGCGTCGAGCAGATGCTCGACGCCAGCGCTCAGCTCATCGACGAGCTCGGCTACGACGCGCTGACGACCACGCTGATCGCCAAACGCGCGAACGTCGCGGTGGGCTCGCTGTACCAGTTCTTCCCCGACAAGCGAGCCGTCGTCCAGGCGCTGACGCAGCGCAACCTCGAGCGCTTCGTGGCCGCCGTGAACGAACGGCTGAAGGAGCTCAACCCCGAGCACTGGTGGAACATCGTCGACTCCGTGCTCGACATCTACCTGCGGATGCACCGCGAGGTCCCGGGCTTCTCCAAGGTCCACTTCGGTGACGTCATCGACGTCCAGCTCCTCGACGAGGAGCGCGACAACAACTCCGTGATCGTCGACTCGCTGGTGGACATCCTGCGGGTGCAGGTCGACCGGCCGGCGGATGAGCTCCGGTTCGCCATCGCCATTGCCAACGAGACCGCGGACGCGCTGCTGAAGCTCGCGTTCCGGCGGGACCCGCAGGGCGACGAGCGGATCGTCGCGGAGGCGAAGCACGTGGTGAAGGGTTACCTGGCGAGCAAGTTCGGCGAGTGATGGCGGGTGGCTTTTTCAAACCACTCGAGGGCTGGGCTGAGTGGAGTTGGTGCGGCCCAGCCGTTGATGGTGGCCAGTAGCCGGAGATAGCGGTCTCGGCGGGGGTCTTGGGCTTGGCGGATGCGGGCCAGGTCTGCCGGGGTCGGGTTGATGTGGTGGAGGGCTTCGGCGCCGTCTGGCCCGTGGGGGTCTGCTTCGAGGTTGATTCCGGCGACCTTGGCGATGACGTCTCGGACCGGCGTTGGGGTGCGGGGCTGGGCGGCGGCCAGGTCGCGGAGTGCGGTGCGGAACTCCGCGTCTTGGGTGAGCTCGGCGAGCTCGACCCAGGCGTCGACCTGTTCGGGGGTGGGATCCTCGGGGAGCTCGGGGGTGAGGGTGCGTTCGATGCCCGCCAGCCGCGCGTCCAACCCGCCGAAGACCTCGTAGAGGAACTTCTTGATCAGGTTCTGCCGCTCTTGTGCCGACATCGCGGCCAGCTCGTGCACCATCTCGATCTCCTCCCAGCCAACCCCGTTGCGCGCGACGGCCAGCAGAACCGCGCGCCGCGCCTGGAGCACCTTGATCCACGCTTCGATCGCCTCAGCCTCGCCGGCCGCGACGTCACTCAACTCTGCTTCTCGTCCGACGACGGCTCGAATGGTCTTCAGCCCAACCCCGAGCGCTCTCAAGGTCCGGACCACCCCGAGCCGCGCCACGGCATCCGCGCTGTACCGCCGACGCCCGGCCGAATCCCGGCCGGCCGTGGGAACCAGCCCGAGGTCGGAGTAGTAGCGGACCGCCTTGACCGACAACCTGGACCGCCGGGCCAGCTCGCCGATCGAGAGAACTTCGTCGTCATCCACAGAGACCAGCCTGCCTGCTCCCCCTGTGGGAGGCGCAAGCTTTTCGGTTTGTCCACAGGAGTTGTCCACAACTCGTGTCCGCTGTGGACAACTCGGCCGCTGAGGTCTCCGGGTTGTGTGCGGGGACGAGTTCCAGGTCGTGGTGGTGCCTCAGCCGAAGTTCTTGTGTTCCCCGCGGTAAGTCGGCACGGTGCGGTCCAGTTGGTCGCCGCGGAGGAGGTGGTAGGCGTCGAAGCGTTCGGCGAGTTCGCCGGCCTTGGCGTGGCGCAGCCAAACGCGGTCGCCTAGCCGCAAGTCACGGGCGGCGGGGCCGGTGACGGGGGTTTGGACCTCGCCGGCGCCTTCGAAGCCGAGGAGTTTCAGACCGGCCGGGAAGTAGGGCGAGGGGACGCGCGAGGCGCCCGCGGGGCCCGAGGCGATGTAGCCGCCGGCGAACAGGGTGGCGACATCGCGGGCCGGGCGGCGGACGACGGGCAGCGCGAAGAGCGCGGCGGGGCGCGGGTGGAAGCGGGAGTAGCCGTCGAAGAGCGTAGGGGCGACGAGGCCTGAGCCGGCGGCGATTTCGGTGACGGCGGGTTCCGCGCCGGTCGTTTCGATGCTGCCGGTGCCGCCGCCGTTGACGAACTCGAGGTCGGCGATGTCGCGCACGGCGCGGACGACGGCGCCGCGGCGGCGCGAGATCTCGGCGGCTGAGCGGCGCTGCATCCAGCCGATCACGGAGTTGGACACGCCGCTGCCGGCCGCGTCGCCGAGGCCGGCGATCTGGCCTTCGTACGCCATCAGGCCCTTCAGCACGAAGCCCGGCCGCGCGGCGATTTCGCGGGCGAAGGACACGGCTTGTTTCACGGTGAACACCGGCGAGCGCCGCGTGCCGACGTGGACGCCGGGCAGCGGGCGCCATGACGCATCCAACTCGAGGCACACGCGGATGTCCGGGTGGCCGTGGCCGAGGGCGGCGTCGACGAGGTCCAGGTGCTCGGTGGAATCCACCATGATCGTGATGGCCGCGCGCGCTTCGTCCGACGCGGCGAGGCGGCGCAGGGCCTCGTAGTCGGCTGTCGGGTAGGCCACGACGATGTCGCGCGTCGTGCTCTGCTCCACGTGCCACACGGCCTCGGCGAGCGAGTAGCACATCAGGCCCTCGAAGCCGTCACGCCCGAGCACGCGTTCCAGCAGGTAGCGGCACCGGACCGACTTGCTGACCACCCGGATCGGCTTGCCGGCGGCACGACGCACGAGGTCGTCGGCGTTCGCGTCGAACGCGTCCAGGTCGACGATCGCGAAGGGCGGATCGAGGTCCTTCGTCGCGAGGTCGTAGCCGTTCGGAGAGGTGGTCACGGACTTACGGTACGACAACAACGCTTGAAACGCGAATCTCATTCACTTACTGTTCCAGCAACTACCGTAAGGACACTCAGCTCAGCGACGACAAGGTGCGCGATGACTCCGTGGAGCAACTGGGCCGGCACCGCCAAGGCCTCCCCGCAACGGGTGCACCGGCCCCGCAGCACGGCGGAGGTCGCCGATGTTGTGAGCGGTATCGCCGACGCCGGCCGCCGCGTGCGGCCGTGGGGCAGCGGCCACTCCTTCACGGCCATCGCCGTCGCCGAAAGCGACGCGCTCGACCTCACGCGCTGGACCGGCATCGAGACGGCCGACCTCGAAACCCATCGCGTGACCGTGCGCGCCGGAACCACGATCAAGCAGCTCAACGCCGAACTCGACGGCCTCGGCCTGGCCATGACGAACCTCGGCGACATCGACGCACAGACCATCGCCGGCGCGATTTCCACCGGCACCCACGGCACCGGCGCGCGCTTCGGCGGCATCTCGGCTCAGATCGTCGGGCTGCAGCTCGTGCTCGCCGACGGCTCCGTCGTCACCTGCTCCGCCGACGAGCGCCCGGACCTGTTCAACGCCGCCCGCGTCGGCCTCGGGGCTCTCGGCGTGATCACCACCGTCACCCTGCAGTGTGAACCCTCGTTCGTGTTGACCGCACAGGAACGGCCTGAGCCGCTGGAGCAGGTGCTCGAAGGCTTCGACGAGTTCGCCGCCGCGTGCGACCACTTCGAGTTCTACTGGTTCCCCTACGGCAAGAACGCCCTGGTCAAGCGCAACAACCGGCAGCCACTGGGCACCGAGCGCAAGCCGCTGTCGAAGCTGCGCCAGTTCGTGGACTACGAGCTCACGGAGAACGTCGCGTTCGGCGGCATCTGCCGGCTCGGCCGCGCGGTGCCGAAGCTCGTGCAGCCGCTCGGCGGGTTCGCCGCGCAGGTGCTTTCGGCGCGCGAGTACAGCGACCTCTCGCACCGCGTGTTCGTGACGCACCGCGGCGTGCGGTTCGTGGAGTCGGAATACGCGGTTCCACGTGAATCACTGCTCGACGTGCTTGCCGAGCTGCGCGCGCTCGTGCCGCGGCTCGAGAACCCGGTGATGTTCCCCGTCGAGGTGCGCGTGGCCGCGGCCGACGACATCTGGCTGTCCACGGCGAACGGCCGCGACTCGGCCTACATCGCCATCCACCAGTTCGTCGGCATGCCCTACCGCGAGTACTTCGCGGGCTTCGAGGCGATCGTCGCGCAGTTCGGCGGCCGCCCGCACTGGGGCAAAATGCACGACCTCGACGCCCACACCCTGCGCACGCGCTACCCGCACTTCGACGATTTCCTGAGCGTGCGCAAGGAGTGTGACCCGGCCGGCACGTTCACCAACACTTACCTGGACCGGGTGCTCGGCTCGATCTGATCAAAACCGGCCTGATCAAACCGGTCTGATCAGATCGGCTCGAACAGCGAGCTGACCGACTCGCCATTGTGGATCCGCCGCATCGCCTCGGCCATCGCCGGCGCGATCGACAGGATCTTCAGCTTCTCGCTGCGCTCCTCGACCGCGACCGGCACCGTGTTCGTGCAGACGATCTCCAGCACGTCTTCCTGGCTGCCGATCCGGTCGATCGCCTTGTCGGCGAACAACCCGTGGGTACAGGCGACGCGGATCGTGCGCGGCTTCAGCTCTCGCAGGCGGTCGAGCAGCTCCAGCACGGTGCTGCCGCGAGCGATCTCGTCGTCGAGCACGATCACGTCGCGGCCGGTGATGTCGCCGATCACCGAGGTGATCTCCACGCGGTCGTCGGCGTAGCGCTGCTTCGTGCCCGACGCGACGCGCGCGCCGAGCAGCCGCGCGAAATGCGCGGCTTCCTTCGCGTTGCCCAGGTCGGGCGAGACGACGGTGGCGTTGGACAGGTCGTACTGCCGGAAGTGCCGGGCCAGCTCGTGCAGCGCGTGCAGGTGGTCGACGGGCACCGAGAAGAAGCCGTGGACCTGCGGCGAGTGCAGCGTCATCGCGAGCACGCGGTCGGCGCCGGCGGTGACCATGAGGTCGGCCACGAGCCGGCCGCCGATGGAGATGCGCGGCGCGTCCTTCTTGTCCGAGCGCGCGTACGCGTAGTGCGGCATCACCACGGAGATGCGGGCCGCCGACGCGCCGCGCGCCGCGTCGAGCATCAGCAGCAGCTCCACCAGGTGCTCTTGCACCGGCTTCACCAGCGGCTGGATGATGAAGACGTCGCGCTCGCGGCAGTTGGCCTGCAGCTGCACCTGGAGGCAGTCGTTGGCGAAGCGTTCGACTTGCACCGGGAGCAGCGGCACCCCGAGGTGGGTGCAGATCTCCGCCGCCAGTTCGGGATGAGCGCTACCGCTGAAAACCGCGATGTCCCGCAAGGAAGGATTCCCCATCTCTGTGGTCCGGTGGGTACGGATCCAATCCTAGAGGTGCAGGTCAGAGCGCCGAGATCGCGTCCGCGATCGTGTCCTCACCGGAGATCAGCTCCAGCGTGCGGCGCGCGGTGGCCGGTGCGTCGAGCAGGGCGACGACCACGGCGGCGACGTCCTCCCGCGGCACGGCGGCGCGCCCGGTTTTGGGGGCGATCTTGACGTTGCCGGTGCCGGACTCGTTGGTCAGCGCGCCGGGACGCAGGATCGTCCAGTCGAGGTCGCGGGCCTTCAGGTCTTCCTCCGCGGCGGCCTTCGCGTGCAGGTAGGCGCGGAATACCGGGTCGAGGCCCGGCGCGTCGGGAGTGTCGGCGCCCATGGAACCGATCTGGATGAACCGGCGGACGCCCGCACTCTGCGCCGCCTCGGCGAACAGCGCGGCGGCCGCGCGATCGACGGTGTCCTTGCGCGCCTCGCCACTACCCGGCCCGGCGCCCGCGGCGAACACCGCCGCGTCGGCCCCGCGGAGCACCTCGACGACGGCGTCCACATCGGACTGCTCCAGGTCGAGCACCACGGTCACCGCTCCGGCGGCCAGCAGGTCGCCTTCGTGATCGGGGTTGCGCACGATCCCGACGGGCTGATCACCCCGCTCGGACAGGAGCTTCTCGAGACGAAGGGCGATCTGACCGTGTCCACCGGCAATGACGACTCGCATGATTCCGACGTTAGTCCGGTCGCGAAGCCCGCGCAGGTCGGTCAGTCGACGTCGGCGGGGACTTCGGCGGTGCGCAGCAGCAGGTCGTAGGCCATTTCGTTGACCCAGCGCGACACGGGGTCCTCGGCGAGGAGGATGCGCTCGGTGCGGCCCTCGAGGTCGAGGTCGACCTGGGCGTGGGGGTCGGCTGCGGCGATGGCGAGCCCATACGCGCGAGCGCGCGGCAGGCAGTTCGCCACGTAGTCTTCCGTCAGTACGGCAGGCGATGGGAGAACCATCGCGGCCTCGCCGTAACGTGCGAACGGAACCGCGGAGGCCATCGCGGTCCGCCAGTGCCGTGCGACCGCGAGGACGCCGATGATCTCGGCGGCCGGCGCGGGTGCGGTCGCAGCCAGCTCTGGCCAGGTCCAGGTGTCGACGGTGGCGCGATCGGCGACGGGACCGACACCCATCGCGATCCGCTCCGCGTGCACGTCGGTGCGAAGCCGGGCGACGATGCTGACCTTGCGGCCGAGCAGGGTCGCCTCGGGCAGCACAATGCCGTTCCAGCCCAGAAGGGCCGCGGCCTTGCGCGCCAGCTCGTCGACGCTCGCGGGGAGCTCGATCGGCGGCACCACCCGGCTCGGCATCGACCGGCTGCGCTTCGCGCCACCGGCGACCGTCGAGCGCTCGGTGTTCTGAGGTGTAGCCGCCACGAGTTCCGCCTCCTTCAACAACCTGTACCCCTGTGTGCCTTGTGAAACGGGCACATGACTTGAGTACCAGTGCGGCGGCACGGGGTCTTCACGTTGCACGAGTGGCTGCGATCGGCGGCGCTCAGCGGTCGGTGACCGGTCGGTAGGCGGTCGTCGGACTTCAGCCCGACCGTGCGGCCAACCGAGTGAGCCGGAGGTGAGTGGCGTTACGGACCGCCTATGAACGGCTACCCGCGGCCCGGAACTCCACCGTGGCAAAGAGTCCAGCGCGTTACGCCGTTCGGCGCAACCGTGCCGTGTTCCACTGTGGACGTCGCAGGTGGGAGGGGGTCACCCGGTTGGCGGTGACCTTCGCCGCAGCGGTGTCACACCGGCCCGGATTAGGGTTTGGCGACCGTCGATTTCCGTCGAGTTCTGTCGCGTGAGGAGCGAGCATGACGCAGATCCGGCCCCGCCGATCGGTGCTCTACATGCCGGGCGCCAACGAACGCGCGCTCGAGAAGGCCAAGACCCTGCCGGCCGACGCGCTCGTCCTCGACCTCGAGGACGCCGTCGCGCCGGACGCGAAGGAAGCCGCGCGCGAGCGGGTGTGCGCCGCGCTGGGGAGCTACGGAACGCGCGAGGTCGCCATCCGCGTCAACGGCCTCGACACCGAATGGCACGACGCCGACCTGCGGGCCGCCGCGTCCGCCGGCCCCGCCGCCGTGGTCGTGCCGAAGGTGAACTCGGCGGGCGAGGTGCACAACATCGAGCGCGCCCTGGAGCTCGGCGGCGCGCCCGAGGAGACGAAGATCTGGGCGATGCTCGAGACGCCCGTCGCGATCCTGCACGCCGAGGAGATCGCCGCCGCGTCGTCGCGGCTGACGGTGCTGGTGATGGGCACGAACGACCTGGCGAAGGAGTTGCACGCCGCCTTCATCCCGGGCCGCTGGCCGCTGCTTTCCGCGTTGTCGACCGCCGTCCTCGCCGCCCGCGCCACGGGCAAGGTCATCCTCGACGGCGTCTACAACGATGTGAAGGACACTTCGGGTTTCGAGGTCGAATGCCGCCAGGGCCGTGACTTCGGCTTCGACGGCAAGACGCTGATCCACCCGTCGCAGCTGGAGCCGTGCAACCGGATCTTCGCCCCGTCCCCCGCGGAGATCGACCACGCGCGCCGCGTGATCGCGGCCTTCGACGAGGCCCGCGCGGCCGGGCGGGGTGTGGTGACGGTGGACGGGCGGATGATCGAGAACCTCCACGTGGAGGAAGCGCAGCGGGTGCTGGCGCTGGCAGCGGCGGTCAGCGCCTGAATCCCAGGTGGACGGTCGGTCCTCAGCTGACCGGCCAGGGGTGCTGCTCTGGGCGCAGCCCTTCGTACGCGGCAGCAGCACGCAGGACGGCCAGGTCGGCGAAGCGGGGGCCCGCGATCTGCAGGCCGATCGGGATGCCGTCGGTGGTGTAGCCGCAGTTGAGGGCGATCGCGGGCTGGCCGGACATGTTGTAGGGCACCGTGAAGGGGATGTGTTCGAAGGGGCGCGCGGGGTCGTTGGTGGGGGACGCGGCGTCGAAGGCGGGGGCGGAGACGGCGCAGACCGGGGAGAGGACGACGTCGTAGGCGGCGGTGGCCTCCAGCGCCGCGGTGCTGATGCGGTCAATGCAGGCGAAGCCGCGGTAGGTGTCGAGGGCCGAAACCGAACCGGCGGCCTCGGCCCAGGTGGCGATGTAGGGCAGGACGCGGGCGCGGCGGTCGTCGGGAAGGGCGAGCAGGTCGGACCAGGCGCGGACGCGCCAGAAGACGTCGAGGCCGTCGAGGAGTTCGCGGGCGAGGAAGGGGTCGACCGGGGAGACGTCGGCGCCTGCGGATTCGAAGAGGGCTGCCGCGGCGGTGACGGCGGCGGTGATCTGCGGGTCGACGGGGAGGCCGACGCCGGGGTCGAGGTGGAGGCCGACGCGGAGGCCGCGCAACGAAGACTCCAGCGCGGTCCAGTCGAGGGTGGCCGGTGGGAGGCTGAGGTGGTCGCGGGCGTCAGGGGCGGACAGGACGCCCATCAGCAGCGCGGTGTCGGCGACGGTCCTGGTCAGCGGGCCCGCGGCGCGGCCGAGGAACGGCGGGTCCACCGGCACTCGGCCGAAGCTCGGCTTCAGGCCGACGAGGCCGCACCAGCCGGCGGGGAGGCGGATGGAGCCGCCGATGTCGGTGCCGACGTGGAGGGGTCCGTAGCCCGCGGCGGCGGCCGCGGCGGCGCCGGCGCTGGAGCCGCCGGGGGTGCGCGAGAGGTCCCACGGGTTGCGGGTCGCGGTGTGGAAGCTGGAAAGGCCGGAGGTGAGCATGCCGTAGTCGGGCATGGTCGTCTTGGCGAGCAGCACGGCGCCGGACTCGCGGACGCGCGCGGCGGCGGGGGCGTCGGCGGCGGCCGGGGTGAGGGCGGTGGCGGCGGTGCCGAGCGGGACGGGCGTGCCGCGGGTGGCGATGTTTTCCTTCAGCGTCAAGGGAACGCCGTCGATCGGGCCCAGCGGTTCGCCGGCGTGCCAGCGAGCTTCGGACTGCTTCGCGGCGGAGCGCGCTGAAGCTGCGTCGTACGCGTACAAGGCGTGCAGCTGCGGCTCGCGCGCCTCGATGCGGGTGAGAATGGCTTCGGTCGCCTCGACGGGCGACACCGTGCCTGCGCGGTAGCCCGCGACCAGGTCCACCGCGGTCAGGTCGGCCAGCTCCATCGTTACCTCCGATTCACGAAGCGGGTGGTTCGAAACGTCCGTCGACGGCGGTCCAGCCCCCGTCGACGGCGAGCACGGAACCCGTGACGAACGTCGAAGCGTCCGAAGCGAGGTACACCACGGCGCCGGCCAGCTCATCGGCGCGCGCCCAGCGGCCGAGGGCGCCCTTGGTGGCGTAGGCGTCGTACCAGCCGGGATTCTGCTTGATCTGCGCGGTGAGCGGGGTCTCGACGACGCCCGGCGCGATGGCGTTCACGCGGACGCCCGACGGCCCGAACTCCGCGGCGGCGGTGCGGAAGAGCTGCACGAGGCCGGCTTTCGTTGCGGAGTAAGGGCCTTGGCCCGGCTCGACGGTGGTGCCGCGAATCGAGGAGAACCCGATGATGCTGCCCCGGCCGCGCGCGACCATCGGCCCGCCGAACGCCCGCACCACCTCGAACGCGACGCCGAGGTTCAGCTCGACGACGCGGTCGAACTCCTCGCGGGTGTAGTCCAGCAGCCGCTTGCGAACGTTGACGCCGGCGGTGAGCACGACCGCGTCGAGCTCGCCCAGTTCCTCGGCCGCGCGCTCGACCGCACCCGGTTGAAGAAGATCGATCCCGTACACCTCGGCCACGCGGGTCTCCCGTGCGGCAGGAACGTCGCGGTCCGCGCAGATCACGTGCGCACCGTGCGCGGCCAGCGCCCGCGCGGCTTCGCGGCCGATGCCGCTTCCGCCGCCGAGCACCACGATACGGCGGCCGTCCAGGCGGAAGAGGTTTTCGTAGTTCACGGGCGTAGCACCGCCATCCTCGTCACGGTCAGTTCTTCCACGGCGAAACGGGGGCCTTCACGGCCGATGCCGGAGTCCTTGACGCCGCCGTAGGGCATGGTGTCGGAGCGGAAGCCGGGGACTTCGTTCACGACCACGCCGCCGACGTCGAGCTCGTCGAGGGCGCGGAAGGCAGTGCTGAGGGAGCGGCTGTAGACGCTGGCGTGGAGGCCGTAACGCGAGGCGTTGACGGCCTCGAAGGCGGAGTCCACATCGGACACCGTACGGAGGCAGACGACGGGGCCGAAGATTTCTTCGTCCCAGCATTCGACGCCGTCGGGGACGTCGGCCAAGACCGTCGGTTCCAGGACGCCGTCACGCAGAGAGCCGCCGGCCAGCAGCCGCGCTCCGGCGGCGGTCCCTTTGTCGACCCACTCGACGACACGGTCGGTGGAGCGGGGGTCGATCAGCTTGGACACGCGGGTGGCCTCCGAGCGCGGGTCGCCGACGACGACTTCGGACAGGCGAGCGAGTACCCGAGCCGTGAATTCCGTGGCCACCGAAGAGACGACCAGAACTCGCTGAACCGAGATGCAGGCCTGGCCGGAGGCGTAGAAGCCGCCCCTCAACACAGCGTCAGCCGCCGCGTCGAGGTCTGCGTCTTCAGCGACGACCAGAGCAGCGTTCGAGCCCAACTCCAGCAGAGTCTTGGTCGGGGCGGCGTCACGGGCGATCTGGTGGCCGACAGCGGCCGAGCCCGTGAACGACACCGCGCCGACACGGCGGTCGGTGACCAGGGCGGAACCGACCGAAGCGTCACCCGTGACCAGTTGCACCATGGCCGGGATGGGCGCCAGCGAGCGGACGAGGTGGACCAGCCACAACGTGGCCAAGGGCGTCTGCGGCGCGGGCTTCACGACCACCGGACAGCCGGCCGCGATGGCCGGCGCGATTTTGTGCGACGCCAGCAGCACCGGGTAGTTGAAGCCCGCGATCCCGACGACAACGCCGATCGGCTTGCGTTTCCAGAAGCCGACGAGGCCGTCGCCCGACGGGAGCAGGTCCAGGGGGACCGTCTCACCGTGCAGGCGGGACACCTCTTCGGCCGCGGCTTCCCAGGTGACGATCGTGCGCGCGACCTCGACCCGGCAGTCGACCAGCGGTTTTCCGGTTTCCCGGACCAGCAATGCTTCGAACTCGGCACTGCGCGAGCGCAAAGCAGCGGCCACGTCGTTCAGCAGCTGCCGACGCGTCCGCGAAGGCAGAGCCTCGACCTCCCGCGCGACAGCCACCGCCTCGTCGATCGCGCGCGTCGCCAACGCCGGCGTGCCGACCGGAGCCGAGCCGATCACACTGCCGTCATAGGGGAAAACCACGTCCGAAGTGTCCGAAGTAGACACCCAACCGGCGCCGATCGGCAGTCCCTCGGGGTAGTCAGGCATCCTCCGCGCTCCCTCCACTCGGCCCTCCAATCAGCCGGGCCAGCTCGGCGCGCAGGTTGGGCGCGGCGGCCAGCAGTTCCCGGGTGTACTCGTGCTGCGGCGTTTCGTAAACCTCCTCGACGTCGCCGATCTCCACGATCTCCCCGCGCCGCATCACGGCGACGCGGTCGCACACGTGCCGCACCACGCCGAGGTCGTGCGAGACGAAAACGAGCGTCAGCGAGAACTCCGCCACCAGGCGCGCCAGCAGGTCGAGGATCTGGCCGCGCACGGAGACGTCGAGGGCGCTCACCGGCTCGTCGGCCAGCAGCACGCTCGGGTTCGGCGCCAGCGCGCGGGCGATGGAGATGCGCTGGCGCTGGCCGCCGGAGAACTGGTGCGGGTAGCGCGAAGCGGCGTCGGCGGGCAGGCCGACGGCAGCCAGCAACGAGGCCACCCGCTCCGGCGACCGGCGGCCCAACGGCTCGGAAATGATGTCCCGCACCCGCATCCTCGGGTCGAGCGAACCCATCGGGTCCTGGAAGACGATCTGCATCGACGACCGCAGGAACCCCAGCTTCCGCTCCGGCAGGTTGTCGATCCGCCGCCCGGCAAAGGAAACCGTGCCCGACGTCGGCCGATCCAGTGCGGCGAGCAACCGCACCAAAGTCGACTTTCCGGATCCCGACTCGCCGACGATGCCGAACCGCTGACCGGCCTCGACGTCGAAACTCACGCCGCGCAACGCCTGAACATCCCGGCGCTTGTAGAACCGCGTCAGATCTCGAACCTCGATCATCGGACTCATCGGGAAGCCTCCAGATCAGAAGCCGCCAACAGAGCCTTCGTGTACGCATGCTGCGGTGCCGTCAGCACCGACCGCGCCGACCCGCGCTCCACGATCTCCCCGTCCAGCATCACCAGCACCCGCTCGCACACCGACGCCACCACCGCCAGGTCGTGCGTGATGAACAGCAACGCGGCCTCAGCGGACAACGAACTCTTGATCAACGACAGGATCTGCGCCTGCACCGTCACGTCGAGGGCCGTCGTCGGCTCGTCGCAGATCAGCAGCGACGGCTCGTTGGCCAGCGCCATCGCCAGCACCACCCGCTGCCGCTGCCCGCCCGAAAGCTGGTGCGGGTACGCCCGTGCGGTGCCCGGCAGCCCGACCGCCGCCAGCAGTTCCTCCGCCGAACGCCCCCGCCGGCCGTGCACGCGGAACGGCTCCGTCACCTGCCGGCCCACGCGCATCGCCGGGTTCAGGGCCGTCATCGGCTCCTGGAACACCATCGACAACCCGTTGCCGCGCAACCGCGACAGCTCGCGTTCGGACGCGCCCAGCAGCTCGCGATCGTTCAGCCGCACCGAACCCGTCGCCCTCAGCTCGTCCGGCAGCAGCCCCATGATCGACAGCGCCGTGAGCGACTTCCCCGACCCCGACTCGCCGATCAGCCCGACGCGTTCGCCCGCGCCGATCGAGAACGACACGTCGCGCACCAGGTCGGCGACCCGCAGGCCTTCCACCGTGAGAGTCATGCCCGGGCCGCCAATCGCGGGTCGAGCCGGTCGCGCAGCCCGTCGCCCAGCAGGTTGAACCCGAGCACCGCCACCGCGATCGCGACGCCCGGCACCAGCGCGAGCCGCGGGTGGACGGTCAGCAGCTCCTGCGATTCCTGCAGCATCCGGCCCCACGACGGCGTCGGCGGCCGCGTGCCGAAGCCGAGGAACGACAGCGCCGCCTCGGCCAACACGGCGATCGCGAACGACACCGAAGACTGCACGATCAGCAGGCCCGAGATGTTCGGCAGCACGTGGCGCGCGGCGATGTTCACGCGCGAGCGCCCGGCCGCGCGCGCCGCCAGCACGAACTCGCTGCTGCCCACCTGCAACGTCCCCGACCGCGCGATCCGCGCGAACGACGGGATGGTCGCGATGCCGATGGCGATCATCGCGGTGAGCGTGTCGGCGCCGAACACCGCGCCGAACATGATCGCCATCAGCAGCGCGGGAAACGCGAGCACGAGGTCGTTCCCGCGCATCACGAACTCGCCCAGCCACCGCGGCGCCAGGCCTGCCAGCACACCGAGCGGCGTGCCGATCACCGCGGCGATGCCGACCGCCACCACACCGACATACAGCGTGGTGCGGGCGCCGACCATGATCTGGCTGAACACGTCGCGGCCGAACTTGTCGGTGCCGAACAGGTGCTCGGCCGAAAAGCCCAGCAGCTTGTCGGGTGCGTTGACCTGCACCGGGTCGTACGGCGTCCACACGAACGACACCAGCGCGGCCAGCACCACGAGCGCCACCAGCACAGCGCCGAGCACGAGGCTGCGGTTTCGCACAGGAGTGAGCGTGGTCATCACGAGCCCCGCAATCTCGGGTCGAGCACCGTGTAGAGCACGTCCACGACGAAGTTCACCAGCAGCACCCCCGCCACGAGCACCAGCACGATTCCCTGCACCGTCAGCAGATCGCGCGACGATACGGCGTCGAGCAGCATGCTGCCCAGGCCCGGCAGCACGAACACGCGCTCCACCACCACCGCGCCGATCAGCAGCGTCGCGAGCTGCAGGCCGAGCACCGTCACGACGGGCACCGACGCGTTGCGCAACCCGTGGCGCCGCAACGCCTGCGCCGGCAACAGGCCCTTCGACCGTGCCGTGCGCAGGTAGTCCTGGCCCAGTGTGTCGAGCACGGCCGAGCGGACGTAACGCGTGAGCACCGCGCCCTGCACCAACCCGAGTGACAACGCCGGCAGGATCAGCCCGCGCACGAACTGCCCCGCGTCCTGGTCCGGCGGCGTCCATCCGCCGCTCGGCAGCCAGCGCAGCTGCACCGTGAAGATCTGCACCAGGATGATCCCGGCGAGGAAGGCGGGGATCGCCACGCCGATCTGCGACAGCCCGGAAACCGTGACCCCACTGGGCTTGCGGTGCCGCACGGCCGCGAACATCCCCACCGGCACCGCGATCACCAGCGCCACCACCATGCCCGCGCCGACCAGCCACAACGTCACGCCGAGCCGGTCGAGCAGCTGCGGCCCGATGGCTTCACGCGTGACGTACGAGCGGCCGAAGTCGCCGTGCAGCACGCCGCCGATCCAGCTGAAGTACTGCGTGACGAGCGAGCGGTCGATGCCGAACTCCGCGCGTGTCTTCGCCAGCAGCGCCGGCGTCGCGTTGACGCCGAGCGCGACCTGTGCCGGATCACCCGGCAGCACGGCCATGAACAGGAACACCACGATCGACGCGACGAAGAGACTCGCCACGAGGATCGCCACCCGCCGAAGCACCTTCACCGTCATGCGGGCCTCAGTCCGGTGAGGTCGAACGACTCGCTGACCTGGTTCTTCGCGAACCCAGTGACCTTGTTCTTCGCCACGATCACGTTGGGGTACAGGAACAACCAGTCGGCGGCCGCGTCCGTGTTCAGCTGGCGCGCGACCTGCTTCATGTCGGCGACCTGCTGCTGCGACGTGCCGCTGTCGGCCTCGGCCAGCAGCTGCTGCACCCGTTTGCTGTCGTACCCCCAGTAATACGTGGGTTTCCCGAACGTCGTGATGTCGCGGGCTTCCACGTGCTGGATGATCGACAGGTCGTAGTCGTGGTCGGTGAACACCTGCTTGAGCCACACCGCCGGGAAGTCGAGCGGTTCGATCGTGGTCCGCACGCCGACGTCGGCCAACTGCGACTGCACCACCTGCGCGGCCGACACGGCATACGGCAGGTTCGGGATCCGCAGCCGCAGGTTGAGGTTCTTCACGCCGGCTTCCGCGAGCAGCTGCTTCGCCTTCGCCGGGTCGTATGGGTAGGCGCCGGAAAGGTCCTCGTACCACGGGTCCGTGGGCGGGACCATGCTGCCGATCAGCGTGCCGCGGCCGTTGAACACGAGGTCCAGCACGGCTTTGCGGTCGATCGCGTACGTCAGGGCCTGGCGCACGCGCGGGTCGTTCAGCGGCGCGCGCTGGTTGTTGAACGCGAGCGTGACCTCGCTGTTGGTGGTGCCCTGCAGCACGGTGAACCGGTCGTCGCCCTGGAACTGCGGGATCGAGTCGGCCGAGGTGAGTGAGGAGATCACGTCGATGCCGTTGCTGAGCAGCGCGTTGTTGAGCGCGGTCGGGTCGGCGATGTACTTGAGCACCACCGTGGAGTACGCCGGTTTGCGGCCCCAGTACGCCGGGTTCTCCTTGAGCACGATGGAATCCCCGCGTCGGCGCGACGCGACCTCGTACGGCCCGGTGCCCACCGGTTTGTTCGCCAGGTCGGCCACGCCGGTCGGACTGAACATCGCACCGACGCGGCTGGTGAGGCTGAACAGCCAGCCGTTGCTGGGTTTCGAGAGCACCACGCGCGCGTGGTCGGGCGAGACGACGTCCACGTGGTCGACCACGTCCATGGCCGACTTGATCGAGATCGTCCAGTCGGTCTTCACGCGCAGCAGCGAGAATTTCACGTCCGACGCGGTGAACGGCGCGCCGTTGCTGAACTTCACGCCCGGCTGCAGCTGGAAGTCGTACGTCTTGCGGTCGGGGCTCACGGTCCACGACTTGGCGAGCAGCGGCACGATCCGGCCCCGCGCGTCGAGCTTCACCAGGCCCTCGTAGACGTTGTACAGCAAGGCCTGCGGGATGGCGGCGCCGTCGGCGTGGGTGAAGTCGAAGTTCGCCGGCTCGGCCGTGAAGCCCACCGACAGCGTGTCGGGACCGCTCGACACGCTCGCGCTGGAGCCGGCCGAGCAGGCGGACGCCGCGAGCAGCACCGCGAGCGCCGCGAGGTGGAGCCGGGCTCTCATTCAGCCTCCTGAACCGGCCTTCAAGCAAGTACACTGGTCTGACCAGTAGCCTGAGGTTGGCACCAGACGACGCCGAGGTCAAGGGATGAAGTTCGAGCCGGTGGCCCCGGTCCGCGCCTACGAGCGGATCGTGGAGCAGATCGAGGAGGCCGTGGTCAGCGGCCGCCTCAAACCCGGCGAGCGCCTGCCCGGCGAACGCGAGCTCATGACGCAGTTCGGCGTCGGCCGCTCGACGGTGCGGGAAGCATTGCGCGTGCTGCAGGCCGCCGAGCTGATCCGGTCGCGGCCCGGCGACCCGCGTGGCCCCGAGGTGCTGGCCGCGTCACCGGCGGCGTTGCACCGCTCGATGCACCGGCTCGCCCGCGCCGACCACGTGGGGCTGGCGGAGCTGCTGCAGTTCCGGATGGTGCTCGACGGTTCGGCCCACCTGCTGGCCGCGCAGCTGCGCACCGAAGCCGATCTGTCCGCTTTGGACACCGCGCTCGCGGCCATGCGCGCCGGCGCGCAGGAGGGGTTCGCGCAGTTCAGCCGGGCCGACGTGGCGTTCCACGAGACGATCGCCCGCGCGTCCCGAAACCCGCTGCTGGTGGTGAGCGCCGAGGTCGTGCGCGGAGTGGTGCTGGAGCTGATCGAGGACAAACTCTCGCATGCCCGCGACCGTTCGGCGTTGATGCAGTCGTGGCTGGGCCACCACGCCGAGGTGCTGGAAGCCGTGCGCGCGGCCGACGGCGAACTGGCGGCGCGGCTGGCGCGGCGAGCGCTTTATGACAACTACGCGGAGTATGTGCCGGAAGAGCAGCGCGGGCTGCTCACGCCGTTGCTCTGAACCGGCCTGGAAAACGACCGCAGCCCGGCCGCTGGTGGCACCGGGCTGCGTGATCGCGTTCGGGAACGGTCAGGAGACGAGGTTCGCGTACACGACGATGTTGTCCTTGTAGCTGTGCTCGGCGTGGTCGAACACGCCACCGCACGTGATCAGCCGCAGCTGCGGCTTGTCGGTGTTGCCGAAGACCGCCTGCGTGGGGAAGGTGTCCTTGGGGACCTCGTCCTTGTGGTCCACCACGAACTTCAGCTTCTTGCCGTCGCTGCGCTCGATGTCGACCTCGTCGCCGGGGTTGACGTCCTTGAGCTTGTAGAAGATGCCCGGCTGGTGGTTGCCGTCGACGTGCCCCAGCACGATCGCCGGGCCGACCTCACCCGGCACGGGCGAGAGGCGGTACCACGCGGCCTGCATCGGCGTCTTCACCGACGGCACCGAGATCTGCCCGTCCTTGTTGGGCAGCACGGTGATCAGTGACGACTTCGCGCCGATCTTCGGGATCTCCACCGACGTCGGCCTCAGCCCGGTGAACGGTTTGGTCACCGGCACCGGCTTGCTCACCGGCGCGGGCTTCGCGGCGGTTGCCGGGGCATCCGAACCGCAGCCGCTCAGCGTCAGGGAAAGGAGCAGGGCGCCCGCGATCGCGACGCCCTGCCCGCACTTACCAATCCGGCCAAAAGTAGGCCGGCCCCCGCGCGGCACGTAACCGTTACTGCGAAGCCATCCGGCCGTGGCTGTGGTCGGATTGGTAACGATCGGCGCAGTATTCGCCATCAAGCGGCCATGCCGCCGAAGCCGGTCTCGACGCCGCCCTTGGGCGCGTACTTGACCTGCGAGTTGCCGTCACCGTTGGTCGTGCCCGCGGAGCCCGCGCCCGCGCCGCCCGCCGGCGGAACCGGCTGGTCGCCGGTCTGGTCGCCGCCGCAGGTCCAGGTCGCGGTCACGTTGCCGGCGTCGAAGGACACGCCGTCGTGGCGCTGCACGAGCCAGCCCCAGTAGCGGCCGTCGGTCTCGTCCTGGTGCGGGCCTTCGATCAGGTCGAAGTCGGTCGAGGACACGTTGGTCGGCTCGCCCGCGGCGCAGGCGATCACGAACAGGCCCTGGCCACCGTCGAAGTCGACGCCGTAAGCGATGTCGTCCTCGTACGGCGGCTCCTCCGGCGTGGAGGTCTCTTCGGAGCCCGACGTGGTCGGGGTCGACGAGTCGCTCGGCTCACCGGTGTGGCCCGGGTTGCCCGGCTGGCTGGTGTCGGTCGGCTGCCCGCCGGTGGTGGGCGGGGTGTCCGAAGAGGACGGCGCCTCGGAAGTCGGGGCGTCCGAGCTCGGCGTGTCCGAAGTGGGCGCGTCGGACGTCGGTGCGTCCGTAACCGGCGCGTCGGTGGTCGCCGGGGCGGTCTCCGACGTCGCCGGAGTGCTGCCGTTTTCGTCCTGCGCGAAGGCGGAGGGCGTGACGGCGAGGCTGATCAGGGCGCCTGCGAGCACAGCGCCCGCGAGTCTGCCCAGGGTCTTCTTCACGTGTTGTTCTCCCTGGAAGAAAGCGCGGTGACCCCCACCGCGTCCGCTGATCCTGCCGGAGAAATGGGGGGAACACGAAACGTTTTCGACGGTGATTAAAAGCACCGTAAATGGAGGTAACGAACCCGCGGACCCTGGCGATGAAGTGGCTCAACACCGCGCTCACACACGAAAGCCGGCGGAACCGTGCCTTTACTGTAACAGTTTCCGGCCCGCCGGCGAAGCTCCGTGAATTGTTGACCGAGTTCAGCCCAATGCGGTAACGAGGTCGCGCCAGAGGTCTTCCGGGTCCTCCAGGCCGACACTGAAGCGCAGCAAACCGGCGGGCACACGCTCCTCACCCGGCAGCCACGCACGCCGCTCCACCAGGCTTTCCACGCCGCCGAGGCTCGTCGCCGCGCGGATCAGCCGGACAGTGGAACACACCTTGTCGGCGGCTTCGGCCGTGGCCAGCTCGAACGACACCATCATCCCGAACCCGGGGTAACGCACCTTCGTGACGGCCGGGTGTTCCGCCAAGCGGGAAGCCAGCAGTGCCGCCGTTTTCGTCTGCTCCGCAAGCCGCACCGGCATCGTGCGCAGGCCACGCAAGGCGAGCCACGCTTCGAGCGCGCCGGGCGTCGAGCCGATGCGCGTACGCGCGCCGCGCAGCTCGGCCGCGATGGTCTCGTCGGCCGCGACAGTGATGCCCAGCAACAGGTCGCTGTGACCGCCGATGAGCTTCGTCGCGCTGTGCACCACGATGTCCGCGCCCAGCTTCAGCGGCTGCTGGTGCAGCGGCGTCGCGAAGGTGTTGTCCACGACGACCCGGCCGCGGGTGCCGCGCGCGATGGTCTCGATCTCCATCACTTCGAGCGTCGGGTTCGTCGGCGACTCGAGCCACAGCAGGTCGGCGTCGCAGTCGAGCCACGCCTGCGTGTCGGTGGGTTCGAGCTCGGTGACGGTGATGCGGCCCATTTTCTCCGCGTGGTGCATCGCGCCGCGCGTCACCGCGTAGCTGAACGTCGGGACCGCCACGGACGAGCCGACCGGCAGCGTGTCCAGCACGGCCGACAGGGTCGCGACACCGGAGCCGAAGCTGGTGGCGTGGCCGCCTTCCAGCGCACCGACGGCCTCTTCGAGCGCGTGCCAGGTCTCGGTGCCGTCGGAGCGCGCGTAGACGGAGTCACCGCCGGCTTCGAACGTGCTCGTGGCCACGATCGGAGTGTTCAGGGGCTCGCCGGGGCCGTGCGGCCGCCCGGCCGCGATCGCGATCGTGCGCGGTGTCCAATCGTCCATGAAAGACACCGTAGCTGTATCACCGTTGCCGATCCGGCCACAGCCATGGCGCTATGACCTGCGTCGCAGGCTTCCGGTATGCCCCGGGGGACGCGCCTACTTTTGGCCGGATCGGCAATGGCGCCCACGGCCTCGCAGCCGTGATGTGGCGGTCGGCTCACCCGCGCCGGCGAGCCGACCACGTCTTTCAGTGCGCGTACACCTCGAACTCGTACAGCGAGTAGCCGTAACCGGTCCCCCGCTGCACGCCCTGCATCCGGACGAACCGGGCGTCCGACGGGGTGAACGACACGTTGTCCGCGCCGCCGTTGCCGTCGGTCACCACGGCCGCGTCACGCCAGTTCTCGCCGTCGGCCGAGAGCTGCACCTTGTAGCCCTTCGCGTACGCCGCTTCCCACGACAGCACCACCCGCGCGACCTGCTGCACCGAACCGAGGTCGACGGTGATCGACTGGTTGTCGCTCCAGTCGCTGGCCCACCGCGTGTTCGCGTTGGCGTCCACGGCGTTCGACGCGGGCGAGTTGTAGAAGCCCGTCTCGGCGCTCGTGGCGCTCACCGGCTTGCCCGCGGCGAGGTTGCTGACGTTGTCGCCGCGGTGGGCCGGGTACTCCACGACCTGCTGGAACGTCGGCCGATTCTGCGTGCTGATCTTGTCGTGCGTGATGCCGCCGAGCGGCCGCTGGATCACGGTGTCGGCGCACCACTGGTCACCGGCCGAGCAGTCGGCGTCACCCGGGTACACGGTGGTGGCGGGCTGCGCCGCGGCCGCCGTGAGGGAGTCGACCAGCGCGGTGCGGCAGGTGGTGAGGTCGCCGCCGCCGCAGAACGTGCTGCCCAGCGGACCGGCGACGGGCTGCCCCAGCACCGTGCGGATGTCCTTGCTGACGTAACCCCACCAGCCGTGCTGATACGACGAACCCTGGTGCGGCTGGCCGACGTGCTTGCCCGGCAGCTCGTTCTGGAAACCGGACGGGCTTTCGTTGACCTGCAGCACGTTCGTCATCGCGGTGAACGCGTCGTCGCCCAGGGCGGGCTTGAACTCCGCGGTGACGAGCAGCGGCCACCACGCGTCCATGATCCGGATCGCGTCGGCGTCGTTGTACGCCTTGCTGCCCGGCGCCGATTCCACGCGCTGGTGACCGTGCTGCAGCCACGTCTTCAGCTTCGCCTTGGCGTCGGCCGCCGCGCCGGTGAGCGGCGTCTTGTCGAGCACCTGCAGCAGAAGCGGCAAGACCTCCTCGGCCCGCAAGTCGGCGAGCGCCGCGTCCTCCATGGCCTGCGCGAGGTTCACGCGCGTCACCTTGGTGCCGCTGTTGATGAGCGCCTTCACACGCGTGTCGAGCTGGTCGGCTCGGTGCACGGCCGACTTGTCGGCGCCGCCCGAGGCGTAGCCCTTGGCCTGCGCGTTGTTCCAGCTGACGTAGTAGTCCTGGTTGACCGACTGCGGGTGCTGCGAGGCCGGCGTGTAGTTCGCCTTGTTGCCGTCGGGGTTCCAGCCCTGCCAGTCGTAGCCCTTGTCGCCCCACACCGGCATCATCGGGTCCACAGTGGAATTGCGGACGGGGTTGGCGCCGGAGTTGAAGTAGGCGACGTCCTTGGAGTCGGCGTAGAACCAGTTGAAGGTGAAGTTCACGTCGCTCGCGGCCCGCTGGAAGTCGGCCGCGGAGTGGATGAAGTCGGGGTCGTTGAACTCCTGGAAGCCGATGAGCGAATCGACCTCGTGGAAGTACGAGGACCGCAGCGACGCGTACGCCACCGGCTTGCCGCCGATCGTCGCGCGGCTGACGACCGGGCCGTACTTCGTGCGGTAGCTGCGCAGCGTGTACGAACCGGCGGCGGTGCCGTCGGCCACCGTCGGAGACCAGGTGTTCTTGCGCTCCACGGTGTCCATCGGCAGGCACTGGCCCTGGTAGAGGTAGTAGTTCGAGTCCTTCGTGGCCGGTTTGCCGCTCGGGTCGCACAGCGGGAGCGCGAACGTGTCGATGATGTCCTGCGCCGACGTCGTGGCGCTCCACGAGTAGTCCTGGCCGCGGCCGAGCAGGACGTACATCGAGATGCCGGCGAACGACGCGCCGCGCGCGCTGATGCCCGGGCCCTGAAGTTCCTGCAGTAGGAGCAGCTGCGGCGCGAAGTACCCGGTCTGCGGGCCGAACACGGCGACCGGGTGGCCGCTGGCGGTCTTCGAACCCGAGACGACGAGCGCGTTGGACATGCCGTGCTTGTCGCTCAGCATGTCGCCGGGCAGCACGCCGTTGTCGAACATGCCTTTCGCCGCCTGCTGGTCCGCCGGCGCCTTGACGTCGACCTTCGCGGGCGAGTCGGTGGTCGCGGAGCCCGACTGGTCGTAGACGAGCTGCTGCGGCGTGACGGAACCCTTGTCCGGCAAGGCCAAGCCCTGCGGGTTCGCCGGGGTCATGCCGTAGTCGAAGGTCTGGCCGTCGTGCAGCGTCTTCACGGCCTCGGGGTCGTCGGCCGAGCGCAGGCTCTGCCAGACCTGCTCGCCCTTGGCGACGCCGTACTTCTCCTGCAGCGCGAGCTTCGCGATCGCGTTCTGCACCTCACCACCGCCGCCTGCGCCGAACTGCGCGCCGACCACGGACGCGAGCACCACGAGGTCGGTGAGCTTGAACGGCTCGATAGTGCCGGCGTTGGTGATCGCGTCGACGTGACCGGTGAGCACGTACTCGCCCGGGAAGTAGCGGCCGTTGTGGGAATCGGTGATGTACTTGTTGATCCCGTCGACGTAGGCCTGGGAGTCGGCGAGGCCCTGCCTGCCGCGCGGGCCGCTGGCGGCCGTCGCTTCGATCTGCTGCTGCAGCTCGTCCTCGGTGTAGGGCGCGGCGGCGAAGAACGACTGCTCGAGCTCGCGGTTCGCGGGCGCGCCACCTGCGTACGAGGTCAGCTGACCGCGGCCGACGCGGCGCATGATGTCCATGAGCCACAAGCGGTCCTGCGCGGCCGCGTAGCCGGCGCCGAACTCGGTGCCCGAGCGCGTGGTGCCCTGAATGTGCGGGACGCCGGTGGCTTTGTCGCGCGTGATCGTGACGTCGGAGCGGGGCTGGAGCGTGCTCGCGACCTGGTCGGCGGGGACGCCGAAGGAGGAGTCGTTGAAGAACTTGCCGATGGTGTCGGTGGTCAGCGTCTTGTAGCCGCCGGCGAGGTCGGCGTACTTGCCGAGCTGGTCGTCGGCGTGCGCGGGCTGCGTGCCGAACGCCTTGTTGCCGAGGATCTCCGCCAGCGTCGCGCCGCCGTTCTCCCCCGGCGGGAGGATGTCGTTGCACTGGCCGGCGCAGTAGTCGTTGCCGGGCAAGGCTGCCGAGGCGGGTGGCGCGCCGCCGACCGCTGTCACGAGTCCCACCGCGACAACGGCCAGGGCCGAAACAGCCAGGGTGCGGATGCGTCGTCGCATGCCGGAGCTCCCGTCCACGAGGTTCCCCCAGGGGTGACCCAGCGCACGCTACCGACGGGTAGATGAAGTGTGAAGACTATTCGCGTTTAACCCCTCTTTGGGCCTAGTCCGATCGGCGCAGCGCGACGCCGCTGGGTACGGTGAGCGCCATGACCTTGGAAAAGCCCGAAATCGACCGCCCGGACGGACCCCCTCCCGCCGAACTGGAGATCACCGACCTCACCGTCGGTGACGGCGCGGAGGCCCAGCCGGGCAATGCAGTGACGGTCCACTACGTCGGCGTCTCGCACTCCACCGGTGCGGAGTTCGACGCGTCCTGGAACCGCGGCGAGCCGCTGCGCTTCGCGCTCGGCGCCGGCCAGGTCATCCCCGGCTGGGACCAGGGAGTGGCCGGCATGAAGATCGGCGGCCGTCGCCAGCTGGTGATCCCGCCGCACCTCGCGTACGGCGAGCGTGGCGCGGGCGGCGTGATCAAGCCGAACGAGACGCTGATCTTCGTCGTCGACCTCGTCGGCGTGAACTGAACCTCCGGGCAACCGGGCCGGCTCCACGGGCAGCCCGGTTGCCCGAACTCTTTCGAGTGAACCCCGGTCATCGCTAAGCTGCGCCGATCACCGGCCGGGACCGGTGCCACTGACCAGGGGGAAAGTGACATGCGCGTTCGCGCGATTGTTTCCGCGGCTCTGCTCACGCTCGGGGCCGCGCTCGCCACCGTCGCACCCGCTTCGGCCGTCGCCAACGGATCCGACGTGCCGCAGGGCCGGTTCGAGTTCGCCGCGAAGCTCACGATGACGAACATCCCGCGGCCCGACGGCACGCACTACGACAGCGGTTGCTCGGGCGCGCTCGTCGCGCCGCAGTGGATCCTCACCGCCGGCCACTGCTTCCACGACGTGAACCGCAACCCGATCTCCGGCCCGGTGCCGTACCCGACTTCGGTGCTGCTCGGCACCACCGTGCAGCGCGGCAAGCTCGGCGTGACGCGCCAGGTCACCGACGTGGTCCAGGCCGGCGCAGGCGACATCGCGCTCGCGAAACTCGACAAGCCGGTTCGCGGGATCACGCCGCTCAAGGTGAGCCGCTCCGAGCCGACGGTCGGGCAGAAGCTCACCCTCGCCGGCTGGGGAGCACTGAGCTCAGTGGACGCGGCTCCGTCGATGAAGCTGCAGCAGGGCACCGTGGCAGTCGGCGAGGTCGCGGCCACCACCCTCGGCGTGCACGGCGTCGCGCCGGCCGCGGACACCAGCGCCTGCCTCTACGACTCGGGCGCACCTTACTTCGTGGCTTCGGGCCACGGTGGCCGGATCGTGGCGGTCGAGTCGGAAGGCCCCGACTGCCCACACGACCAGCTGGAGACGACCTCACGCGTCGACGTGGTGGCCGACTGGGTGCTGTCGCAGACCCACTGACACCCAGATACCAGAAGACGGGCTCCGCGCACAGGTCGCGGGGCCCGTTTTCTTTCGCCCGACAAGGGAATTCCTGACCCGGAAGTAGCTGGATAGCGTTGAGGGTCGATCATCGGCGCGCCGCCGGTGGCCCGACGAAGGGAAAGAATGCGCGTCCGCGCCGCTCTCACCGCAGCAGCCCTCCTGCCCCTCCTCACCGCCGGCCCAGCCCTGGCCGTCGCCGACGGGACCGACGTGGCCCCGGGCCAGTACGGCTTCACGGCCAAGCTGACCATGGCGAGCATCCCGCGCCCGGACGGGAGCACGTACACGAGCTTCTGCTCGGGCTCCCTCGTCGCGCCCACGTGGATCCTCACGACCGGCCACTGCTTCCACGACGCGCAGCGCAACCGCGTGTCCGGCCCGGTGCCGTACCCGACCACCGTCACGCTCGGCCTGGTCGACGAAGCGAAGGAGGCGGGCGTCACCCGCAAGGCCACGCAGGTGCTGCAATCCGCGGAGAACGACGTCGCCCTCGTGCAGCTCGACAGCGCGGTCCCGAACATCACGCCGCTGACCGTGAACCGCCTGATCCCGGCCGCCGGCCAGCGTCTCACCCTCGCGGGCTGGGGCAGCCACACGGCGAAGAACCCCGTGCCGTCCTCGAAGCTGCAGCAGGGCACCGTGCAGATCGCCTCCGTGGGCAGCACCACCGTCGGCGTCCGCGGCGTCGCGCCCTCGCCCACCACCAGCGCATGCGTCTACGACTCGGGCGCGCCCTACTTCGTCCCGTCCGGCAGCGGCGGCCAGCTCATCTCCGTGGAGACGACCGGCCCGGACTGCCCTCACGCGACCGTCGAAACGACGTCGCGAGTGGACGTTATCGCGGATTGGATCGCGGCTCGCACGAAATAGCCGGCCGACCGGCGCGGAGAGCGACAGTCAGGATCGCTCTCCGCGCCCCTGCCGGTTGGCGGGTCAGTGCGTGACCGCATTGTTCACGCGTATTTCCCCTCGCGGCGCGCGGTCACGTTCGCCGGAATAATCGCGGCTTTACTTGTCCTTTTTCTTCGGCAGCTGGTCGGCGGCTTTTTTGCCCGCCGGGCCGAGTTTGTCGAGGACGGAGCGCACGCCGCTGACCACGGCGTCGCCGACGGGGTTCGGGTGGTCGTCGTCCGGGTCGCCGATACCGCCGGCAACGCCGCTGGAGCCTGAGTCCATGGTATTTCTCCCCAACTGTTGTTTTATCGGATTACCCGATCAATTACCGATGCTACGCAATCGCCGCACCCACAACAACCGCGCGATTTGGGCCTCCTCTCCGGGAACTGCGCCGAGCCGGTTGTTCATGAGGTGGACGTGCTGGAATGCCGCACGGTAAGGCGAAACTCGCCGTGCCGATTCGCGGTACTCCGTCCAAAAGCGCTCGGCGTAGCGGCGCAGGGGCTTGCCGACGCGGTCGGTGGCCAGTTCGCGCGTCACGTTCTCGAACAGCCGGCCCGCCTGGCGCACCGCGGCCGGGTCGTCCGGGCGGGCGGTGGCCGCGGCCGGGCGCCAGGCGACCGTGCGCGCGCCGCGGCCCGACCAGTACCAGGCGTACTGGTGCAGGAAGCTCACCTGCTGGTCGGCGGGCAGGCCCTCGACGATCGCGGCGGTGTGGGCCGCGGCCTGCGTGATGCGGTGGGTGGAGGCGCGGCCGGGGAGCAACTCCAGCGCGGTGTCGCTGCCCAGGTGGGCCACGCGCTCGGCGAACTCGACGCCGTCGGGGCCGCGGAACTTCGCCAGCTCCGGCTCGTACCAGCGCTTCACGACCTCCGTGCCGCGTTCGGCGAAGCGGCGGTCCAAGTCGGCTTCGACCACGGCACCGGCATCCGGCTGCGCCTGAACCCGAACGCGCAGCTGGAGGCCCGACATGTCCATGTACTGCAGGAAAAACCAACGGCGCAACGGGTGTTCAGTGACCACCGGCCGCACCACCTCGTTCAGCAGCCGCGTGACGGACGGGAGGTCCGGGACGTACACGCGCCAGTAACGCCAGTCGGGCCGCAGCAAGGTCTCAAGCATGGGTCACCACCGTCAGGAACTCGGTCACGCGCCCGACGCTCGCCCCGGCCGCGGGCAGCGCCTCCGTGAGTTCGAGCTCCCCCGCGCCGGCCAGGCCTTTCAACGCCGTCCACGCCGCAAGGGGGTGGGCGAAGCTGAGCCACTGCGGTTTCCCCTGCGGCACCCCGCCCGCGGCCAGACCACGGACGAACACCTGCTCGGGCAAACCGTGCTCGGCCAGGAACATCCGGCCGGCGCGGAGGAAGTCCACATCGGGTCCGCCGGCGACGGCGGGCAGCGCCGACGCCGGCAGCGCCCAGCGAGCACGGCGCAGCACCAGCCGCCCGTCGGTCACGCGCTCGCGGAAACCCGCGCCCGGCACCGGAGCCCACGGGCCCAGCGACAGCCACGGATCCGACAGCAGCTGCAGCACCCGCGGTACCCCGCGCAGCAGGTGCGCGGGCACGGCGCCGAGGTAGCTCAACGCGGCCGGCCGCCCGGCCGGGTCGAGCACCTCCAACGTGCCCGTGGCCAGGTCGTGGCGCACGCGGAACCCGTCGATCGACACGCCACCTGGCCCGGCCGACGGACGTTCGGCACCCCACGACAGCCACGGCGCCGAACGCACGGCCGGCCGCTGCGTGTCCGTCCAGTCGGCGTGCGCGGTCACCTGGTACACCGCGCAACCCGGGAAACGCTTCTCGTGCAACGAAGCCACCGCCGCTTCGACACGGGCTGCCAGGCCGGGCACGCCGGCCCAGCGCGAGACGGCGCCGAGGTAACCCGGGTGCACCTGGTTGACCACCAGCGAATCACCCGCGACCTGCCAGAACACCGAGTGCGCCGGACGGCCGATGCTCGGGCCGACGATGTCGCGTACGTCGGGTTCGGGCACGGCGCAGCGCGAAAGCCACAGCATCGGGTCCAGGTCCCGCACCGCGCGGAACGCGAACTCGGCCAGGTCGGCAACGCCGCCAAGCTCGAAGTGGTGCAGGAAAAACCGGACCAGGTCGTAGTACCCCGCGCGCGGCCGCGCGGTGGCGCCCAGCAGGCCGTCGAGCCGGTCGAGCTCCCCCGCCACCCACGCGGGCGGCGCGGTCTCCGGCTCCGGGCCGTGCGCGACGGTTTCGTGCACCAGACCCAGCCCGTCGAGCCAGCCGGCACGCGCCGGATCGCGTTCCGCCAGCACGGTTCGCAGCCGGCCGCGCAACGCGAGCACGGCGTCTGCCCGGCGCCGGCCGTCCGCGCTGCCGGCCACGACCTTCTCGGCTTCGGCCAGCGAAGGACGTCCCCAGGCGGTGAAGTGCCGGGGTTCGTCGAGCCGCCACGGCGGGCTCACCAGCAGTAACCCCTGGTCCACGAGCCGGCGCACGTCGTCGACGGCGCAGCCCAGCTCCGCGGCCAGCTCACGCAACCGCCGCGGCCGCGCGTCGAGCGGCACCGGCCCGGCCAGCGCGGTGACCTCATCCTCGCGGAAGTACACGCCGTGGCGCATCAGGTGCACGGGCAGCGCGGCCAGCCACTCCGCGCCGACCAGACGAGTGTCCACATTGGGCACCACGATCGGGTCGTCCTCCAGCGCCGCATACGCGAGCCGCGCGGCGACACGCGAGGAACTCACCAGCCGGCACCCCGCGCCAGGGTCGACTGCGCCGCCGAAGTCCCCGACGCCGACGGTCGTCAACGCACCGAACGGGCTCGGCTTCAACGTGGTCCGCACCAGGTACGACACCGCGCTGCGGCTCAGCCGGCCACCGGGTTTGCCCAGCTCAGCGCGTTCGGTGAACGCCGTGACGAACTCGGGGCTCGCCAGCGCCAGCCCGGCCAGCACGGGCCGGCTGCGCAGGGCCGAAGCCACGGCGTGCTGCGCCGAAGCCAGCTCCGCGCCGAGCGCCCGCGTCGCCTTCTCCAGTAGCTCACGCTCGCGCACCAGCAGTTGGTGCCACTCGCCGAGCCGGTCCGCCTCCTCGGCGGCCAGTACTTCCCGCGCGAGCCTGACGCCGGCTTCGTCGGAGCGCTCGTTGAACACGCTCCGACGAAGCCGGATCAGACCGCGCCGCTGCTCGCGCGACAGCTCGTCGCGGCCGATCACGGCGTGCAACGCATCGCAAACCGGTTCCGCCAGCGCGGTTTTGCGCGCGGCGGCGGACTCGGCCTCCTCCAGCAGGGCGACGGTCTCCGGGGCACGCAGACCGTCGAGCACGCCGGCGGGCAGGCCGCAGATCCGGGAGACGAGCAGCTCGGACACGACGTCACCGCCTCCGCGCGGCGAGTGCCTCGGCCTGCCAGCCCGGGTCGTTGCCGGCCCGCCAGTCGAGCGCGCCGTCGCCGCTCACCGGGGCGGGCAGCTGGGGCGGGGCACTGCCCAGGATGAACTCGCCGACCGAGGACTCCTTCAGGTAGTCCAGGCCGAACGCGCGCGCCGCCGCGTCGGCGTCGCCGCTCCCCAGCCCGCAGCCGGCCAGGCCCATCGCGGTCGCCACCAGGTACATGGTCTGGTACAGCGCGCCGGCGTGCTTGAGCGTCACCGCGTACGCGATCGACTGGTACTTCCACGCGAGTCGCTGAAAGCGCGACGTCATGGTGACCAGCACGTCGGGCACAGCCTGGCCGCCGGTCGACAGCGTCGCCACGCGAAGCAGCTCGTCGCGCGCTTCGGCCTCGGTGTTGATCAGCCGCAGCACGTGATCGCCGGCGTCGTAGTGGTAGATGCCGGGCTCCAGCCCCTTGCACCGGCGGACGGTGACGTACAGCTCGAGCTCGTACCCCGCGCCACCGCAGGGATACGGGCGGCTCGAACCCTCGTACGGCATCCGCGCCTCGGGCCGCGGGCCGTAGGTGCCGCGCACGCGCGCCGTGCGGTAGAGGAACTCGCCCAGCTGCTCGGCGGTGATGGGCTCCTCGCCGTAGGCGCGGATGGACTGGCGGGCCTCGATCGTTTCCTGCAGCCCCTGGTCAGCGGCACGCACGGCGTCGAAGGACGGGCGGAACAGCTCCGTGCGCGGTCCGTCCGGCGCGGGCGCCACCGCGGGCAGGGGCTCGATCTCGCCGACGTAGGGGAACCGGCCGCCGAACGCCTCGTCGGTGCGACCGATGCGGCTGCGGCTGTGGAAGTACAGGTCGTGCACATCCCACTGGCGCAGCACGTCGTCGGAGTCCACGGGGAACTCGCCGTCGGCTCCGACGTCGAGGAAGCCCGCGCCCGCCAGCGCGGCCACCACGGGCCACCACTCGGTGTCCACTTCCGACGAAGGCTGCGCCACGGCGAGCGCGGCCACGGCTCCGGCCAGCGCCGCGTCGAGCAGCACCGCGCGGTACTTGCTCAGCGGCGACTCCACCACCAGCTCCCCGCCGCGACGGCGCAGAAGGCTGAACTTACCCAGCCGCAGCCACGCGCCGGCCAGCTCCGGCAGCTCGGGCCGCAGCCCGGTCACGCCGGTGCGCTCCAGCACGGCCACGCGCTCGCCGCGCAGGCGGAAACCCGTGGCCAGGAAGGGTTCCACCTTCGTCAGCACGGTCGCGACCGGCGACTGCGGGTGCTCGGCGGCCAGCTCGTCCTCGGTGTGCAGCCCGGCGCGGACCTGCTCCAGGGCCGCCAGCATCGGGGCGCTGACGCCGCGCAGGCGGTAACCCGCACGGTCGGCCAGGCCGAGCAGGACCTGGTCGTCCTTGGTCAGCACGGACACGTCGCGGCGGAAGGTGACGGTGTGTTCGGCGGTGCGTTCGAGCGTGGTCATAGGAACATCGCAATCGGGTTGAGGTCGTCTTCGGACGGCGTTTCATCGATCCAGCCCAGTTCGCGCGGCACGTCGAAGAGCCGGCCGGGCGCGAAGCGGGGCCAGAAATGCCGCATTCCCGGCACCAGCACGCGCACCACGGGCAGGCCGATGTCCACCCGCGTCTGGTCCAGCACCAGCATTTCCATCCCGCGCTCGGCCACGGCCCGCTCGGCGCGCAGCACGTCTTCGCGCACGTCGGCGCTTTCGTAGCGCTCGAAGTCGGCCCGGGTGCGCAAGGCGCCTTCGGCCGGGAGCACGTACGGCTGGTTCTCCACGGTCGCGTTGCGCCACCAGTGCAGCTGGTCCGGGTCGTTGTAGGCGTAGGAACCCGAACCGTCGGCCTTCATCCCGATCACGGCGGGCAGGAACTGGTTCATCTCCGACAGCGCCCGCCCGATCGCGACCTCCACGTCGAAGTGCGCGCCGAGGGCGAACAGGATGTCCTGCGCGGGCTTGTCGCGGCGCACGGAAACCGCGGCCACGGAAGGAATGCCCAGGTCGTTGGTCAGATCCAGCACCCAGGTGTCGCGCTCCAGCTCGTCGTAGCGCTGCTGCCACTGCGCGAAGTACGGCACGTCGAACGTCGACAGGTCGATCGCCGGGCGGCGCAGGCGGTGGTACCACCACATCGCCACGGTGTCGCGCTCCACCAGCTCCATGAAGCCCTGCAGGATCGCGTCCTCGAGGCTCGTGCCCGCCGCGCAGCCGTTGGAGTTCGCGCCGGCCTGGAACGGGGTTTTCGGGTTGTGGTAAGCGAAATACAAGCCTGAGGTCGGGAACAGCTTGGTGCGCTGCTCGGTCAGCGACCACACCGGTGACCACTCGATCTCGGCCTGCGGGTCGAGGTCGTCGGCGACCCAGTGGAAGTGCGACGGGCGCGAGTTCCACTCCTTGCGGTCGCGGAACTGGTCGTCGCTGTAGAGGTGCAGCGCGTTGGGGTGGACGACCTCGGCCGGGTCGAGGTCGGCCAGCCGCGCGGTGCGGCGGGCCTCGTCGCCGTGGAACAGCCCCGAGTAGCGCTCGATCGCCTCGCCGACGGCCGACGCCTTGGCCTGCGCGTCGCTCATCCCCTTGCCCGCGCTGCAGCTGCGCAGGCCGGCACGCAGGTCGTTGGCGTTGGCCATGGGGATCGCGAAGTTCTGGCCCGCGGTGTAGGTGTGCAGGCCCTCGACCTCCAGCGGCACCTTCACGAGGTTGCTGATGGGGCCTGTGACGGGGCTGATCAGGTGCTCGTAGCGCGCCACGAACTGTTCCGGCGGGCTAGAGCGGTAACCACCGTCGCTGCTCGCCATGCGCGGGCGCGGCTCGAGCCGCACCGGCGCCGCCATGCGGTCGGCCTGCAGGTCTGGCTCCCCGCACAGCGGGCACTGCGGCCGGCGCTGGAACGGGTGGTGCTCCTGCGTGAGGCTGACCGTGTCGAGCGTGATGACCTCGGACTGCCACGGCGTGCCGTACTGCGCGGCCACTCCGCCCGGCGGCGCCGGCATCGCGGCCCGGCCCGCGGCGAACGCGCCGGTGAGCCACTTGCCCACGTGCAGCGCGGCGAGGCGGTGCGCCAGGTCCCGCGTGACGCCGGTGCCGGTCACGGAGTTGACCAGCGCCGGGCTGTCGAGCACGCCGCGCTGGCGCAGGTAGCTGGCCAGCACGTTCTTGTTGGACAGCCGCACGCGCAGGCATTCGTAGCAGCCGGTCACGCCGGGTTCGAAGACCGGGCCGACCCAGATCATGCTGCCGACCGGCTTCACCGGCAGCCACGGCGTGCCGGCCGCGTGGAACTTCGTGCCCCACTCGGCGAGCTCGGGGCGCAGGTAGTCGTCGGTGAGGACGACGGTGAACCCGGCCGGCGCCTCGGGATCCGTCGTGACGCCGGTGCCGAGCGCCGTGAGGGCCTCGGTGAACCCGGCCGCGTCGACGTCGCCGGCGGTCAGCACCCGCACGTCCGCACCGGACAGTCGGCGCACGGCGTCGTCACCGTCCACACCGGACGCTTCCCAGTAGCCGCCGACGCGCGGGTCGACCTCGGGGTCCACCTCCACGACGTATCCGCTGCGGCGCAAGCGGTCCAGCGCCACGTCGATGCGCGCCGGGTCGGCTTCCGCCAGCGCCTGCTTGATGCTTTCGCGGCTGTGCTGCCCGTCGACCAGCAGCGGGGCCAGCTGCTCGACGAGCGCACCGGCCAGCCGGGTCTGCGTCGTGCGCTCGCTCGTGAGGTACACCGCGTCGCCGGGCACGGTCAGCACGCGCAGCGACCGGTTGAACCTCGTGATCCGATTGATGCTCTTCGTCATGGTTGTCCCCTCAGTCGAGCCGGCGGGCGCTGCCCACCAGCCGGGCGAAAGCCGTCGAGTGGCCGGACAGCTCGGCGAAGGTGCCGAGGTCGGCGATGCGGCCGTGCTCCAGCACGGCGATCCGGTCGGCCGAGCGGATGGTGGAGAGCCGGTGGGCCACCACCACCCGGGTCAGCCGCAGGTCGTCGACCGCGCGCCGCACCCGCTCCTGCGCGGCGGCGTCGAGTGCGCTCGTGGCCTCGTCGAGCAGCAGCACGGCGGGCCGTTTGGCGAGGGCGCGGGCCAGCAGCAGGCGTTGCACCTGGCCGCCGGACAGGCCGCTTTCCCCGTCGGTGACCTGCGTGTGCAGGCCCATCGGCAGGGCCGCGACGACGTCCCAGAGCTGCGCTTGCTCGGCCGCCCGCTGCGCGAGGTCGAGATCCACCTCGGCCGCCGCACCGCAGATGACCTCAGCGAGCGTGCCGCGCATGAGCGTCGCGTCCTGTGCGACGTAACCGATCCGCGTGCGCAACTCGTCGACGTCGCACGTGTTCACGTCCACGCCGTCGACCAGCACGCTGCCGCGCTCGGTCCGGTCGAGGCCGAGCATGAGGCGCAGCAGCGTCGACTTGCCCGCGCCCGACGCTCCGATCAACGCCATGAACTCCCCCGGCTCGATGCGCAGGGAGATGTCCGTGAGCAGGTCACGGGTCTGGCCGGGGTAGCGGAAGCTCACGTCGCACAGCTCCACCGCACCGCGCGCGGCCGGCAGCGGGGTCGGGCGCGCCGGCGTCTCGGGCCGCGTGGTCAGCACCGGCGCGAGGCGGGCGTGCACCGGCCCGATGGCGAACAGGCCGACGAGCGCGCTCTGCAGCCGGGTGGCGGTGAGGTTGAGCGTCATCGCGACCATCACCACGGTCCACTGCCCGGTGAACCCCAGGCCCGACGCCATCGGCAACAGCACCGCGAGCAGCGCCGGATAGCAGGCCACGGCCAGCGCACTGGCGATTTCCGCGTACCGCAGGCCGGCGTCGTCGGACCGCTTCTGCGAGCGGAACGCCTTGCTCCACCGACCGACCACATAGGACTGAGCGCCGAACGCCCGCACGTCGTCGATGCCGAGCATCGCCGGGTACACGGCCGCCTGCACGTCGTCCACGGCGGACAGCACCTCGGTGTCGTGCCGCTGCTGGCGCACGGAAAGCCACAGCATCGCCCCGAGCACGAGCCCGAAGATCCCGACCGCCGCGACGGCCAGCCACGGGTCCAGCAACGCCAGCAACGCGATCGCCACCAGCGCGAACACCGCGTGCAGCGCCGCCGTGAGGCCGCCGCTGCCGAGCAGCCCGCGCAGCTGGCCGACCCCGCCGGAGAAGCCCATGAGGCGACGCAGCGGGTAGTCGCGGAAGAACGTCGCGGGCAGGCTCAGCAGACGCTGCCAGATCGCCGACTCGAGGCGGTCCTGCGCCCCGTCGGTCAAGGTCAGCAGCCCGCGCTCCACGACCGCGGTGGTCAGCAGCTGCAACGCGAGCAGCCCGACCAACGCGCCGGCCAGGTACGGCACGGCGTCGCGGTTGTCCGCCGCGATCGCGATCGCCAGCACCATCCCGGCCAGCGGCACGACGAACCCGAACACGGTCGCCAGCAACCCGACCACGGCACTCACCACGAGCCGGGTCCGCTGGCCGCGAACGGCGAAGGACAGCAGGTGGCGGCCGGTGCTGCCTTCGTGGGGCAGGACGGCGGTGGCCTTGCGAGGCAAGGCGGGCTCCGGCTCAGCCTGCCGGACGGCGGCCGGTGCGGGAGCACTGTCGTCGAGCCGTTGCGGCCCGTCCGTCTCCGGCTTGGTCTTCCCCGCCACGGCCTGGCGCAGCGACGCCGCCGTCGCGCCGGTTTCCTCGAACCACGAGCGGGTTTTCTCAGTGGGCAAGGTGGTGGTCATCCGGCCACCTCCGCGATGTCGCGGTAGCCGCGGGAGTGGGCGAGCAGGTCGTCGTGGGTGCCGTAGACGCGCACGGCGCCGTGGTCGAGCAACACGACCGTGTCGTCGCCGCGGACTTCGGAGAGGCGGTGGGCCACGACGACCGTGGTGGTGCCGCGGGTGCGCAGGGCGGCGTCGATGCGGGCGGCCAGCGCGGTTTCGACGGCGCTGGTCGCCTCGTCGAGCACGAGGACGCGTGGGTTGCGGGCGAGCGCACGGGCCAGGGCGAGCCGCTGGCGTTCGCCACCGGAGAAGTTGCGGGCCTGCTGGCTGACCTGCGCAGCGTCGATGCCGCCGCGCAGCTCGATCATCTCGGTGAGCTGGGCGTCGTCGAGCGCGGCCGCGATGGCGTCGTCCGGCAGCGCGGTGCCGAGCTCCAGGTTCTCGCGCACGGTGCCCTCGAAGAACGCCGGCCGCTGCGGCACGTACCCGACCAGGAACGGCCGCACCGACGGCGGCAGGTCCGCGCTGCACCGCCCGTCGACCAGTGCGACGCCCGACCACGGCCGCACGAGCCCGGCCAGCAGCTTCGCCAGCGTCGACTTGCCGCAGCCACTCGGGCCGACCAGCGTCATCCGGCCGCCGGGCGGCACGTCGAGGTCGAGCGAAACGAACAGCGGCTCGGTGTTGGTGTCGTAGCCGTAGCGCAGGCCGCGCACGGTGAGCCGACCCGGCCCGACGGCGACGGGTTCGTCCACATCGGACGGATCGGTCTCGGCGCCGGCCACGTCGTCGTACGCCGCGAAGCTGCTGCGCAGGCCGCCGATCCGGTGCAGCCCCGTGACGAGCCCACCCGCGTGCAGCTGCCACACGCCGGCCAGCACGGCCACGGTGATCACCTCGCCGGGCGCGACCAGCGCGGTCAGCGCGAGACAGGCGGCGTACCCGAGCGCGTGCAACGCCGTGACGCCCAGCCCGATCCCGTGCTCGCCCAGCGCCGCCCGCCGTTGCGCGGCCAGCACCTTGCGCTGCGCCGAAGACCAGCGGCCGAACGCCTGGCGCCCGCTGCCTTCGGCCTTCACCGTGTCGATGGCCGACAGCACGTTGAGCGAAAGCCCGTCCCGCGCCGACTGCTCGACCATCAGCGCCGACTGCCGCTCGGTCCCGGACCGCCGGCCGAACCGCACGAACAACGCGGTCAGCACCGTGCTCCCGGCCAGCAGCGCGGCGGCCGGTGGAGCGAGCACGGCCAGCACCGTGAGCAGCCCGACGACGGCCGCCAGGCTCACCGCGACCGGCAGCACCACCGTGGTCAGCTGCTGCGCGATCGTGTCGGCGATCTGCACCCGCGCCGCGACGCCGCCCGTGAAACGGCGGTGGAAGTAGCTGCCGGGCAACCGAAGCAGGTGCCCGACCAGTTCGGTGGAGCGCTTCAGCGAGGTGCGCAGCAACGCGGCCGAAACCAGCCGCTGCTGCGCCCAGCCCGCGAGCGCGACACCCGCGGCCACCGCGGCCAGCCACCACGTCGCCCCGGGCCCGGCGGTCGCCGTGACCAGCGATCGGGCCAGCAACGCGGCCACCACGGTCAGCCCGGCCGTGACCACCCCGGCCGCCACCGCGCCGAGGACCACCGGCAGCCCGGCACCCAGCCAACGCAGCGCGCGCGGCAGCACCCGCTGCGGCGCACCACTCGGCTCGAACCCGGCACCCGGCCGGAAACCCAGGTACAGCCCCGAAAACCGCTCGCGGAACTCGTCGATCGACAGCGTGTGCCGCCCTGCCGCGGGGTCGTGCAGCCGCACTTTGCCCCCGCGACCGACGCGTTCCAGCACCGCGAAATGCCGGTTGTCCACGAAGACCACGCCGGGCGCGGCCAGCCCGCGCAGCGTGGCGACGTCGGCCTCAGCCCCGGACAGCCGCACGCGCTTGGCGCTCACCGTCAGCCCGAACTGCTGGCCGCGCCGGGCGAGTGTCGCGGCGCTGATGCCGTCGCGGCCACCGCCGCAGGCCTGCGAGAGGACCGGCCACGACAGGTACTTGCCGAATCCGGCGAGCAGGATGCCGAGGCAGGCCGCACCGCAGTCGGACTCCTCGACTTGGCGGAACTCGGCTCCGGCACGAGACCGGTAGCGCGTGCTCACCGCGCACCGCTTTCCGCCAGCGCGGGCGCGAAGGTCACCGGCAGCACGCGCGGCGTCGGGAAAGCGAGCGACGCGCGCCAGGGCAGCTCGGCCAGCGGACGGCTCGGGGTCGGCAGCCGGTCGTGCACCGCCGTCAGCAGCGACTGCGCGGTCATCGCGGCGAGCGCGCTGCCGAGGCAGTAGTAACTGCCGTGGCCGAACGCGACGTTGCCGGTCATCGGCCGGTCCCAGCGGAACTCGAGCGGCGCGTCGAACTTGCGGGGGTCGAGGTTGGCCGCGGCGAAGGCGAGGATCACGGTGTCGCCGGCTTTGAAGTCGAGCTTGCCGACGGACAGGTCGTGCGCGACCTGGCGCGAGCCGAACGCGACCGGCGTGCGCAGGCGGATGGCCTCGGCGAACACGCGGTCGCCGCACCCCGGGTCGGCGGCCAGGGCCGCGGCGACGTCGGGCTGCTCGGACAGCACGACGAGCGTGTTGGCCAGCGCGGCCGTGACGGTGTCGAGCCCGGTCATGAACAGCAGCAGCACCATGTCCACGGCTTCGTCGGCGGTCAGCTTGCCCGCCGCCTGCGCCTGGGCGAGGTGCCCGATCAGGTCTTCGGCCGGCTCGGCGCGGCGCCGGGCCAGCAGCCCGGCGACGTAGTCGCGCAGCTCGGCGAACTCGGCGGCGGTGATCGGGGTCCCCGCCTCGGGGTGTGACTCGGTGAGGAAACCGGCGGCGAGCTGGCTCATCATCCCGGTGGCCCGCGCCGTGACGAAGTCGCGGTCGGCGGGCGGCACGCCCAGCAGCACGGCGGTGACGGCGGCCGGCAGCGGCGTCGCCAGCTCGGAGACGAACTCCGCCTCGCCGCGACGCAGGGGTTCGGCCAGCAGATCGGCGACGACGTCGTCGATGCGGTCGCGCAGACCGGCCAGCCGGCGGCCGGAAAACGCCCCGGTGAGCACACCGCGTAGCCGCGTGTGCTCCTCGGCGGCCCGCACCGACATGGTGCTGCCGAAGAAGCGAACAAACTGTGGGTTATCTCGGTGGACCACGTCGGTGAAGACGGGGGCCGCCATGGGGAAGCCGGGGTGGGTGCACAGGCCGGTCACCAACTCGTATCCGGAAATGACCCACATTCCATCGAAGCGCACCACCGGCGCCTGTTCCACCAGCTCCGCGAAGAAATCCGGAGCCTGCATTCCGAACGGCTCCAGGCGTGCGAAGTGCCGCCACAACCGCTGGACGATTTCCGACATCCCCCAGTCCTTTCAGAGCACGTGTTTTCCCGCACCGCGTGGTCGCCGCTCATTCATGAATCATTTTTCGACGGCGACCACGCGGTGTGGGTGGAATAGCTGACCTAACACACCTGGGATCAGGTGGCGCAGCCGTAGGTGCCGAAGCACACCGGGCAGCCGATGCTGCCCGCCGTTCCGAAGCAGTTGCCGGCACCGGCCTCGGCGAGCTCCTCGATCACGAGCTCCTCGACCTGTGGGGCCTGCGTGGTAACGTTCTCCATGACAACCTCCCTTCAGAGGTTCGTTTCGCCGCGGATGTCCTGGGGGATTGTCAGCTCGAGCTCGCGGTGCCGACCGTGCCCGCCGAGCTCGGGCACCCCGCGGTGCCCACGCTGCCGAGGCAGAAGCTGCCGGCCTGCGCGTCGGAAAGCTGCTCGATGGTGAGCTCGGTCGTGGCCGGCTCGAAGATTTCCTCGTTCATTTCTTTTCCTCCCTGCTCAGTTCAGTGCGTCAGTGCGAGCTGACGGTGCCGTAGCTGCCGGCGCTGGAGGGGCAGCCGAACGTGCCGGCCGACCCGACGCACCAGCCGGCGCCGGTGGCGTCGGACAGCTCTTCGACGGTCAGTTCCTCGGTGAAGTCCTGCGTTTCCTGCGTTTCCATGACCGTTTCCTCTCAGGACCAGCTGAAGGCGGTGCCGATGCACGCCGGGCAGGTGGTGGAGCTGATGGTGCCGCCGGTGTTGGTGGTACCGGCGCCGGCGACCTCGCCGAGCTCCTCCACCGTGATGTCGTCGGCGAACGCCTGCTCGACCTGGTTGTCGAACTCGTTCATCTCGATCTCCTCGGGTTTGTGGATCAGTGGTGTGGGACTGCTCAGCCGAAGCTGGACGCCGTGCCGGCGCTGGACGGGCAGCCCGCGCTGCCGATGCAGAAGGCGGTGCCGGCCGCGGTGGTTTCCACCAGCTCCTCGACCTGCAGCTCCTCCACCGCGTCCACGGCGGTCGTGTTTTCCTGCATTCCCTTCACCTCCCTTCAGAGGTGTAGAAAGCGAATGGAATTCACGCCTTGGGTTTGCAGGTGACAGTGCCCTGATTCCAGCCGTTGAAGCTGTACCGGTACCGGTATTCCCCGCCGTCGACACCGACGTAATCCCATTTCGCCAGCTCGAAGCCGACGTACGCGTACTGCGTGCTGGGCACGCATCTCAGGGGCGCCGGGACACTGGCTTCAGCAGCGGAAATACCAGATAAAATGGACACAACTATGATAGCGGCAACCATGACAGTTCTCATCACGCAAGCCCCCCCAGGCTTTTGATTCCCCAGTTTTGTGCTATTCGCGCTGAGCGATTCGCACGGCTGTGACGCTAAACCCAATCCGGCCGTAGGTGGAGTAAAAATCACCGATGTCACCCAGGTGGAGTAGTTAGCTGACAGCTATCTTAGGCTTCTCCTAGGGTTCCCTTAAGGTAGATCAACTATGGGTGCCGGAGCGACTACTCCTCGGCTACAGCGAGTACCGCCCGCGCGGCGAGGACAAGAGCCCGCCACCCGTCCGTGAGCGCCGCCGGCTCCGGAGCGAAGTCAGGTGAGTGGTTGGTGCCGCGGGTGCCGACGCCGAGCGTCCAGTAACACAGCGGCACAGTCCCGCCGTCCGGCAGAGCGGCCAGGTGGCCGAAGTCCTCGGCCGCGGCCACGGGCGGCGTCCAGCCGACGCGGTCCGCCCCCAGCCCCGACAGGTGCGCTGCGCGCACGGCCAGCACGAGCTGCCGGTCGTTCGTGGTCGCCGGTGCCGAGCGCACCGTCACGACCTCGGGCTCCACCGGCGCGCCGGACGCGGCGGCCTCCGCCCGGCACACGCGCTCGATCGCGGCCAGCGCCCGGGCCAGCGCCCCGTCGCTCGCCGCGCGCACGCTCACGCCGAGCTCCACGCGGTCCGGGATCACGTTCGCCGCGTCGCCCGCGTGCACCGAGCCGACGGTGACCACGACCGGATCGGCCGGATTCGTCTCCCGCGCCACCACCGACTGAAGGCGCACCACGAGGTGCGCGGCCAGCACGACGGGGTCCACGGCGAGGTGCGGCACGGCCGCGTGGCCACCCCGGCCGTGCACGGTGATCGCCAGCTCGGCACACGGCGCGGTGATCTGCCCCGGCGAATGGCCCACCCGACCGACCGGGCCGGGCACCGCGTGCTGCGCCAGCAACGCATCGGGCGCGCCGAACACGTCGTGCACCCCGTCGGCCACCATCGCCAGCGCGCCTTCGAGCGTCTCCTCGGCCGGCTGCCCGAGCACCACGACCCGGCCGCGCCACTCCGCGCGCGTCGCCACGAGCTCGCGAGCGGCGCCGACCACGGCGGTCAAGTGCAGGTCGTGCCCGCAGGCGTGCATGGCGGAACCGTCGGCCGCGTACGGCAGCCCGGTGCGTTCGGCGAGCGGCAACGCGTCCAGCTCGGTCCGCATCGCGACCGTCGGTCCGGCGCCGTTTTCGAACGCCGCGACCACACCGTTGCCGCCGATTCCGCTACGCACGGTGAACCCCAGCGCGGTCAGCTCGCGCGCGAGCACGTCCGCCGTCCGCTTCTCCGCGCCGGCCAGCTCGGGGTGCGCGTGCAGGTCCCGGTACAGCTCAAGCAGGTCGGTCACAGCCATCCCGCTTCCTCGGCGACGCGGTACGCGGCCACGCGGTTGTCCACCTGCAGCTTCGTCAGCGTGCTCGACAGGTAGTTACGCACTGTGCCCTCGGCCAGCGACAGCCGCGCGCCGATTTCGGCGGGCCGCAGCCCCGCGCCGGACAGGCGCAGCACGTCCAGCTCCCGCTCGGTCAGCGGCGTCTCCCCGACGGCCAGCGCGTCCGCGGCGATCTCCGGGTCCACGTGCCGGCCGCCCGTGCAGACCTTGCGCACGGCGGTGATCAGGTCGTCCGGCGAGATGTTCTTGGTGACGAACCCGCGCACCCCGGCCCGCATCGCGCGGTGCAGGTAGCCGGGTCTGCCGTAGCTGGTGACCACGAGCAGCCCGCAGTCCAGCCCCTCGGCGCGCACGGCCTCGGCCACCTCGAGCCCGGACATCCGCGGCATGTCGATGTCCACCATGGCGCCGTCGGGGCGCTCGCGGCGGATGGCCTCCAGCGCGTCGGCGCCGTTGTCCACGGCTTCCACGACGTCGATGTCCTCGGCGAGGCTGAACACCGTGCGCAGCGATTCGCGCAGCAGGGCGTGGTCCTCGGCCAGCACGATCCGCAAGGTCATGAGCTCTTCCTCGGCAGGTCAAGGGGCACGCGGGCGGTGAGCACGAAATCGCCGTCGACCTCGCCGTGCTCCAGCGTGCCGCGCACGGCGGCCAGCCGCTCGGCCAGGCCGGTGAGGCCGTGGCCGGCCCGGGTGCCGCCGGCGTGCGGACGGTCGTTGCGGATCCGCAGGAGGACGCACGAGGGGTCCCGCACGAACTCGACGCGGCAGTTCTCGGCGGCGCTGTGCCGCAGGATGTTGGTGCCGCCTTCGCGGATGGCCGAGCCGATCGCCTCCGCGACGGGCCCGGGCAGTCCCTCGGGCACCGGATCGGCGACCACGCGGACACCGGCGAGGCTGAGGATCGACGACGTGCCGCGCAGCTCCTCGGCCAGGCTCGGCTGGCGGTAGCCGGCGATCACCTTGCGCAGCTCGGTCACGGACCCGCCGGCCAGCTCCGCGATCTGCACCAGCTGCGCGCGGGCGGCTTCGTGGTCGGTGTCCATCAGCCGCACGCCCAGCTCGGCCTTCAATCGCACCACCGACAGGCCACGGCCGAGCACGTCGTGCAGGTCACGGGCGAACCGCAGCCGCTCCTCGACCACCGCCATGCGGGCCAGCTCGTCGCGGTTGGCGTGGACTTCGGCCGCGTAGGTCACGAGCAGCCCCATCCCCGCCAGCACCACGATCGTCACCAGCGACCGCAGCAGCACCTCGGCCACCGCGTACGCCGGCACCTGCATCAAGAGGGCGAGAGCGGCCGTGACGACGAGCACGACCAGCGGGAAGATCCAGCGCTTGAGCCCCGTGAGGCTGATCGCGGAGACACCGGCGACCAGGGAAGGCAGCGCCAGCCACGCCGGCCCGAAGGCCAGCAGCAGCGCGAACGCCAGGCTCGTGGCGATCGCCACGTCCACCAGGTGCTCGCCGCGGGCGGCGGAGCGGCGCACGACCGCCCAGACGATGCGTCCGGTGCTGGCCAGCACACCCGCGCCGGCCAGCACCGCGAAGAGCACGTCGAGCACTGGGGGGTGGGTGCTCAGCCACAGGAAGAACGCCTCGACGGTGAACGCGGCGGTGGTCCCGAGGATCAGCAGCGCGACGACGCGGCCCAGTGTCCCGGGGTTCCACCGGTCCACGTCTCCTCCTGCTCAGCCCGACCGCTTCGGGTCCCACTTGAAGAAGCGCTTGCCCAGGCCGAGGGAAACGCCGATCCAGGCACACAGTAGTCCCAGGGGCATAACGCACGCCCTGAACGACTCCAGGAATCCGACCTGGTGCGGCAACTGTGCCGTCGCCGGATTCGAGGCGAAGTCGCGGCCGAGATACGCGGTGCGCAGGATTTCCACGACCGAACTCGACGGCAGGTACTGCACCGGCACCTGAAGGAAGTGCGGCATTTCGGACAGCGGGAAAACGATCCCGGACGCGAACATCATGAGGAACAGGAATGGCGTCACGATCCACGTGGACACCTCGCTGGTCGGCAGCAGACCCGACACCCCGATCGCCAGCAACGCGAACGTGAACGCCCCCAGCACCACGCCGACCAGCAGCAACAGCGGGTTTGCCGGAGCCGGCGCACCCAGGTACGTCAGCCCGAAAACGAGCAGGACGACCACCTGCGCGATGCTCGTGACCGATCCGCTCATCGCTTCGCCGGTCATGATGGCGGTGTCCGGCAATGGCGTGCCGCGAAGGCGTTTGTAAATCAGTTTTCCGCGTCGGCTGGTCGCCGAGTTCACCACGTTGTAGACGATCCAGACGAGAACGAATCCCATCATCCCGGGCAGCAGGTAGACCCCGCCGTCGACGCCGGCGATGGCGCCCTTGCCGTGCTGGCTCGCCGGCAATCCGATGCCGAGCCCGAGCGGAATGAGCACACCGGTGAGCGCGAATCCGAGATCGCGCCAGTGCACCTTCTGCGACAACAGGAATTGCGACCAGGTGTAGCGCCAGAAGCCGAGTGAACGACGAGGTCCGGCGTACGCGGGGGCGATGGCGGTCATCAGCGCTCCTTCGCGGTGGTGGCGAGGGCGGCCTCGTCGGCCACCTTGAGGAAAACGTCTTCGAGCGAGTTGCGCCGGACCTCGAGGTCCGAGATCCGCGCTCCGGCGCGGCCGGCCCAGTCGAGCAGCCGGTGCAGGTCCGCCTGTGGATCTGTGCTGCTCAGCTCGTAGTGGCGGCCGTCCTCCGACACCCCGGCCAGCTCGACCGGCACCGCCACCTCACTGACGAACGTGACCGTCGACCCGTGGTCCGCGCCGATCACCTCGTCCACGGACCCGTGCCGCATGATCCGCCCGCGGTCCATGATCGCCACGCGGTTCGCGAGGTACTGCGCCTCTTCCATGTAGTGCGTGGTCAGCAGGATCGCCATGCCGCCCGCGACCATGTTCTCCAGCACGTGCCACGTCCGCCGCCGCGCCTGCGGATCCAACCCCGTCGTGGGCTCATCCAGGAACAACAACTCCGGCCGCCCCAACACCGCCAACGCCAGATCCAGCCGCCGCCGCTCCCCACCCGACAACTTCCCGACCCGCGTACCCGCGACCTTCCCCAGATCCACCAGTTCGACAGCCTCGTCCACCGTCATCGCATCCGCCGTGAACCTCCGCCACGCCCGAATGGACTCGACCACCGTCAGATCGTCGAAGAACCCCGCCTCCTGCAACATGATCCCCACCCGCGGCGCCACCTTCTCGCGCTCACTGGCCGGATCCACCCCGAACACCCGCACGCTCCCGGCGCTCGGCCTCCGGTACCCCTCCAACACATCCATCGTCGACGTCTTGCCCGCACCGTTCGTCCCCAGCAACCCGAAGACCTCACCGGCCCGCACCGTGAAACTCAACCCGTGAACCGCGACAAAGGACCCGTACTCGACCCTCAGCCCATCCACCTCGACAACCGCTTCCCTACCCATGCCCCCACCCTGACGCCCACCCCCTCGCCACCCCCAGACGCACACCTCACCAACGCACCATGCGTTCCCCACCCCAGAAAGATGACAAACATCATTTCCCCAGCTCAGCGCTACCGCTACGGGTCTGGACCACGCTGGGTCAGCACCAACCGCACCGTGGGGGGTCCGGGGGGGCTCGGCCCCCCGGGAGCAATGACGACCGACAAACGGGAGAAGCCCCGCAGTGCGCCAGCACTACGGGGCTTCGACCAAGGTGGGCGAGGAGGGAGTTGAACCCTCACGTCCTTTCGGACACACGGACCTGAACCGTGCGCGTCTGCCATTCCGCCACTCGCCCGAGTTGCTTCTCTCTGACAGCCAGTAAAGCGTAGCAGGGGGTTTTCACAGGTTTCAGCGGGGGTCGTGTCGAGGCTTCCTCTCCCGGATAGGATCGGTGCGGAAGCACACGTGCGAGGAGGTCACCCCAGGTGGGTCGGGTAGAGCGCTTCGACAGGCGTCTCGAGAACCTCGTGGGGAACACCTTCGCGCGCATGTTCGGTGGCAACGTCGTCACGCAGGAAGTGGCGGTGGCGCTCGAGCGGGAAGGCGAGGAAAACGTTCGTGAGCTGGCAGGAGGTCGGCAGCTCGCCCCGAATCACTACATCGTGTCCTTGGGGCAGGCTGACCACGATCGGATGGCCGGTGACGAGCAGCGGGTCACTGCGGTTCTCGCACAAGCTGTGGGCGAACACCTCGCCGAGCACGGCTGGGAGACCTATGGTGACGTCGTCGTATCACTCGAGCGCAACGAGGCGCTGCATACTGGACAGTTCAAGACCCGTTCGTCCGTCGATCCCGACGCCCACGCGAGTGGACCCGGTGGCTCGTCACGGTCGGCACGACCCAGCAACGCAGGAGACCCAGCAATGAGCCAGCCCCCCGGATACGGCCAATACGACCAGGGTGACCCGTACGGCCAGCAGGGCCAGTACGGCTACGGACAGCAGGGTGGCCAGCAGCCCGGGTACGACCAGGGCTATGGCCAGCAGGGCGGTTACGAGCAGCAAGGTTACGGCCAGCAGCCCGGCTACGACCAGTACGGCCAGCCCCAGCAGGGCGGCGGTGCCGCTCAGCCCGGCTACGAACAGGGTGGCCAGCAGCCCGGCTACGACCAGGGCTACCAGCAGGGTGGTTACGACCAGGGCTACGGCCAGCCCCAGCAGGGCGGCTACGACCAGTACGGCCAGCCGCAGCAGGGTGGCGCCTACGGCCAGCCCCAGCAGGGCGGTTACGACCAGGGCTACGGCCAGCCCCAGCAGGGCGGCTACGACCAGTACGGCCAGCCCCAGCAGGGCGGCGGCTACGGCCAGGCGCCGGCGGCGGACCCGTACGCCCAGCAGCAGCCCGGTTACGGCCAGGCCCCGGCCGACCCGTACGCCCAGCAGCAGCCCGGCTACGGCCAGCCCGCTCCCGCGGCCGGCCGCGCGCTCGCGGCGAGCCTGCAGCTGGACGACGGCTCGAACCGGACGTACTCGCTGAAGCAGGGCGGGAACGTCGTGGGCCGCGGCCAGGACGCCGACTTCCGCCTGCCCGACACGGGGGTGTCGCGCCGGCACCTGGAGATCACCTGGGACGGCCAGAGCGCCACGCTCGCCGACATCGGGTCCACCAACGGCACGACCGTGAACGGGACTCCGGTGCAGACGTGGCAGCTGGCCGACGGGGACGTCATCCGGGTGGGTCACTCTTCGTTGGTGTTCCGAACCCAGGGCTGACCAGAGGCCGGTAACGGGGTTCCCGCAGAATTGTCTTGCGGGGGGATCCGCGGTGCGCGCGCGCCGCGGCTTGCAGGCAGAGTCGGGAGCGGACACAACAAGTGCCAGAGCTGGTCGTTCAACTCACCAGAGTGGGCTTTCTCGTGCTGCTCTGGCTCTTCGTGTTCGCCGCCCTGCGGGTCGTCCGTTCTGATCTCTACGCCGCGTCCGGCCTGCGGGTGCAGGTGCCCTCGTTCCGGCGGAACAAGGAGAAGAAGCCGCGGGGCAGCAAGGCCCCGCAGCAGCTCCTGGTGACCCACGGGGCGCTGGCGGGTACCCGCATCGCGCTCGACGGCCGGCCGATCCTGATCGGCCGCGCCGACGACTCGACGCTGGTGCTCGACGACGACTACGCGTCGACCCGCCACGCCCGCATCGCCCTGCGCGGGGAGGACTGGTACGTGGAAGATCTGGGCTCGACGAACGGGACTTACCTCGACCGGGCTAAGGTCACTGCACCCCTCCGGGTCCCGCTCGGAGTCCCCATCCGGATCGGCAAGACGGTGATCGAGCTTCGCCCATGACTCTCGTCCTCCGCTACGCGGCCCGCAGCGACCGGGGCCTGGTTCGTTCGAACAACCAGGACTCTGTGTACGCCGGCCCTCGCCTCCTCGCGCTCGCCGACGGTATGGGCGGCCACGCGGCCGGTGAGGTGGCCAGCAAGGTCGTCATCGCCTCACTCGCCCCGCTCGACGACGACGAGCCGGGCGACGACCTGCTCGGTCAGCTCCGCGAGGCCGTGACCAACGGCAACGCGGCCATCGCCGAGCTCGTCTCCCAGGATCCCGATCTCGACGGCATGGGCACCACGCTCACCGCCGTGCTCTTCGCGGGCAACCGCCTGGGGCTCGCGCACGTCGGCGACTCCCGCGCGTACCTGTTGCGCGGCGGCCAGTTCGCGCAGATCACCCGCGACGACAGCTTCGTCAACGAGCTGCTGGAGCAGGGCCGCATCACGGCCGAGGAGGCCGCGGTGCACCCGCAGCGTTCGCTGCTGCTCAAGGCGCTCACCGGGCACGAGGTCGAGCCGAGCCTCACCGTGCGCGAAGCGCGTCCCGGTGACCGGTACCTCATCTGTTCCGACGGTCTGTCCGGCATGGTCTCCGACGAGACGATGTCCGAGGCCATCCGCATCCCGGACCCGCAGGACTGCGCGGACCGGATGATCGAGCTCGCCCTCAAGGGCGGCGGCACGGACAACGTCACCGTGATCATCGCCGACGTGGTCGACGTCGACTTCGGTGACGACGCCCCGATCGTGGGCGGCGCCGCCGGCGACGGCAGCGACGAACAGCACCAGGGCGACTCGCCGGCCGCGCGGGCCCGGGCGCTCACGCAGCCGCCCCCTCAGCCGCGGCCCGAGCCGCAGGCGTTCGAGGAGGACCCGAAGGCCAAGCGCCGCAAGCGGTTTCGCTGGCTCGTCGGCGCGGTCGTGGTGCTGATCGTGCTGGCCGCGGCCGCGATCGCGACCCGCTACTTCGTGCTCAGCCAGTACTACGTGGGAGAGGGTCCCGACCAGGAGGTCGTGATCTACCGCGGGGTGCCGGGCAGCATCCTCGGCATCCAGCTGCACTCCTTCGAGCAGGGCTCGTGCCCGCCGGGGACGCTGTGCACCGACAAGCTGCGCGTGCCGGCCCTGCAGGAGGACGCGCGCATCGCCGTGCAGAACGGCGTGAAGCGCGACAGCCTCGACGACGCCCGCACGTACATCGACGACTTCCTGCGCCTTCGCAAGCAGCTGACCGACTGCCCGCCGGTCACCCCCGGCACCACTTCCGGCGTACCGACGGCTCCCGGCGGTCCGCCGGCGTCGTCGAGCAGCGCTGTTCCGCCGCCTTCGAGCGGTGCGTCTTCGTCGGCGAACCAGCCTGCGGGGAGGGACTGCTCGACGTCGAGTACGGCGCCGACAGGAGGCGGTAACTGATGGGTCAGCCCCTGGCCGACCCGTTGTCGGCGCAGTTCGCCACCAATCCGCCCCGGGAGCTGCCCAAGCGCCGGGGCACCGAGCTGTTGCTGCTGGCGTTCGCCGCGTTCATCGTCACCCTCGCGCTCGTGCTCGTGGAGGCCAACCAGGAGCAGGAGCTCACGCTCTCGATCCTGTGGCTCGGCCTCTCCTACCTCGGTGTCCTGACCGCCGCGCACCTCGCCGTGCGCCGGTGGGCGCCGTACGCCGACCCGGTGCTGCTGCCGTGCGTCGCGCTGCTGAACGGCATCGGGCTGGTGATGATCCACCGGCTCGACCTGGCCGAGGCGGAGCAAGCCGCGCAGAGGGGCAGCGAGTACAGCCCCGAAGTGACCAAGCAGGTGCTGTTCACGGTCATCTCGCTGGCGCTGTTCGTGGTCGTGCTGGTCGTGGTCAACGACCACCGCACCCTCACGCGCTACGGCTACACGTTCGGTCTGATCGGCATCGCCGCGCTGGCGCTGCCCGCGGTGCTGCCGTCGAGCCTGTCCGAGGTCAACGGCGCGAAGGTCTGGCTCAAGCTGCCGTTCTTCTCGATCCAGCCCGGTGAGTTCGCGAAGATCCTGCTGATGATCTTCTTCGCGTCGTTCCTGGTGTCCAAACGCGACTTGTTCATGGTGGCGGGCAAGAAGGTCCTCGGCGTGGAGTTGCCGCGCGCCCGCGACCTGGGCCCGATCCTCATCGCGGCCGCGGCGAGCATCGGCATCCTGGTGTTCGAGAAGGACCTCGGCACGTCGCTGCTGTACTTCAGCATCATCCTGGTGATGCTCTACGTCGCGACCGAGCGCGTGATCTGGGTCGTCGTCGGGCTTACGTTCTTCGTCGGCGGCTGCATCATCGCCTACAACCTCTTCACGCACGTGCAGCAGCGCGTGGAGAACTGGCTCAACCCGCTGGGCCCGCGCTACGACGAGCTCGGCGGCTCCTACCAGCTCGCGCAGGGCCTGTTCGGCCTCGGCACGGGCGGGGTCGGCGGCACGGGCCTCGGCGCGGGCCGGCCGGACATCGTGCCCGCGGCGGGCACCGACTTCATCACCGCGTCGATCGGCGAGGAGCTGGGCTTCATCGGCCTGGCCGCCGTGCTGATGCTGTACCTGCTGATCGCGATGCGCGGCATGCGCAGCGCGCTGGCCGTGCGCGACACGTTCGGCAAGCTGCTCGGCGGCGGGCTCGCGTTCACGATGGTGATGCAGATCTTCGTGGTCGTCGGCGGCGTCACGGCGCTGATCCCGGAAACCGGTATCACGGCACCGTTCCTGTCCCAGGGTGGTTCGTCGCTGCTCGCGAACTACATCCTCGTCGCCTTGTTGCTGCGCATCTCCGACGCCGCGCGCAAGCCGGCCAAGCGCGCGAAACCGCAGCAGCCCCAGGCCCCGATCGCCGAGGCGCACACCGTGCTGGTGCAGCGCCCGCCGGCCGGCGGCAGCCCGAACGGTGACGGGAGGACCGCGTGAACACTCCCCTGCGCAAGGTCGGCATGGCGATGCTCGTGATGATCGTGCTGCTGCTCGCGAACGACACCTACATCCAGGTCGTGAAGGCCGACGACTACCGCACCGACTCGCGCAACCAGCGCGTGCTCTACGACGAGTACTCGCGCCAGCGCGGTCAGATCGTCACACCCGACGGCGTGGTGCTGGCCGGCGTGAAGGCCTCCAGCGACAAGTTCAAGTTCACGCGCACCTACACCGACGGCCCGATGTACGCGCCGGTGACCGGGTTCTACTCGATCAACTACGGCGCCGGCGGCCTCGAGCGCGCCGAGGACGACGTGCTCAACGGCTCCGACCCGCGGCTGTTCGTGCGCCGCCTCTCGGACATGGTCACCGGGCGCGACCCGCGCGGCGGCAACGTGAAGCTCACGATCGACCCGAAGGTCCAGAAGGCCGCGTACGACCTGATGACCCAGCACGGCTACACCGGCGCCGTGGTGGCGATGGAGCCGAAGACGGGCCGGATCCTCGCGATGGTGTCCACGCCGTCGTACGACCCGAACGCGCTGGCGTCGCACGGCAAGGACCAGAACACCGCCTGGACGAACTACTCCAAGGACCCGAAGAACCCGATGCTGAACCGGGCGATCTCGGAGACCTACCCGCCGGGGTCCACGTTCAAGCTGGTCACCGCGTCGGCGGCGCTCGAGGCCGGCATCGGCCCCGACACCGTGATCAACACCGCGCCCAACGTGAAGCTGCCGGGCACCAACACCACGCTCGAGAACTACGCCGGTGAGACCTGTCCCGGCAACACGTTCAAGGACGCGCTGGCGCACTCGTGCAACGTGCCGTTCGCGACGTTCGCGGGCCAGCTCGGCGCCGACAAGATGAAGGCGACGGCCGCCAACTTCGGCATCGGCCAGACCGACCTCACCGTGCCGATGAAGGTGGCCGCGTCCACCGTCGGCGCGCTCGACTCGCAGGGCGCGCTCTACCAGAGCGGCATCGGCCAGCGCGACGTTCGGCTCACGCCGCTGCAGGACTGCCTGCTCGCCGCGACCGTCGCCAACGGCGGCATGGCGATGAAGCCGGAACTCGTGCAGTCGATCCTGGCGCCGGACCTCTCGACGATCGAGGACACGGACCCGGAGCAGCTCACCGGCACGCCGGCGCTCTCGCCCTCGAACGACCAGATCCTCACGCAGATGATGATCGCGTCGGAGGGCTTCACCGCGGGCAAGGGCAAGGACCCGGCGCTGAAGATCGCGTCGAAGACCGGCACCGCCGAGCACGGCACCGACTCGAAGAACACCCCGCCGCACGCGTGGTACACCGCGTTCGCGCCCTCGGACAACCCGCAGATCGCCGTGTCGGTCATCGTCGAGAACGGTGGCAACCGCGGGCTCGCCGCGACCGGTGGCTCCGTCGCCGCCGAGATCGGCCGCGCCGCCATCGCCGCGCGTCTCGGGGGTGGGTAGCCGATGCTGTCCTCGGGTCAGCTGCTGGCCGAGCGCTACAAGCTGACGAACCGGATCGCCGTCGGCGGGATGGGCGAGGTCTGGCAGGCGAGCGACACCCGGCTCGACCGGGTCGTCGCGGTGAAGGTGCTGAAGGCCGAGCTCTCCGGCGACGCCGAGTTCCTGCACCGGTTCCGGACCGAGGCGCGGATGACGGCGTCGCTCAACCACGCCGGGATCGCGGCGGTGCACGACTACGGCGAGACGTTCGCCGGAACCGAGGGCGGCAAAGAAGAAGACGCGCTGCCCATCGCGTACCTGGTCATGGAGTTCGTGGAGGGCGACCCGCTCGCGGGCATCCTCGCCAAGCACGGGCGGCTCTCGGCCGACTACACCCTCGACCTGCTGGAGCAGGCGGGCACCGCGCTGCAGGCCGCGCACGAGCAGGGCCTGGTGCACCGCGACGTGAAGCCGGGCAACATCCTCGTGACGCCGGCCGGCCAGGTGAAGATCACCGACTTCGGTGTGGCCAAGGCCGCGCACGCCGCCCCGGTCACGCGGTCGGGCATGGTCATGGGCACGGCCCACTACATCGCTCCCGAGCAGGCGCTGGGCCACGACGCCGAGCCGGCCAGCGACGTCTACTCGCTCGCCGTGTGCGGCTACGAATGCCTCTCGGGCCACCGGCCGTTCCTCTCGGAGAACGCGGTGAGCGTCGCCATGATGCACATCCGCGACCTGCCGCCGCCGCTGCCGCCCGACGTGCCCCCGGGTGCGCGCGCGGTCATCGAGGCCACGCTGGTCAAGGACCCCCGGCAGCGCTACGCGAGCGGTGGCGAGTTCGCCGCCGCCGTCGCGGCCGTCCGCGCCGGGCACCCCCTGCCGACGCCGCTCGGCCTGGTCAACGCCGCCTACGCGGCGGGCCAGGTCCCGCCGTCGCCGCCCCCCGGGATGCCGCAGGCCGGCGAGCTCCCCCACGTGCCCATCGGTCCTGGTTCCAACCCCGGGTTCCCGCCGCTGTCGCCGGGTTCGGTGCACCCCGGGCACCCGCCCGTGCCGCGGCGGAAGAGCCAGTGGGGCTGGTGGGTGCTGCTCGCGGTGATCGTGGTCGCCGTGATCGTGGCAGCGGCGTTCGTCATAGCCAAAGTGGTGGGCACCGGCAACGGACAGACACCGAGAAGCGTGGACACAGGCAGACCGGCGCCGATCGAGCCGACCAGCCGCGCAGAAGGACCGACCGCAGGCGGACCCGCCGAACCGGGTGCGAGCGAGAAGCAGGGCCTGCAAGGCATCATGACCACACCTTGGACTGAATGGAACGGCACACAGAGATGAGCACACCCAGACTGCTCTCCAATCGGTACGAGCTGGGCGAGACGCTCGGCTACGGAGGCATGTCCGAGGTCCATCACGGACTCGACGTGCGTCTCGGCCGGGAAGTCGCGATCAAGGTCCTGCGTGCTGACCTCGCCCGCGATCCCCAGTTCCAGGAACGCTTCCGCCGCGAGGCGCAGAACGCGGCCGCTCTCAACCACCCCGCGATCGTGGCGGTCTACGACACCGGTGAGGCCAACACCGATTTCGGGAACCTGCCTTACATCGTCATGGAGTACGTCGAGGGCCGGACGCTTCGCGACATCGTGAAGACCGAGGGCCCGATGTCGCAGAAGCGGGCCATGGAGGTCATGGCCGACGTCTGCGCGGCGCTGGACTTCTCCCACCGCCACGGCATCGTGCACCGCGACGTGAAGCCCGCCAACGTGATGATCACGAAGAACGGCGCCGTCAAGGTGATGGACTTCGGCATCGCCCGCGCGATGCACGACGGCCAGTCGGCGATGACGCAGACGGCCGCCGTGATCGGCACCGCGCAGTACCTCTCACCGGAGCAGGCGCGCGGTGAAGCCGTCGATGCGCGTTCCGACGTGTACGCGGCCGGCTGCGTGCTCTACGAGCTCATCACCGGGGAGCCTCCGTTCACGGGTGATTCGCCGGTGGCCGTGGCGTACCAGCACGTGCGGGAGGACCCGAACCCGCCGTCGTCGGTGAACCCGGCGGTGACGCCGGAGCTCGACGCCGTGGTGCTCAAGGCGCTGGCGAAAGGCCCGGCCAACCGGTACCAGTCGGCCGCCGAGATGCGCTCGGACCTCGTGCGCACGCTCTCGGGCCAGCGCCCGTCCGCTCCGATGGTGATGTCGGAGGACGAGCGCACCCAGGTGATGAACCAGGACCGCCGGCAGCCCCAGCGGTACGAGGAGTACGCCGAGGAGCCGGACGAGGACCCGCGTGCCAAGCGCCGCAACCGCACGATCCTGGCGGTCGTCGCCGCGCTGCTCGTGGCCGGCGTGATCCTGCTGATCATGTGGCTCAACGGGGCGTTCCGTTCCGAGGCGACCACCGCGACGATTCCGGACGTGATGGGCCACCAGGCGAGTGTCGCGAAGTCGGAGCTGCAAACGGCGGGCTTCTCGTCGTTCGCCCCGAACAAGAGCGTGATCTGCGGCGCTGCGGACCCGAGCACCAACCCCAAGAGCATCACCTGCGGCGACGACTCGATCGACAAGGTCGTCGGCATCGACCCGGGCCAGGGCCAGAACGTCGCGACGACCACGCAGATCCAGCTGTACGTGGGCGCGCGGCCGAATTCGTCCCAGGTGCCGGACCTGACCGGAAAGACGGCGGACCAGGCCGGCCAGCTGCTGACGGACGCCAAGCTGAAGCTGGGCAACACCACGAACGAGAACGTCGACAACCAGGACGACGTCGGCAAGGTCATCCGACAGGACCCGACGCCCAACTCGAGCGCGCCGCAGGGCTCGGCGGTGAACATCGTCGTGGGTGGCAGCGTGAACCTCAAGTCGGTGCCGGACACGACCGGCAAGGACTACAGCGCCGCGAAGAGCCAGCTCGAGGGTCTCGGCTTCAAGGTGAACCGCAACGACGTGGACTCGAACGACCCGAAGAACCAGGTCGTCAACCAGCAGCCGAACGGCGGGTCCGTCGCTCCGGGTTCGACGATCACGCTGTCGGTCTCCAAGGGCCCGCAGAGCTTCACGATGCCGGACCTGACGGGGCAAACCGAGGACCAGGCCACGCAGACGCTGCAGGGCAAGGGCTGGTCCGGAAACGTCACGGTCCAGTCGGTGCACTTCGGTGTCGGCCAGCCCAACACGGTCATCAAGACCGACCCGAAGGCCGGCACGACGATCTCGCCGACGCAGAACGTCACGCTCACGATCCTGGAGCAGGACGATGGCGGCAGCCCGTCAAGCTCGGGCAACAACCCTGGCAACCCCGGTCTCCCTGGCGGTGGCTTCCCGCCGATCAAGGGGCCGTGATCAGCTGACGCGAAAGGGCCCGCACGGTTCGCCGTGCGGGCCCTTTGCTTTGTCGGAGAAGAAGTTCAGTCCTGGTCGAGTCAGTCCTGGTCGAGAAAGCCGCGGACGCTCGCGAGCACCGCGTCGACGTCGCTGCCCGAACCGCAGTCGACGTCCAGCTCTTCCACGGCGCCGGACCGCTTCAGCTTGAGCAGCACGCGTTCGTCGCCGCGGCCCTTGCGCAGCCAGCCGAACAGCGAGCGGCACAGCGTGCCCACGGAGCGGCTGCTCACCATCACGACCACGGCGTCACCCGCCACGTCGTCCGACACGGGTCTCTCGGCCAGCCGGACGCGGTCGCGGAGCTCGTCCTCTGAACGCAGCCAGGAGGCGAGCTGGTGCAGCTCGTCACCCGAGCCGGCCACGGTGATCGCGGCGATCCCAGCCGTCACGACTCTCCCCTCACGGGTGAACAGACGGCGCGAGGGTAACCGACGCGCTGACGCGGAGGAAGACCGCCTTCCTGTATTGCTTACTGCAATTTGCATCTGACTCAGTGCGATCGCTCCGGCCGGGCACCGGCATCCGCCGTCGGCACGGGCGCGTCGTGCAGCCGACGAATGCCGGTGGACCGGTAGACCCACCCGCGGCGCCGGAGCGTTTCCCGACGCCGCGGGCTCTCTCCGCAGCAGTTTTTTGCTGCTGGCCGGTGCCACCCGCGTGGGTGAAGGCAAGACATTAGCGTGCCCGGGGTGATCTCCGGAAGATCCGAACAAGAAATTGCTTTGTGCAATTTGCAGATTTATCTCGGAGCACGCGTCAATCGCTCCGAGCTCAGGCCCGCCGGCCCGCCAGCCACCCGACGACGCCGGCGCTGGCGCCCAGCGCGACCACCGACGTGGCCACGGCGAGGACGAGCGCGCCGCTGTAGGGCGCGCCGTTGGTCAGCGCCGTGATCAGCGGGTGGACCAATGGCACCCACTTGCCCAGCAGGACCAGGCCGAGCACGAGCACGGCCGCGAGCACCGTCCAGCCGATGCGCCCGACGAGCAGGCGCGAGCACGGCAGGCCGATCGCGATCCCGAGCAGCCCGCTCGCCAGGAGGGCCAGCAGGCCGACGCCGAACGCATCCCAGTGCAGCTGCCACGTCCTGATCGCCGACCACACGAGCGTGATCACGGTCAGCATCACCAGGCAGCCGAACACGGCAAGCACCGCGCCGCCGATGGTGCGCAGGCGGCTGCGTGCGTGGCTGAGCGTGACGAGCCGCTGCACCGGATCTTCGATGTCGAGCACCGCGATCGTGAGCCAGCAGCCGAGGACGACCAGCGCGCCGCTGCTCACGCCGTAGAGCGGCAGCACCGGCGAATGCGGGTCGGAGTAGAGGATCACCGACAGCGCGAGGTAGGCCAGAAACGCCGGCAGGTAGCGCTGCGAATGGCCCAGCAGCGCGAGGTAGTAGCGGCTCACGGCGAGCACGGCGCCACCTCCCGCACGGACCAGCCGCCCGACAGCGCGCGCAGGAGGACCGCGTCGGCGCTCGTCGCGTCCACGGTCAGGACCACGTGCGGACCCTCGGCGATCGCGTGGCGCACGCCGGGTTCGGCGGTCCAGTCGGTGCCGGTGCCCGCGAGCACGATCCGCGTGGCGGGTTCGGTCACCCCGTCGACAGCCGGGAGCCGGCCGCCTTCGATGCGGTAGACGGCGTCGGCGTTCTCGCGCACGACGGCCGGCCGGTGGTCGGTGAACACCACGCTCGCGCCGCGCGCCCGCGTCTCGGCCACCAGCTCGCCGAGCACCGCGTGGGTGCCGACGTCGAGACCCGACCAGGGTTCATCGAGGATCAGCAGGTCGGGCCGCGGCAGTACGGCCTGCGCGAGGCCGACCTTCTGCGCGTTGCCTTTCGAGAGCGTGCGCAGCTGCGCGTCGGGCCCGCCGACCAGTGCGAGCCGCTCCAGCAGCGGGTCGATCGTCGACAAGTCGGCAAGTCCGCGCATGCGCGCCATGTGCCGCAGGTACGACTTCGCGCTCAGCCGCTGCCCGCCGGGGAACCGGTCGGGCAGGTACCCGATCGACGGCGTGCCCTCGACCGTGCCGAGACTCGCGCGCGAAACGCCCGCCAGGATCCGCAGCAGCGTGGACTTCCCGGAGCCGTTGGCCCCGAGGATCCCGACCACGCACGCGGCGGGCACGGTCAGGTCGACGCCGTCGAGCACCAGCTCGCCGCCGCCGTACCGCTTACCGACCCCCACGAGCCGGATCAGCGGGATGGTCACGCAGCGGCGGCCTTCTGCAGCGCCTTCGTGGCGCGTTCCAGCTCGTCGACCTTCTTCGGGTCGACCGGGTGGCCGGTCGAGGCCAGCCACGTGGCCAGCATCCGGTGCCCGCCTTCGGTGAGCACGGACTCGGGGTGGAACTGCACGCCCTCCAACGGCAGCTCGCGGTGACGCATGCCCATGACCACACCTGATTCGGTGTGGCCGGTGACCTCGAAGATCTCGTCGCGGATCGTCTCGGGCAGCACGGTCAGCGAGTGGTAGCGGGTGGCGGTGAACCCGTCGGGCAGGCCGGCGAGCACGCCCTTGCCCTCGTGGCGGACCTGGCTCGTCTTGCCGTGCAGCAGCTCGGGCGCGCGGTCCACCGTCGCGCCGAAGTGCACGCCGAGGGCCTGGTGGCCGAGGCAGACGCCCAGCATCGGCGTGCGCGTCTCGGCACACTTCGCGATGACCTCGATGCTCTGGCCGGCGCGCTCGGGCGTGCCCGGGCCGGGCGAGACGAGCACGGCGTCGAACTCGGGCACCCGCTCGAGGTCGACCACGTCGTTGCGCCACACCGTGCACTCGGCGCCGAGCTGCGCCAGGTACTGCACCAGGTTGTAGACGAAGCTGTCGTAGTTGTCGACGACGAGTACGCGCATGCGGCCACCTTACTGCGTCCCATTTGCTGGACCGTACGCCAGATCACAGTGAAAGTTAGGTAGCCCTAACTTAGCGTGGGTACCGTGAGCCGATCCCTTCGCGTAGCGGTCGTGGGCGCCGGCCCCGCCGGTATCTACGCCGCCGACATCCTGGACAAGTCCGACACCGATGTGCAGGTCGACCTGTTCGAGCGCATGCCCGCGCCGTTCGGGTTGATCCGCTACGGCGTCGCGCCCGACCACCCGCGGATCAAGGGCATCGTCACCGCCCTGCACAAGGTGCTCGACCGCCCGAACATCCGTCTGCTCGGCAACGTCGACTACGGCACCGACCTGAAGCTCGACGAGCTGCGCGAGTTCTACGACGCCGTGATCTTCTCCACGGGCGCGATGGCCGACCGGCCGCTGGACATCCCGGGCGCCGACCTCGACGGCAGTCACGGCGCCGCCGACTTCGTGAGCTGGTACGACGGTCACCCCGACGTGCCCCGGACCTGGCCACTGGCCGCGAAGTCCATTGCCGTGCTCGGCGTCGGCAACGTGGCGCTCGACGTCGCCCGCATCCTCGCGAAGACGGCCGACGAGCTGCTCACCACCGACATCCCGGCCAACGTGTACGAAGGGCTGAAGGCCAGCCCGGTCACCGACGTGCACGTGTTCGGCCGCCGCGGCCCGGCGCAGGCGAAGTTCACGCCACTGGAGCTGCGCGAGCTCGACCACTCGCCGAACGTCGAGGTGATCGTGCACCCCGAGGACATGGAGTTCGACGAGGCCAGCATCACGGCGCTGCGGGCGTCGAAGCAGATCGACATGGTCGTGAAGACCTTGCAGGAGTGGGCGATCCGCGACGAGGGCACGCGCCCCAAGCGGCTGCACCTGCACTTCTTCCACTCGCCCGCCGAGGTGCTCGGCGAGGACGGCCGCGTGACCGGCCTGCGCACCGAGCGGACCGAGTACGACGGTGAAGGCGGCGTGCGCGGAACGGGCGAGTTCCACGACTGGCACGTGCAGGCCGTGTACCGCGCGGTCGGTTATCTGTCGTCGCACCTGCCGGAGATCCCGTTCGACCACGTCGCGGGCGTCGTGCCGAACCAGGCCGGGCGAGTGCTGGACCTCGACGACAACCAGCTGCCCGGCGTCTACGTCACCGGCTGGATCAAGCGCGGCCCGATCGGCCTCATCGGCCACACGAAGGGCGACGCGGCGGAGACCGTCGCGAGCCTGCTGGCCGACGCCGACACGCTCGCGTCGCCGAAGCACGACTCCCCCGACGCGATCCTCGACTTCCTCGCCGGGCGCGGGATTCCGTTCACCACCTGGGAAGGCTGGGGCAAGCTCGACGCGCACGAGAAGTCGCTGGGCGAGCCGCACGGCCGGGAGCGGATCAAGGTCGTGGAGCGCGACGAGATGATCCGCGTCTCGAGGGACTAGCGTTTCAAGGGATCAGCCGGCACCGAGGTAGGCGAGCACGGCCAGCACGCGGCGGTTGGTGTCGTCGGACGCGGCGATGCCGAGCTTCGCGAAGAGGTTGGCTGTGTGCTTGCCGACGGCGCCCTCGCTGAAGTGCAGGCGCGCGGCGATCGCGGCGTTGGAACAGCCTTCGGCCATGAGCTCCAGCACCTCGCGTTCGCGCGGGGTCAGGGCCGCGAGCGGGTCGGAAACGTTGCCCGCGACCAGTTTCGCGATCACCTCGGGGTCCATGGCCGTGCCACCGGCGGCGACGCGGCGCACGGCGTCCACGAACTGCTCGGCGTTGAACACGCGGTCCTTGAGCAGGTAGCCGACGGCGCCGGTGCCGTCGGCGAGCAGCTCGCGCGCGTAGAGCTGCTCGACATGTTGCGACAGCACGAGAATCGGCAAGCCGGGCATCTCCCGGCGGGCCGCGAGCGCCACCTGCAGGCCTTCGTCGGTGTTCGTCGGGGGCATGCGAACGTCCACAACGGACACGTCCGGCCGGTGTTCCCGCAGTGCCGCGGCGAGTTCCGGGCCGGAGCCGACCGCGGCGACGACGTCGAAGCCGTGCGCGGTGAGCAGGTGGGTCAGGCCGTCTCGGAGGAGGTACTGGTCTTCGGCGATGACGGTTCTGGGCCGGCCGGTGCCGGGTCCAGTGGTTCCGGGGCCGGTTCCGGGATTGTCTGGCACGGCACCTCCAGGATCGCCTCGGTCGGTCCGCCCGGTGGGCTGCTGAGGTTCAACGTACCGTCGAAAGCCCCCAGCCTGCGCTCGATTCCGCGAAGTCCCGAGCCGCGCGCGGCTTCGGCGCCGCCGCTGCCGTCGTCGGTCACGACCACGCGCAGCACGCCGTCGGAGTACACCAGCGAGATCGAAACCCGTTTCACCGCACCATGTTTCGCCGCATTGCCCAAAAGCTCGCACACGGCGAAGTAGACGCACGCCTCCACCGGTTGCTCGACGCGGCGGCGCACGTCGGCCGTCACCTCGACCTTCAGCGGACTGTCGAGCGCGACCGCGTGCACGGCGTCGACGAGGCCGCGTTCGGACAGCACCGGCGGGTGGATGCCGCGCACCAGCAGCCGCAGCTCCGTCAGCGCGTCCGACGACGCCGTGCGCAGCTCGGCTGCGAGCCGTTTGGCCGATTCGGGGTCGCTGTCGATGAGTGCCTCGATCGCGCCGAGTTTCAGGCCCATGGCCACGAGCCGAGACTGGATGCCGTCGTGCAGGTCGCGTTCGATGCGGCGCAGCTCGGCGGCTTGGGCGACCGTGACGTGGGTGCGCGACTCGTCCAGTCGCGCCACGCGTTGCGCGAGCCGCATCGCTTCCGTCGGCCCGAGCCACAGCCGGGCGAACCGCGCCTGCTCACGAGCCAGCCAGGTCGTGGGCGCAAGGCCGGCGACGATCAGCGCGAGCGCGACCGGCGTCTGGGCGAGCGCGCCGAGGTGCGTCGCGACTTCGGGTAGTGGGAACCACTGGACCGGTGCGGACACGAACGGCCGCCAGCCCCAGAGGATGACCAGCCCCGTCAGGCCCCAGCCGAGCAAGGCGACCGTGGGCACGGTCAGCAGCAGCGAGACCACCGGGATCAGCGCGCCGCCGGCGAGGTCACGCCAGGTGGCGCGGTCGCGCAGGATCCACTGCGTGCGGGCGCGCTGGACCGGCCACCACGGTTCGTCGTACAGCTGCTTGCCGACCTGGTAGAGCCCGTCCGGCCGCGGCACCGGCAGCCGGGGCGGCGGCAGGTACGGCCGCGTGATGCGCACCCCCGTCCAGTTGCCGGCTTCGCGGCGCAGGGTATCGGCGATCGTCCGGCACGAGACGATGAGCGGCGCCGCGACCGGGGCCGCGCCGATGATCACCACGAACTGCCACACCGAGAACCCCAGGTGCACCAGCGACAGCGCGAGGAGCCCGACCTGGTGGCCGCACGACTCGAGGTGCCGGTGCAGCCACCGTTTGCGCACGGGCCCGGCGGGCGGGCGCGGGCCGAGCCAGAAGCGTGTCCACCGGCCGTACCAGCGCAGCGCCCGGGCACCGGTGACGAGCGAAAGCAGGGCCGTGACCAGCGCGAACGGCGGGTTGAGCAGCTGCCAGCGGAGCTCGCGGCCGGTGGCCGGGTCCTCCATGATCCACGTGAAACGTCGGTTCCAGCGGATCCACCACGCCCGTTTGTAGAGCTGGTTGCCGTCGCGGTACCAGCCGTCCCGCTCGCGTTCCGGCTCTGCCGGCGCCGGCCGGTACGGCGTCGCGACCTCGATCTCGCACCACCGGCCGACGAGCTCCCGGGTGCGCGCCGAGCGCCCGCGTGCCCAGTCGATCGCCGGGGTGAAGAAGAACACGAGCCCGACGCAGAGCAGCAGGAAGGCGAGCAGCTCCACGAGCGCGTCGGCCCAGCTCAGCAGCGCGAGGCCGGCGAGGACCACCGCTCGCCGCACGGATTCCATTCGCCGCACCCCCTTTCCCGCAGTCTGACCGAGCCGGACCCTGGAACGCACTGGCCGAAGCTCCCGTACGGGGGTGGGCCCAGCCCCACCCCCGCGTCAGCGAAACCCCACCTGAGCTGGGGTTTCAGCGTCATTCTGCCGGACGTCGCGCGCTTTTAGCGTTTCTCGCATGCCACTCATCGAAGTCACCGAGCTCCGGAAAACCTACGGCAAGCGGGTCGCGGTCGACGGCGTTTCGTTCGCCGTCGAGCGCGGCGAGATCTTCGGCATCCTCGGCACCAACGGCGCCGGCAAGACCACCACGGTCGAGTGCCTGCAGGGCCTGCGCCGGCCCGATTCCGGCGCGATCTCCGTGCTGGGCCTGGATCCGGCGAAGGACGCGGTGCGGCTGCGCCGGCTCGTCGGCGTGCAGCTGCAGGACGCGCGACTGCCCGAGAAGCTGCGGGTGGCCGAGGCGCTGGAACTGTTCGCCGCCTTCTACCCGAAGCCGGCCGACCTCGGCGGGTTGCTGCGGCGCCTCGGCCTCGAAGACCACCGGAACGCGGCGTTCGGCAAGCTCTCCGGCGGCCTGCGGCAGCGGCTGTCGATCGCGCTCGCGCTGGTGGGCGACCCGCAGGTCGCGATCCTCGACGAGCTCACCACCGGCCTCGACCCGCATTCGCGCCGCGAGACGTGGAAGGTCGTGACCGCCGTACGCGACGCCGGGGTGACCGTCGTGCTCGTCACCCACTTCATGGACGAGGCGGAACGCCTCTGCGACCGTGTGGCCGTGTTCGACGCGGGCCGGATCATCGCGACCGGCACCCCGGCCGAACTCCGTGCCACCACGGGGAAATCCACTTTGGACGACGCGTTCGTCACCCTCACCGGACGGGAGTGAGCACCGTGCATACCTTCACCAAGCTCGTCGCCACCGAGGCGAAGCTCTTCCTGCGCACGCCGCTGTGGGCGGTGTTCGGCGTCGCGCTGCCCACAGCGCTGCTGCTCGGCGTCGGCTCGATCCCCGGCATGTCGCAGCCAAGCGACGTGACCGGTGGTTACCGCTTCATCGACCTGTGGGTCCCCTCGCTCGTCGTGGTTTCGCTCGCGACGCTTGGCCTCCAAGCGATCCCCGCATCGGTGGCCACTTACCGCGAGCAGGGTGTGCTGCGCCGCCTCGCGACGACGCCGGTGCCACCGGCGCACCTGCTGCTCGCGCAGCTCGTGATCCACGCCGTGGTGGCGCTCGCCGGCGTGGTGCTGATGCTGGTGACCGCGCGCGTCGCGTTCGAGGTGCCGCTGCCCCGGCATCCGCTCACGTACGCGTTGACGCTGGTGCTCGGCCTGGTCTCGGTGTTCGCGCTGGGCCTGGTCGCGGCGTCGGTCGCGCGTACGGCCAAGGGTGCGTCGGCCCTGGCGATGATCGCGTTCTTCCCGATCATGTTCCTCGGCGGCGTGTACCTGCCACGGCCGCTGCTACCGGAGGTGATCCAGCGGATCGGCGCGTACGTGCCGCCGGGCACGCAGCCGCTGCAGGACGCGTGGGTCGGCGCAGGCGTTCAGCCGCTGCAGTTCGTCGCTCTGGCCGCGTTCGCGCTGGGCGGGACGGCGCTGGCCGTGCGGCTGTTCCGGTGGGAGTGATCCACCGAAGTGGTGATGAATACCGTTTTCTCTTGTGGGGTCCTCGGCCGGGCGAGTAGCCAAGGAGGGGGAACCACTCACCATGGAGGTTGTCTTGTCTCTGGACGTATCGCCCGCGCTGCTGGAAAAGGCCGAGCGCGGGGAGGTCTCCGACGCCGAGTTCGTCGCCTGCGTGCGGGAGTCGCTGCCGTACGCGTGGGAAGTGATCACGGGCGTGATCGCCGAGGCCGACGGCGCGCCGGACGGCTTCGCCGACAACGAGACGCCGCCGCCGAGCGAGGCCGCCCGCGGGCAGCTGCTGCGCGCACTGGCCTCCGACGCCATCCGCGGCGGGCTCGAGCGCCACTTCGGCGTGAAGCTCGCTTTCCAGAACTGCCACCGGGTGGCGGTGTTCCGGACGTCCGAACTGGACGGTGACCGCTACCGCGCGTTCGTGTCGGTGCGCGGCCAGCTGCTCAACCAGAGCCCGGAGCTGCGTGACTGTTAAGCGCTGCTGTTGAAACCCTGAGCGCGGGCAGCACCTCGGCGCCGATCCGCGCGATGTTCTCCTCTGTGCCCTCCGGCGTACCGGACGCTTCCACGAACATGATCACGTGGGCGGCCCCGGTGCGCCGGAGGCTCGTTTCCAGCGTCGCCACGCAGTACTCGGGATCCCCGACGGGGTGGATCTCGCACAGGTGCTCGGTGTACTCGTGCGGATCACGCGACGGACCGGGCCGCCCGTCCACCGTGACGTGCGCGCCGAGGCCGTCGGAAAGCCAGCCGGGCAACGACTTGCGCACCACATCGGCCGCCGCCGAGCGGCTCTCGCCGACCTGGCACAACACCGTCGACACGTGCGCGGCCTCGCCGCCGTACGCCTCGACCGTCGCCGCCTTCTCGTCGTCACCGGCGTGCAGCCCGAGCAGCATCGGGAGCCCACGTGCCGCGGCCAGGCGCACGGCGTCGGACTTCGGCCCGCCGGCCGCCACGACCACTTCCGGCTTCCGCCGCGGCGCCGGCACCAGCGGCACCTCGCGGAAGGTGAACTGCTCACCGGCTGCGGACGCGGTGCCCGAAGCCGCGCGGAGCAGCACGTCCAGCGACTCCTCGAAACCGCTCTCGTACCGCTCGAGCCCGGTGCCGAACACCTCCAGGTCCTGCCACGGCCCGCCGCGCCCGACGCCGAGGCGCAGCCGGCCGCCGGACACCGCGTCGAGCATCGACCACTGCTCCGCGAGCGCCACCGGATGCGTCGTCGACAGCACGCTCACCGCCGTACCGACGGCGATCCGCGACGTGCGCCCGAGCACGTGCGCGGCGAGCGTGATCGCCGACGGGCACACGCCGTAAGGCAGGAAATGGTGCTCGGCGAGCCAGACGTCGTCGAACCCCGCCGCCTCGGCGGCCTCGGCCGCGCGCACGGTCCTGAGCAGCACTTCGGCGTCCTCCTGCCCCGGGAACCGCCCGGAGACGAGGAAGACGCCGAAGCGGGTGTGCCTCAGTTGTCCACCGACACTTCGTTGAACGGCAGCAGCGGGTCGAGCCACGGGAACACCACGAACATCAGCAGCGCGATGATGCCGAGCACCAGCACAACGGCGATTGCCAGCTTCGCCGCGAACGGTCCCGGCAGGCGCCGCCAGATCCACGCGTACATCAGGAAGCACCGCCGATCTCGGTCAGCAGCTTGCCGTAGTCCGACACCTGCGACTTCGGCACCTGCTGCGTGAGCACGGACGTGATGATCAGCCGTTGCTTCGCGGAGAACTGCGGGTGGCACGTGGTGAGCGTGAGCAGCGACGCCTCCTGCGCCTTCGGCAGGACGTCGGCCGGCTTGTACGGCACCGGGTTCACGGCGTCGCCCTGGCTCGGGAGCACGACCTTGCGGCCGAACGTCTGGTCGTACGCGCCGCCGCCCGAGATGCTCGGGTTGCGCAGCGTCGAGACGCCCTTGCACTCCGGCTGCGCGCCCTTGCCGCTGCTCCAGCCGGACATCTCGTCGTCGTAGGGCAGGACCTTGTAGATGTAGAAGTCCGTCTGCGTCTCGATCACGATCTGGTCACACGAGCTGAGGTTGTCCAGATCGTTGAACGGCGCGCCCTTGCCCACGCGGTGGCCGGCGACGCCGAAGTTGCCGGGCTCGCCGGGCAGCGCCGTGCCCTTGTAGTGGCCGGGGCCGATGGCGAGCGAGTCCTCGCCGGTGCCCTCCTGGATCGTGAAGTTGAAGTCGGCGCCGAACTCCGGGATGTGGATGCGCGCGAACGCCTTGCCGTCGACGAGGCCCGGGTGCAGCGTGCGGTCCTGGGCCCAGTCGCCCTGGAGCTGGTCGCTCGCCACCGACTGCTTCTCCGCTGAGAACAGGTCGGTCACGTAGACCTCGTAGACCATGAACAGCAGCACGACCAGGCCGAGCGTGATGAGGATTTCCCCGGCCGTGCGGATCGCGACGCCGCCCTTGCCCAGCGGCGCGGGCTCGGGCTTCTCCTTCACCGCGGTGGTTCCGCCGGCCTCGACGGCGGCGAAGATCTCCGTCGGCTGGTCGGCCACGACGGGCCGGGGCCTCCGCGGGTCGCGGGGCGGCTGCGTCGGCCTCCCGGTGCCTCGCGGTGGAGTGCCCATCCGCTGGGTGCCTTGCGGCGAGGTTCCCTCGGCGCGCGGCGGGAGGTTCAGGCGCTCGGTGCCGCGAGGTGGCGTCCCAGGCCCTTCGGCACCCGCGCCACCACTCCTGCCCGAGTCGCCTTGGGCGCTCGCGCGACGGCCGCGTTCTCCCGGCGCACCCGCGCCCCGTCGGGAGCCGCCGGCGTCCGGCGTCGGGCGCCCCGGCTCGGTGCCGTACTGCTGAGTGGGACGCGGCTGCCTGCTCTGTTCGGGTGATCTGCGCTGGTCGGCCTGCCTGCGCGCCGGGTCACCCGCGACGCGGCGCGGAGGCTGCGGCGATCTCCGCGCGGGGTCCTCCGGGGGCTGCCTGCGTGGTCTCGCGGCGCCATCGGCACCGGGCGGCGGCTGGCTTCGCCGCTGGCCGTCGGGCCCTCCCGAGGGGCGGCGGCGGTCGTCTTCACCCGGCCAATCCTGCGTCGTCACGCAAGCTCCTCTCACACCGCCGGTGGAACTGCCGGTGGCGCTATTGTCACAGTCCGGAAATCCGACCGCTCCCGCCCGGTGCTCTGGAGCCGTCGTTTACGTTAACGTGTTCACGTGGCGCTGGTTGCGCAACCCGACGAGCGGGATGCCCGCGAACAGGCACCGCCACCAGCCAGAGCCAGAACCGCACGCGAGGAACACGATGCCGAAGTCCAAGGTCCGCAAGAAGACCGCGTACACCCCGCCCGTTGATCGCCGGACGCCGGTGAAGGTCAAGGCCGCGGGCCCGTCAAACCTGTTCTACAAGATCGTCATGTTCGGCCTCATGCTCCTCGGGTTGCTGTGGCTCATCGTGAACTACATCGCCGGCGACAAGATTTCGTTCCTGACTTCTCTCGGGAACTGGAACTTCGGCATCGGGTTCGCGGCGATGATCGTCGGCCTGCTCATGACTATGCGCTGGCGCTGATCATTACTCCGGATGGCGGCTTGACACCGAATTACACCGGTGTGACTCATCCCCAGTGTGGATAACCTCTGTGGATAACTACCCCACCTCGTGGGCTCCCCGTTCGGCCATTGTGGTAGTGGCCTGGCTGGTCACGGTCCTGCTGCTCGTCGGCGCGGTGCTCGACGGGATCTTCGGCGACGGCAAGGGCGCGGTCCTGATGGGGCTCGCCACCGTGGCGATCGGGGCGTTCGCGGTGCACTGGAGCGTGGTGCGCCCGCGGCTGTCCGCCGACGCCGAGGGCCTGGTCGCCCGCACACTCGGCGGCGCGCACCGCCTGCCGTGGGACGGGACCAGTGTCCAGCTGCGCACCACCCGCCGGCTGGGCCGCGACGGTGTGACACTCGAGCTGGAACACGACGACGAGCTCTACATCTTCGGCCGCGTCGACCTCGGCGAAGACCCGCGCGACGTCCTCGACGCGCTCACCGTCCTGCGTGGCGCTTTTTAGGCGGCCTTCGGCGCCGGCTTCCCGGTTCTAGGCCAGCAGCGACGAGAGTGCGGCGGCGCGGTAGACCGTGAGGCCGATCAGCGCCACCGCGATGATCGACACGCCGATCACCTGCCAGCGGACCCGGTCGCGCTCCGGCGCGTAGAGCAGCGCGACGGCCACGAGCGCACCCGTGATGAGCCCACCGACGTGGGCGAGGATCGAGATGCCGGGGATCGAGAACGTGATGTAGGCGTTGATCGCCAGCGTGATCAGCAACCCCGACGGGTTGAGCTTCAGCTTCACCACGATCACGGCGTAACAGCCCATGAGGCCGAACAACGCGCCCGAGGCGCCGCCGGAGATCTGGAGCGGGTTGTCGAAGAGCAGCACGGCGACCGAAGAGCCGAGCAGCGCCACGAAGTACAGCGCCGCGTAGCGGACTTTGCCGAAGACCTGCTCCAACGCTCGGCCGATCATCCACAGCGAGAACATGTTCGCGGCGATGTGGATGATCCCGAAGTGCACGAAGCCCGACGTGACGATGCGCCACCACTGGCCGTCGGCAAGCGCGGCGACGGGCTGCATGGCACCGGCGAGATCGATCGACGAGTTGCTGTTGTCGAGACTCTTCGCCTGCAGCGCGGTGATCAGGTAGACCAAGACGTTGACGGCGAGCAAGGTCATCGTGACGACGACGGAGTTCGTCGGCCGGGCTCCCGCGATCGTTCGCGTGCCCTTGCCGGAGTTCTGGTACTCGCGGTGCTGCTGCCGCGTCTGCTGCGAGCCGGCGTGCACGCAGTCGGTGCACTGGAAGCCGACGGGGGCTTCCCGGAGGCAGTCGGGGCACGCCGGCCGTCCGCAGCGCGCACAGCTCAGGCCGGTCGGGCGGTTGGGATGCCACCAGCAACCGGGGAGCGCGGCCTGCGGAGGGTACGCGGGGGGATTCGGCGGTTGGTTCACGATGACTCCAACCTACCGAAATCCCCCCGGGACGGCCCTAGGCCTCGATGGTGACCTTCTCGATGACGATGTCGGACAGCGGGCGGTCCGCCGGTCCGGTCGCCGCGCGCGCGATCGCGTCGACGACGTTGCGGGACTCCTGGTCCGCGACCTCGCCGAAGATCGTGTGCTTGAAGTTCAGGTGGGTCGTCGGTGCGACGGTGATGAAGAACTGCGAGCCGTTGGTGCCGGGCCCGGCGTTCGCCATCGCCAGCAGGTAGGGCTTGTTGAACTGCAGCTCGGGGTGGAACTCGTCGCCGAACTTGTAGCCGGGGCCGCCGCGACCGGTGCCGGTCGGGTCGCCGCCCTGGAGCATGAAGCCGTCGATGACCCGGTGGAAGATCGAGCCGTCGTAGAACGGGCCGGAGTTCGTGCCCTGCGCGTTCGGCTGCGTGTACTCCTTGGAGCCGTCGGCCAGCCCCACGAAGTTCGCGACCGTCTTCGGCGCGTGGTCGGGGAGCAGGTTCACGTGGATGTCACCCTGATTGGTGTGCAGGGTGGCCTTGCGGGCGCTTTCAGTCACGTCGCCATCGTGCCATCCCTTCCCACATTTGGGGGGTTCAGGGGGCTCGCCACGGGGCAACCCGAACGCAGGATCGCAGGAAGATGGGCATTTCCCGAGGTTTCACCGGTTCCCAATGGGGGAAGACACAGCGTCACGCCGGGAAAAAGGGCACGATAGGTTACGGGCAACAGAGCGATATCAAAACGATTGGTGAGGTGAAGGCCATGACCCGGGCCGCAGATTCGGTGGGCGAGTCGGTGAAGTCCGGCGCGGTCGGCCTGCGCAAGCGAGCCACCGAAGCGGGCAAGGCGGGGGCGGCTTCGGCAGCGAAGGCCGCGGAAGCCGGCGCCGAGGAGTTCGCCAAGCAGAGCCGCCGGGCACGCAAGAAGCTCGCGAAGAAGACCGAGCTGACGCGCAAGGAGCTCAAGAAGAGCTCGGCCGCGGCTCGCAAGGAGGCCCTCGCCCGCATCGCCGAGCTGAAGAAGCCCGGTCGCAAGGCGAAGAAGGCCGCGATCAAGGCCGCGAAGTCCACCGGTGAGTCGAAGCGCCGGGGCAAGAAGGACTTCAAGGCCGCGAAGAAGGACTTCCGCGCCGCGCTGGTCGAGGCGAAGTCGGCGGCCAAGGGCACGCGCAAGCGCCGCCGCTGGCCGTGGCTGCTCGGCCTGGGTGCCGTCGCCGTCGGCACGGCCGTGGTGCTGAAGTCGCGCCAGCAGGAGCCGCCGGTCGCCCCGGCGCCGCCGAAGGCCACCCCGCCGGCTCCCCCGGCGAAGCCCGCTTCGGAGACCAAGCCGTCTCCGGCGAGCAACGGCAAGGCGCCCAGCACGCCGGCCGCCGAGAAGAAGAACTGAATCAGACGCGAAGAGGGCCCCGGGATCGCCGTCCCGGGGCCCTCTTCCGTTGCTACTGAGGCTGATCAGGCCATCGCGGCGTGCTTGTCGATCAGCTGGCCGAGGCGGGGAAGGGCCTCCTCGACGTTCTTCTTGCCGTTCGGGCGCAGCTTCGAGTAGACCTTCTTGATGCTGTCGCGGCTGCTGCGGTCGGCGCGGCTGTCCGTGACACCCAGCAGAGCGTTGGACGCCTCGTCGGAGCGGCTGGTCAGGTAGGCACCGAAGTCGTTGCCGCCCTTGGCCTTGTAGTCGCCGTAGAACGGCTCGAGGGCCCCAGCGAAGTCGTCCAGCAGGGTGTCGACAGCCGAGGGGATGATGCCCGGCTTGATCTTCTTGACAGCGGCGAAGCCGGTCTTCACGACGGCGCCGGAGACCCCGCCCTTGTCGGACACCTCGGCGTCCACGAGGCCCTCGAGGTCGGTCACGACCGACGGGCGACGGCTGGAGTCGAGCAGGATTTCCTTGAGGGTGTCAGCCACGAATCTTGTCCTTGTCGTAGAGATGGCGAAGTGCTTCTGGTGCCGGACGGGCACCCGCCCGCGCGAGTGCTCCAGGGCCTGCGCGTGCCGCACAGGGTAATACAAGATCAACTTCACTCACCCGTGTGGAGGCCACTACTCAGAGCTTCAGGGCCGCGATAGCCTTCTTGGCCACTGTGCGTGCTTTGATGCTCTGCTGTTGGTTACTCGTCACGATGACGGCGGCTGCCCCCTTCGAGACCGCGTACACCACTCCGTCACCGGCCGGCTGGTAGCCGCCCTTCCATCCGGCGGGGTCGTTCGCGGGGTTGGACGTGTCGACCGGCGCGGCCCGGTTCACGAGTTTCGTCGCGACGTCCTTCGTGCCCACGTACACCTGCACGGTGACCTGGAGCCCGCCGTCGGGGCGATAGAAGAAGCACGACGGGTGCGGCTCGTCGTCGGACACGCGTACGGTCGTCACGTGCTGGCCGTTCGCGTCCTGCACCGTCTCGGCCGAGAGGTACGGGCACTTCGCTTCCCGGACCGGCTGCGGATCTGGCGGCAGGCCGGGCTCAGCAGCGTGCTTGGTGGTCGTCGGCGGCGGCGCGGGCTGCGCGGTGCCCGCGATGGGGGTCGACACGCTGCAGCCGGCGAGCAACGCCAGGGCGGGCGCGAGAGCGAGAATTCGTCGCATAGCGCGCACAGTCAATCATGTCCAGTCACACGAGAGTGAAGAGCGAAAGGTTCAAGTTCCAGTGAGTAAGGGATCTTTCACTCACTGTGGTGATAGTTGAGGGTTGGCTTACCTACCCTGGCAGTCACGTATTTTCCGACTGCCAGGGAGACGACAGCCGTGAAACTCTTCGACAGAGGCCGTGACCACGTCCTCGCGCTCTTCCGCATCGTGCTCGGTTTCCTGTTCTTCTGCCACGGTGCTTCGACCGTGTTCGGCCTCTGGGGGCACCACGCCACGGCCGTCGGCACGTGGCCCGGCTGGTGGGCCGCGCTGATCCAGCTCGTCGGCGGCGCGGCCGTGACGCTGGGCCTCGGCACGCGCGTCGCCGCCGTGATCTGCTCCGGCTCCATGGCCTTCGCGTACTTCACCGTGCACTTCGGCAAGGCCGTACTTCCCATCGAGAACGGCGGCGAGCAGGCCGCCATCTTCGCCTGGGCCTTCCTCCTGCTCGCCTTCACCGGCGGCGGCCACTGGGCACTGACCGACTTGTTCCGCCGGACCCGCGTGGTCCCGGCCACCGGCACGGTCACCGCCGGTTGACCGCCCCGACCGCCCGGCGTGCGACGATGGGCGCCGGGCGGTCGGTTGTCACGGTCAGGGGGTTCGAGTGTTCACGCCGGATCAGTACCTGCAGGTGGTGGCCGAGCGCGTCCAGCGCAGCGGCGGACGGCTCAGCACCGTCCAGATCGGACCCGTGACCGCGGCCGTCGGGCTGTTCACCGAGCCGATCATGTTGTCCACCATGAACTACTGCGTCGTCGCGGCCGCCTACCCGGAGATCGACGCGCAGACACTGTTCCAGTTCACCGGCCTCGCCACGCAGCACGCGCGCGCCAACGTGCAGGGCACCGTCGGCTGGACGGCCGCCTCCGTCGTGATCGCGGGCTTGGTGGGACGCGTGCACCCCGACGCCGCCACCGCCGCGTCGGCGAAGACCGCCAACCAGTTCGGCGGCGAGACCCGCATGGTCGCCGTCGATCCGTACGCAGGCATGACCTACGCCTGGGTCGGCGGCAAGGTCTGGGGCGCGGCGGTGCAGGGCTCGGTGAACGCGAAGCTGCTGTTCTGCTTCCCTCAGCCGACAGAGGCTTACCAGCAGCTGCAATGGCAAGCGCAGTGGCAGGCCCTGCAGGCCGGCCACAACGCCGGCCCTGGCGCGGCTGGTTATGGCGTCTCAGGCCCTGCCGCCAACAGCCCTGGCACGGCTGGTTATGGCACGGCCGGTTATGGCGCCAACACTCCTTACGCAGAGGGCTATGGCGCGTCAGGCCCTGCGGCCACCGGCCCTGGCGAGGCTCCGTACGGCGCGTCAGGCCTTGCGGCCAACGGCCCTGGCGCCGCTCCGTATGGCGCCCCTGGCCCAGCGTCGAGTGATCCCGGTGCGGTCTCCGGCACGACCGGTCCCACCACCGGCTACCCAGGCCCCGGCGGCTTCCCCGGCCAACAAATCCCAGCCGGCTGGCAACCCCAGATCCCGCCACCCCCGGCCGCCGGCCCACCCGGCCCCCAGCCGCCGCACTACCCACCACCGGGCCGCCCACCGTACGGTCAGTGACATGGTTTCCCTACGTGGCTGGCAATCCTTCCCCGAAGAACTCCCGTCCTTCGACCTGGAGGCGGCCCCGGAAACCCCGGAAGACCTGTTCCTCGAGTGGCTCACGGAAGCCGCCGAACACGTCCTCGCTCCCCACGCCGTCACCCTGTCCACAGTGGACTCCGAGGGCTTTCCCGACGCCCGCGTCGTGATCCTCAAGGACATCGCCCCGTCCGCCTGGGCCATCGCCACCAGCTCGGAAAGCCCCAAGGGCCACCAGCTAGACGCCAACCCCCACGCGGCTCTCACCTTCTTCTGGCCTGGCCGCGGCCGCCAGGTGCGCGTCCGCGGCACCGTCGCCCCGGCCTCCCCGGAGGTCTCGGCGGAAGACTTCCTGGCCCGCCCACCGGCCTCCCGCGTCGAGGCCTTCATCGGCCACCAGTCCGAGCCCCTCCCGGACCCCGCCAAACTCGTCGAAGCCGCCGACGCCGCCGCCCACTGGGTCGCCGAAAACCCCCACACCGCCCCAGAAACCTGGACGCGCTACCTCGTCACCCCCACGACGGTCGAGTTCTGGCAAGCCTCCCACGACCGCCGCCACCTCCGCCTCCGCTACCTCCGCGACGCCGACGACACCTGGACCCGCGAACGCCTCTGGCCCTGACCGGGCGCCCTCCAGGCCCGCCACCGCCCCCACGACCCCGACCGCGGCACAGCCCGCGCACCCCTCGGCCCGGCACGACACGCCCCGCCCGGCAACAGCCCACGTCGGCTTCCCACCGGGCGGGCCGTGAGTGCGGCGGGGTCAGGGTGCTGGTCGCGCAGGAGGGCGCGGATCAGCTCTTCGGTCATGAGCGGTCCCCCGGTGTCCGAACTGTTCAAGACGCGCGCGCCGAAGCGTGCGACGGTGACCGTATGACTGTGAACCTCGCTGCTGCCGCGTCCTTCCTCGCCACGCACGGGCGGGTGCTCGACCGCCGCCGGTTCGAGCTGCTGTTCGGCGAAGGTGAAGGTGATGCGGAGGCCGTGCTGTCGGCCGTCGCGGCGTATCGCAACGCCGACGGCGGCTACGGCTGGGGCCTGGAGCCCGACCTGCGCGCGCCGGAGAGCCAGCCGGGTGGGGCGCTTCACGCGTTCGAAGTGTTCGAGGACATCGCGCCGAAGACCACGCCGCTGTCGCTGGAGCTGTGTGACTGGCTGGAGTCCGTGTCGCTGCCGGGTGGCGGGTTGCCGTTCGCTTTCCCTGTCGCGGACCGCACCGGGAGCGCTCCGTTTTGGACGGACGCCGACCCGACGAAGTTCTCCCTCCAGAGCACGGCTTTCGTCGCGTCGACGGCGCTGCGCGTCGCGGCGCACGACAAGGCCGTGGCGGAACACCCATGGCTCACGTCGGCCGTGTCGACCTGCTTGGACGCCATCGCCCGGGTCGAAGAGCAGCCGCACGCGATCGAGCTGTCGTTCGCCATCCGCTTCCTCGACGCCGCGCACGCCACCCGCCCGGAGGCCGACGAGCTCCTCGACCACCTCGGCAAGTTCCTGCCGGCCAATGGCATCCTCCACGTCGCCGGTGGCGGCGAGGACGAGGTCCTGCGGCCGCTGGACTTCTCGCCGATCCCCGGCCCGTCGCGCAAGGTGCTCGACCCGGCCGCGATCGCCGGCGAGCTCGAGCGCCTCGAGTCCCAGCAGCTCGAAGACGGCGGCTGGACGGTTGATTTCGCCAGCTTCTCCCCCGCGGCGTCGCTCGAATGGCGCGGCTACGCCACCGTTCGCGCGATTTCGGTGCTGCGGGCCAACTCGTAGTGTGGGGGCGTGCTGCCGCAGGACAGCCACGTCCACACCGAGTGGTCGTGGGACACCGTCACCGGGTCGATGGTCCAGTCGTGCCGGCGCGCGCTCGCGCTCGGGCTGCCGTCGGTGGCGTTCACGGAGCACGCCGACCTCACGCCGTGGCTCATCCCGCCGCCGATCCGGCCGCACCTGCCCGACCACTTCCGCGTGCGGCTGCGGACCGACGGCGTGCTGGAGCCACCGGCCCTCGACGTCGAGGGTTACCTCGCGTGCGTGCAGGAGTGCCGCGAGCGCTTCCCGGACCTGCGGATCCTGTCGGGGGTGGAGCTGAGTGAGCCGCACTGGCACCGGCCGGAGGCGGACGCGTTGCTGACGGCGCACCGCTTCGAGCGGGTGCTGGGGTCGGTGCACTCGCTGCCGGAGGGGTCGCACCACTACGAGCTGAGCGTGATCGCGGACCGCCCGGCTGTCGCGACGCTGCGTGCGTACCTGGGCGAGGTGCTGGGTCTGGTGGAGTCGACGGCCGATTTCGAGATCCTGGCCCACATCGACTACGCGCTGCGCACCTGGCCTTCGTCGAAACCCTTCGTCGCCGCGGACTTCGAGGAGGAGTTCCGCACGGTCCTGCGCACATTGGCCGGCAGCGGGCGCGCCCTGGAGCTCAACACGAAAGTCCCCCTGCCGCGCGACGTTCTCCTGTGGTGGGCCGCCGAAGGTGGCCGGATCCTCTCCTTCGGCAGCGACGCCCACGCGCCCGAACTCGTCGGCCACGCGTTCGCCGAGGCCGCCGCGTTGGCGGCTTCGTGCGGGTTCCGATCGGGCCGCACTCCGCACGACCTGTGGATCCGCCGCGGCTAACTCTTGCCGAGTGTCCCGAGGCCGTTCATCAGCAGGTCGAAGCCCAGTTCGGCCGCCGCGACCGCCTCGGGGTACGCGTCGGTCGCGGAGACGCCGTTCGCCATGCGGTGGTGGTTCTCCATCGACAGCCGCCACTGCACGGACACGATCTGCGCGGCCGCCAGGCGCGCGGTCAGCGGCGGCAGGTCCGGTGACTCGCCGAGCTCGGCCGCCAGCGCCAGCTCCCCGCTTTCCCGGAACCGCAACAAGCTCGGCAACAGCGTCGACGTGCCCATGATCAGGCGGTACAGCGCCAGCACCTGCGGAAGGTCGCAGAGCCCGGTGATCGGGTCGTGGCGGCGCAGGCCGTCGAGGAAATGCTCACGCAGCGCGGGAAGCGGGGCTTCGCGGTGCGCCCGGACCACGCGCGCGCTCTCGTGCTCGTGGTCGGCGATGCGGTGCAGGACGAGGTCGTCCTTCCCCTGGAAGTAGGCGAACAACGTCCGCCGCGACACCTCTGCGGCCTCCGCGACCTGCGAGATCGACACCTGGTCGAAGCCGTGCTCGAAGAACAGCTTGAGGGCGGCGTTCGAGATCGCCTCGCGCGTGCGCTGCTTCTTCCGCTCCCGCAGGCCGGTCTGCTCGTCCACGAAAACAGGCTACCGCGTTGGTGCACTCGGGGCTATATTGCACTCAGTATACTTCTGCACTGAGGAGCACTTCATGGACGTGATCGTGGTCGGAGCGGGCCCGGCCGGGTTGACGCTGGCGCACGAGCTGGCGCTCGGCGGCGCCGAGGTCGTAGTGGTGGAAAAGCTGTCCGAACGCATCGAGCAGACGAAGGGCGGCACGATCCAGCCACGCACCGCCGAGCTGCTCGACGCGCGGGGCCTGCTCGACGCGATCGTCGAGCGGAAGTTCGAGCGCGCCGCCGTCGGCGGGCACTTCGCCGGGCTGCCCGTGCCGCTCGACTGCACGCCTTGGCAGACCAGGCATCCGCACCCGATCGGCATTCCACAGTGGAAGGTCGAGGAGGTGCTGGAGGCAGCGGCGACCGCCCGCGGCGCGCGCGTGCTGCGGGGCCAGGACGTCACCGCGATCCACGCCGACGACACCGGCGTCACCGTGACCACCGACCAGGACCTGCGCGCCCGGTACGTCGTCGCGTGCGACGGCGCGCACAGCACCGTGCGCAAGCTGCTGGACCTGCCGTTCCCCGGCCGGCCCGGCACCTATCGGGCTGTGCTCACCGACGTGCGCCTGTCGGCCGTCTCCGAGCTGGTGCCCGCGCGGGCCGGCCACATGAGCACGATGACCAGGACCACCGCCGACCACTGGGGCATGCTCGTGCCGACCGGCGGCGACCACTACCGCTTCACCTACGGCAGGCCCGACGAGGCCGAGCCGCCGATGACCACGGAAGCCGTGCAGCAGGCGCTCACCGCCATCTACGGCGAACCCACCACGCTGGCCGAGGTCCTCACGATCTCCCGCTTCAGCGACGCCACCCGCCAGCTCGAAAACTACCGCCACGGCCGCGTTTTCTTCGCCGGCGACGCCGCCCACATCCATGGGCCGCTCGGCGGGCAGGGACTCAACCTCGGCGTGCAGGACGCTTTCAACCTCGGCTGGAAGCTCGCCGCGACGCTGCGAGGAGCCGCGGACAGCCTCCTCGACACCTACCAGATCGAGCGCCACCCGAAGGCCGCTCGCGTGCTGCACCACACGTCGGCCCAACGCGTGCTCGCCGTGCCGAACCCGGACCCGGACCTGCTTGCGCTGAGCGAGATCTTCACCGATCTCATGCGCCTGCCCGAAACCAACCGCTACCTCGCCGGGATGATGTCCGGTCTGGACGATCCCGCTCGACTGCCCGACCTGGACCTCGTGACGGCCGAGGGACCGACCCGCGTGGCCGAGCTACTGCGCGACGGGCGCGCCGTCCTGCTCGATTTCACCGGCGGCGTCGAGCTGCCCGCCGGCTGGGCCGAGCGCGTGAACCTGGTGCGCGCCAAGGCAGACACCGCGTTGCCGGCCGTGCTGCTCCGCCCCGACGCCGCCGTCGCCTGGCGCGGTGACACCCCCTTGAAAGACGCTCTGCGCGCGACCTTTCAGCCGGCCTTGGGCGCGTAGCGGATCAGCACGACGTCGCCGATCGCCCGCGTGTCCAGCAGTTTCATCCGTCCGCCCGGGTACAACGCGGGCAGCAGGAACCGCGGCGCGGCGGCGGCGCCGACCACGAGCGGCGCGATGGCGAGGTGGATCTCGTCGGCCAGGCGCTGCGAGAGGAACGCGGTGTGGATCTGGCCGCCGCCCTCGACCATGAGTCGCCGGATGCCACGGCTCCCGAGATCGTCGAGCAGCGCGCCGAAGTCCACCTCCGGTCCGAGCGCGACGACTTCGGCGAGCTGACCGAGCCGTTCGCGGGCGGCCGGGGCGCCGGATTCGGTGGTGTAGACGAGCTTTTCCCCACCGTGGTGCCAAAACTTCCACTCCGGGTCAACGTCACCCGACGCCGTCACAGTCACCTTCAGCGGATACGCGGGCTTGCCGGCGCGCACCCGCTCGGCCCGGCGCTCCTCGCTGTTGACCAGCAGCCGCGGGTTGTCGGCGCGGATCGTGCCCGCGCCGATCAGGATGGCGTCGGACTCCGCGCGCACCTGGTCGACGCGGTCGAAGTCCTCGGCGTTGGACAGCAGCAGCCGGTCGGAGGTCGTGTCGTCGATCGCCCCGTCGACACTCGTCGCGACGCTCAGCAGCACGTGGGGACGCATCGGCTCTCCCTTTTTTCGGTTGACCAGCCGGGCACAGTAGATCTTCGTGACCCACGACGATTCGAACTCCCTGCGCCGCCTGGCCGGACTCGCGACGCCGATGTCGTTGCGCGTCGCCGTGACCCTCGCCCTGCCCGCGCGCCTGCGCAACCCCGCTCCGGCGTCCGAACTCGCCGCCGAGCTCGGAGTGAACCCCGTCGCGCTCGGTCTCCTGCTCGATCACCTCACGACGCTCGGCGTGCTCGAGCACACCCCCACTGGCCACCGCACCACCGCGTACGGCGAAAACCTCCGCGACGACTTCACCGAAACCCTCCTGAACCTGAACACCGCCGGCGGACGCGCCGAGTTGGCGTTCGTCGAGCTCGCCCACAGCATCACCACGGGCGAAGCCGCCTACCCACGCCGCTACGGCCAGGACTTCTGGGCCGATCTCGCCGAGGCCGACCACCTGCGGGAATCCTTCGACCGCCAGATGGCCTTCCGCATGCGCGAGCAAATCCCGCAGATCGTCGCCGGTTACAACTGGTCGCGGTTCTCGACGATCGTCGACGTCGGCGGCGGCCGGGGCGACATCCTCGCCGCCATCCTCACCGCGAACCCCGGGTTGCGCGGCCACCTGCTCGACCTGGCCCCGACCGCCGCCGACGCCCGCCGCACCTTCGCCGCCCATTCCCTGCACGCCCAGGTCACCGCCGGCAGCTTCTTCGACCCACTCCCACCCGGCGCCGACGCCTACCTGCTCGTCGACATCCTCCACGACTGGGACGACGCCCACGCCCACCGGATCCTGGCCCGCTGCACCGAAGCCGCCGGCCCGACGGGCCGCATCCTCGTCGTCGAACCCGTCACCGGCCGCCAGGCGAACACCGAAAGCGCCCTCGCCATGCTCACCATCTTCGGCGGCCGCGAACGCCACCTCGACGAGTTCCGCGCCCTCGCCTCGGCCCACGACTTGACGCTGGACACCGTCGCGGACCTGACTTCGCAACGCTGCCTGCTCGAATTCCGCAGGTAGCGTGCTCGCGGGTTCCCACCTACGCGATACGGCCCGCGGCCACAGGCATGGCTGCCCGCCAGGGACGACTCATCCGAGCGTGCTCACATAGGCCAGCAAGCCGACCGCGGGAATCGCAGCCATGGTCAGCCTGATCGTGCGGGCGTTCGGCCGGGGCCCCGAAAACACCAGGCTGATCCCGGCGGGCACCAGGGCGACGCACAATCCGATGGCTCCAACTATCGACATGACGGTCGTGCCCTTCAGGACGCCGAGCGGCATGAGTGACATCGCCGCCAGCGCCAGGCACCGTACTTTGTGGAGCGTTCCGCTGCGCCAGGCTCCGATCGCGAGCACGATCCAGCCGAGCAGGATCGTGAAGGACAGGTAGCTGAACAGGTGCAGGTCGCCGTAGGCCTGCGCGATGAAGGTGGTGGCGAAGTCCGCGCCGCGCCGCCGGGCGAGGTCGATGGCGGCCTGGTCGAATCCGGCGTGGAAGGTGCGCTCGAAAAGCCCGGTCACGACCAGCACGGCACCCCAGGCACCCCAGGCCGGCCGCCGCACCGCGATCCGCGCGGCGAGCGTGAGCACGGCGGGCCACAGCAAGACCGTGCCGGCGAGGACGCAGGTGTAGGCGGCGGTCAGCGGGGCGGGGTGCTCGACGGCGGCCGTGAGCTGGTGTGGGAAGAAGAACGGGAACGGGGCGCGCAACAGGATCCCGGTGAGCAGCAGGACCGGGCCGATGATCATCGCCGGGCCGCCGATCCAGCGTTCGAGAGGTTCGCGAGTCATCCGGCGACCCTGTCAGCGAATTCGCCGCGGAGGATCGGCCCGTTGACGACAGTTCCCGGCCGGCGAAGTCAGCCCTGGGGATGACGGTTGCGGTCCGATGTGCCATCCACCGTGTCCGGATACGGTGCGGGGATGAGCGATCACCGCTGGCGCAACCGCGTCACCGACGTGCTGCTCGCGGTCGTGCTGGTGACGGCGGACGTCATAGTCGGCGGGAACATGCTGCGCGAAGACGGCGGATGGCGGTGGGGAGCTTCCTTTGGCGTCGCACTGACGATCGCGCTGGCCGTTGTGTTCCGGCGCCGATGGCCGATCGCGGCGCTGGCCTGCGCCCTGACGCTCTCGGTGGCCGCGGCCTTCCTCGGCGTGCTGTGGGATCCGTTCGCGGGCTCTGCCCTGGTGCTCTACCTGGTGGCGCTCAGCCGCCGGGACTCGGCGACCTTCCTCGCTGTCGCCGCGGCAAGCGCAGCGATCGCCGGCTTCGCCGCCTGGTGGTTCGCGCTCGGTGTGCCGGTCGTGGCCGCCGCCTGGGCGATCGGCCGGGCGGTGCGCGACCATCGAGCACAGGCGGCACGCCTGGACAGGCAGCGGCAGCACCAGATCCTCATCGAGGAACGACTGCGCATCGCGCGCGACCTGCACGACGTGGTCACCCACGGGATGGGTCTGATCGCGGTGAAGGCCGGCGTTGCCAATCATGTTGCCGACTCCCGGCCGGAGGAGGCTCGCGAAGCCTTGCGGATCATCGAGGAGACCAGTCGCGAAGCACTCTCCGAGATGCGCAGGCTGCTGGACGTGCTGCGCGAGGAGGCTGAGCCACTATCGCCGGCGGGTCTGGCCGACTTGCCGCAGCTCGCGGAGCGGGTTCGGCCGGCGGGTGTGGACGTGGATCTGTGCATCGACGCGGTCGAGCTTCCCCCTCCGGTCGCGCTGGCGGCCTACCGCATCGTGCAGGAAGCGATCACGAACGTCATCAAACACGCGGCGCCCGCGCGGTGCCAGGTGCTGGTGCGTGCCGGCGACGGCGTCGTCCGGATCGAGATCACCGACGACGGCACCCGGGCACGCCCGTCCGCGGGTCGCGGCCACGGCATCGTGGGCATGACCGAGCGCGCCGCGCTGTTCGGGGGCAAACTCGAGGCAAAGCCATTGCCCGGCAAGGGTTTCCGGGTCGAAGCGAGCCTGCGGTACGCAGCGGCGGAGCTCAGCGATGTCTGACCCGGTCCGGGTGGTCATCGCCGACGACCAGGCACTGCTGCGCGGCAGTTTCCGGCTGCTCGTCGAGAACGAGCCCGACATGACGGTGGTCGGGGAAGCCGCCACCGGCGCCGAGGCGGTCCAGATCGCCGACGCCACCCGACCCGACGTCGTGCTCATGGATGTGCGGATGCCCGAGATGGGCGGAATCGAGGCAACTCGGCTTCTCGCCGAGCGGGTGCCCGCCACGCGCGTGCTGATCCTGACGATGTTCGACCTGGACGCGCACGTTTTCGGCGCGCTGCGCGCCGGCGCCACGGGGTTTCTGCTCAAAGACACGCGGCCGGCCGATCTGTGCGCCGCGATCCGGACCGTCGCGGCCGGGGAAGCGTTGCTCGCGCCGGTCGTCACCCGCCGCCTCATCGCGGAGTTCACCCGAATCGGCGTGCCCGGCCCGCCGCTCAGCCGCGAACTGGACGTGCTGACCGCCAGGGAACGCGAGGTCCTGGCTCTGATCGCGCGAGGACTCTCCAACCCAGAGCTCGCCGAACGCCTGCACCTGTCCCTGGCGACGATCAAGACCTACGTCGGTCGGCTGCTGGCCAAACTGCACGCCCGCGACCGCGCCCAACTGGTCATCCTCGCGTACGAATCCGGCTTGGTCACCGGCCCGACGTGGCCGGGACAGCGGTAAGCGCGCCGGTGCCGCAACCACGCTTCGCGGTCGCTAACCTGGAACGAGTTACCTCGTCGCCGGATAACGCCCGGTTTGCGATCAGCCTTCCGCATTACGATCGTGAGATTACTCGCCGTCACAATGACTGACCGAGGTGACCACCGCGGGGGTCTGGGGGTTGCGCCCCAGCAGACACGACGGAGCGAGCCGGTTGGCGCTTTCCGCCAACACAACTCGCCCCGAGTGACGTGGAGCTGAGGGGAATCGAACCCCTGACCCCCGCCTTGCAAAAGTGGGGGTCCGTCCCTTCAGGCCCGCCTGTTACTGGTCAGACGGATCCGACGGTTGTCTGGACTGGCTCTGATGTCCCTGCCCGCCGCGTGCTCGCAGTCACCATGGCTGTCATTGATCAACTAAGCAGCCACCTGGGTAGCCGCACCCTCTCCGCTGAGGAGCTCGACCGCATCGCGAACCTCGACGTGCTCGGCCTCGCCGACGGCACCTGCGATGTGATGTCGCACTGGTCCCGAACGAGAACATCGTTATCCGACGGAGACCTGCTTATCGTGGCTTCTCCCGCCGTTTTTTCAAGGAGAACCATGATCTGCATTGACTGCGCGACACAAGGCATGAGCGAACCGGCCGTCGGGGTCTGTGTGCACTGCGGCGCCGCCACCTGCCTTGTGCACGTGGCCATCCAGACGTTGCCGGCCTCGGCGCCGGGCGTCGTGGCACCTCGCCAGGCCCGGCGCATGATCACCTGCGCCCACTGCGGCGAACCCCGAACCACTCCAACCCGCGCCCGGCACAAGGCAACTGCGATCGACCGGTAATGACCTGGGATGCATGGAAGGCCTGCTCGCGGTTGGCAGCATGGGTGCGAAAGTGGGCGTCCGGGGCACCAGCGGGGATCAGCCCGCAACCTGCGCAAACACCGCGACACTGGGCCAATCGGGCTACCGTGGACGACGGAGTGACCTGACTGCGCGTCGTGGCCAGGCGGTGGTGAGGCTCGGACACCGACCGCGCACGCGTCCCGAGCTTCATCGAGCCAATGCTGCTGGCGGGTGGTCGTCGCCGGCGTTGGCTGTTGGGCACGTGGGTTCCGGCGGCGCCGCGTGGGTGCGGGGTAGCTGTGGCGTCGGCGCGCCCGCCGGTGCAGTTGTCGTCGGCGCAGCCGGTTCGGGAGGTGCCGGCGTCGCGGCCGGGCTGGTCGTGGGCGTTCGAGCCGAAGCTGGATGGCTGGCTTCCCTGAACTTGTCAAGCGACGACGGGGTCCGGCGACGGGGTCGGTGCCGACTGCCTCGGCTGGAGGGTGACCGGAGACTTCGCGGTGCGTTGGTGCCCTCGCCCGGGATTTTTACAAGGGGCGGTGGTTGGCGAGTCTCGGTCGTACGGTGGTGTATGCCTGGATCAGGTCGGCGGGATGTCCTTGACCACGTGGTCGTGGTCATGTTCGAGAACCGGTCGTTCGACAATCTGCTCGGGCGTCTGTACGAGCCGGGCGAGGTCGCGGCGTTCGACGGGGTGCGTGGCAAGGAGCTGTCAAACCCGATTCCCGAGTGGGCCGGGCACGGCGACGGGCGGGGTGTGGTGCCCTACGGGGTGGCCCCGACCATGGACACGCCGAATCCGGACCCCGGCGAGGAGTACCAGCACGTCAACACCCAGCTGTTCGGGCTGATCGATCCGCCCGGCAACCGCGCAACCCTGGCCGAGCACATGGTCGCGCCCTACAACGCGCCCGAAGACGGGCGTGCACCCACGATGGACGGCTTCGTCGCCGACTACATCAGCGCGTTCCGGGCCGAGATGGGCCGCGAGCCCGGCTACGATGAGTACGCGCAGATCATGACGGGCTACACGCCGCAGCAGATGCCAGTCGTGTCGGCGCTGGCCCGCGGGTTCGCCACCTTCGACCACTGGTTCGCCGAGGTACCGACCCAGACCTTCGCCAACCGGTCGTTCCTGCACGCCGCGACCTCCTCCGGCCTGGTCGTCAACGCCCCATACGGAAATTTCCCGCTGCACAACACGGCCACGACGGTGTTCGAGCGGCTGGAGGCAGCCAGGCTGTCGTGGCGGGTCTACGTCGATCCGCCGAGCCGGATCCCGTTCACCGGCCTCATCCACGCGCCACGCCTACGCGACCGCTTCGCTACCCACTTCGTCACCACAGACCGATTCCTGCAGGACGCGCAGGAGGGGACGCTGCCGGCGTACTCGTTCATCGAGCCCAACCTGTGGCACGGCCACAACGACATGCACCCCCCGATCTCCGCGCTCGCCCCGGGCATCGCGTTCGACGCGCCCTCCTCCCTGCTCGGCGGCGAAGCTCTGCTGGCGAAGATCTACAACGCCGTCCGCGCGTCGTCGTCCCCCGACGGGTCGAATTGCTTCAACACCCTGCTGATGGTCACGTTCGACGAGCACGGCGGGACCTACGACCACGTACCGCCGCCGGCCGCGACCCCGCCCGATCCGGCCCCGCCCGCCCGGGCAGCTGGGCTTTGTCTTCGACCGGCTCGGCGTCCGCGTGCCCGCGATCGCGATCTCGGCCTGGATCCCGCAGCGGACCGTCGTCACCGACGTACACCACCACACCTCGGTGATCCAGACGTTGCGGCAGCGCTGGAACCTCGGCACACCCCTGACCGCACGAGACGCGACCGCGCCCGACCTTGCGCCGATACTCAGCCGCGACGAGCCCCGCACCCCCGACGACTGGCCCGACGTCCATCCCCAGCCGGTACCCGAGTTCCGCGAAAGCCTCGTGCCCGCCAACGCCCCAGTGTCACCCTTGGCCACAGCCCTCTTCCACGGCTACCTGGCCCTGACCAGGCAACTCGGCCAGGCCGTGCCCGACATCCCGCCCGACGCCGACCTCACCGGCGGCCAAGCCCTGGACATCGTCCACGAGACCGCCGGCGACCTCTTCCCCGGCCTCCGGATGGCGACAGCCCGATAGCCGAGCGGTGCGCGCCCGCGCGGGTCACGGCGGGACCTGGGCTGGTTCAGTCAACATGGCGTGCTGCCCTGTTTACCGATTCCGGTCTGCTGCAGTTGCGGCGGGACAACAACCTGGTCGTCTCGGGATGTCCGCACGACGATCGTCGTCACGCAGGGGTAACCGTTCTACCGTTCATGCAGTCGCTGACGCCACCACTCAGCCGCATGCCAGGGGCTGATCGAACTCGCCTTCGGGTCGGGCAGGGTCCTTCGCCTGAACTCGTCATCGACTGGAGCAAGACCCGACGCAGGTCAGCACGGGCGTCGTGCGGCAACGCTCGCAGGGCGGCTTCCAGTTCGTCACGGGCCTCGACCGGATCACAGCACGGGCAGTCGAGCCAGGGCACATACAACCAGCGGCCAGGTTGACGCAGGAAGCGCGTCCGGAGGTCAGCGCCGCTGGTCAGAAGTGTGGAGCTGAGGGGAATCGAACCCCTGACCCCCGCCTTGCAAAGGCGGTGCTCTACCAATTGAGCTACAGCCCCGGGCGCGGGTGCCCGTGGGTCACCCGCGCGGTGAGTCAGTTGCGGGAAGCGTCCGCGGCCTTGGCCGGGGTGCTGCCGTTCGCGGAGACCGGGCCCGTGGGGGCGGTCGCCTGGCGCCAGAGGTCGGCCTCGGCCTTGGCAGCCTTGTTGCGCTTGACGACGAACAGAACGCCGCCCGCGACGACTGCGAGTGCCAACAGCTTCTTCATCTGAAGCCCCCTTTTCCAGCTTGCTTCCGTACTCCACGATGCTACTGCACGCTCCGAGCGCCGGATCCGGCGGTTCCAGGGCCTGGTTCCACGTGGAACCATCGGCGGCCCGCGTCACAGGCCGAACGGAATACCTCCGGCGGGTGGGCTGTTGAACACCCTGGTCGGTGCGCCCAACGTGTCCCCCGGGCTCACACCTTTGCCTTCGCGGAATACCGTTCGGCTGGAGCCGCGTCGTGCCTTTCGCCGAGAGGCGACCGTGCGCGCGCCGACCGCAGACATGTCAGCCCTGCCGGCCTTCTCTTCCCGGCAGGGCTGACTTGCGTCCGGCGACGCCTTGAGCGCCCGACTCCACCAGGTCCGGCTGCCTGGTCGCGACGCCGTGGGTCACCTCGAACCACTGCCCCAGCCGGTGCCAGGCCCACGCCGGCCGGTCCTCGGTCACGCCATACGCCTCGGCCACGCGCGCCCGCGACGCCCCGGCATCACGCGCAGCAGCAGCTCACGCTCCCCTCGCGCCGCGGCCGCCGTTCGACCCAGCGCCCGTCGGCCGGCGTCGCGACGCTGTCCCGCCCAGCCACACGCGCCCGGTGTGGCGCCGGACGCAGTCATCGCCCGGCGCCACACGTCACCGCGCTGGCCGGGGCAGCAGGCAACCGGGCCGGCCGAGGTCGAGCCGGTTGCCGAGGGTGATGCATGTGGTGAGCCAGTACGTCTGCGTGCCGTAGGCGATGCCCTTGTGCACGCTGATGACGCCGTCGCGGTCCATCTCGCACGGGTTGTTGACCGTGCACTGGCCGCCGTCGCGGTTGCTGGTGTTGTTGATGCCGATGACCTCGCCGGTCGCGGTGTCGACGACGGGCGAGCCCGACGACCCCGGCCCGGTCTGGCACGCCGACGTGTAGCGCAGCACGTCTTTCGTCACATACCCCGTTTCCAACACGCTATAGGTGAGCTGGTCGACGCTGCAGGCGAAGATCTTCTTCAGCCCGCCCGAAACCACGCGGATGTCCGTGCCCGTGCTCGGCCGTTTCGCCGACACCGTGAGCGGCCGCACGTGGAACTTCCGCTCGAGCTGGCGGTAGGACAAGTCCAGCTGGTACAGCGAAATATCGGTGCCGGTCATGGTCACGTACACGGCCTTCACCGCCTGCACGAGACCCACGCCGTTGCCGGCCGCGTCGAGCACCGTCGCGACCCGCTGCGACGGCTTGTCCACCAGCACCTCGTCCGGCACCGGCCCCGGGCCTTCGTAGCAATGGCCGTTGGTCAGCACGAACGCTTTGTCGTCGTCCGCCGACGTCGGCATCCGCACCAGCGACCCCGAGCATCCGTCGACGTTGAGGCTGCCCGCGAAATCCACGGTCGCGGCCCCGGCTTGCGGCGCCGCGAGCACCAGTCCGATGGCCGTCACGACCACCGCCACACCGAGCCTGCGCATCACAGCCCCCTTCACCGGATTCCCGCGCAGGAACCGGAAACGGTGTGACCGGTGCGGAAGAAGTCAACCGCCTTGGCCGCACACGGAATCTTGTCCAGCGACCCGTGCTGTCCATCCAGGACAGTCAGCAGCGAGCCACCGACCGCCTTCTGCGTGTCGACCGCCCACGAATACGGCGTTTCCCCTTCATCGATGTGCCCGGACACCTCGAACGCACTGCTCCCCTTCACCGGCTTCCACGGCTGCGCCGGAAACGGCCACCCACCACAGAAAGCGGCGATCTCGAACTTGCCGCCCGTCGCCGGGTACTCGCGCTGATGCGCCTGCACCTCGCCCCACGCCTGCTCGAAATCGCGGCCGCCGGTCCCCTCGTTGCAGAACATCGCGTTGTACTGCACGCTGTTCAGCCCGCGGGGATTCACGTCGAAACCGAAGACCTGGCGCGCGCCGGCCGCCGGGTGCGCCGACGCCGGGACACCGCCGTCGCGAACGGTGGCGAGATCATCCGCCGCGGAATCCCAAATGGACTGCGGCGAAGCGAACTGGCCGGTGGCCCACTGGCGATCGAGCACCGTGGTGTCGTCGACGACCCGCGGATGCTGCGTGAGTTGGTCGCGGAGCGCGAAAAGCGCTGCGTTGACAGCATCCGCGGTCGTGCCGAAGTGGTATTCGGCATCGTGCTGGGCCAGCCACGTGACGAACCGGCCGAACCCCTTCTCCGCGACCGCGTCGACCGAACCGTCCATGGCGGACAGGTCCATCACCGGCGGCATCACCGAATCGAGCCACATCCGGTCGACGTGGCTGTCGAACATCGACCGGTACACGGTGCCGATGGCGGTGCCGTAGGAGACACCGTAGAAGCTGATCTTCGGTGCGCCGAGCGCGGCCCGCAGCGAATCCAGGTCGCGGGCGTTGTTCGTGGTGGTCAGCTGCTTGACGAACGCCGGGTCGATCGCGGTGCACCGCTTGTTGTACTCGGTGTACGCGTCGAAGCCGGCCTTCGCCTTTTCTTTCGCCGACGCCGTCACCGGCACGGCCGGGCCGTCCTGCCACTCACAGTCGATCTTGTCGCTGTATCCCGTGCCCCGCATGTCGAACCCGACCACGTCGTAATCGGCGGCGAGCGCCCCGAGCCCCATGGTGCTGAACGCCTTGGGATCCTCGATGTTGCCCAGCCCGGGCCCGCCGAGACTGGCCACGAGCACCCCGCGCCGCTTCGCGGGATCCGCCGCCTTCCTCCTGCTCACTGCGATCTTGACCTTGCGCCCCTGCGGCTTCGCGTAATCCATCGGCACCGCCAACATCGCACACTCGGACTTCGTGTCGCCCGGATCGCTCCAGTTGTTCGCCACCTTCGCGCAGGGCTCCCACTTCAGACCCTCTTCCGCCGCCCCCGCCGGCGCCACCACCCCAGCCCCGACGGCCACGACCGCCACCACAACCGCCGCAACTCTGACTTTCTTCAGTTCGACCATGGCTCACGACGCTAGAAACGCCGTGTCCCCACACCGTGCTCACACTTCGACAGTTCGGTAACGACCTAACCACCCAGTGTCGCCAAACGCGCCACTCACCAGCGCGACCACGTCACCGAGCGAACTCGCTCGTTGGCAGCCGACAACCAGCTGCCCCTGCCCGCGTTGCTGTTGTACGACCAGGTGCCCAACTGTGAACCGGCGGTGGTGGGCACACCTGGCAGTCGTACCGGGACGCATCCGACGTCGAAGGAGACAGCAGGTATGGCCGGCTGGTCGGCGGGCTCAGGCACACACAATTTCGTCGTCCCCGACCGTGCGCGCGCTGACGCGCTGGCCGCAGCGGTGGTGGCGCGCGACTTCGGCGGGTATCGCCGCGGTGGAAGCCGGTGCGACCCGGACATGCTGCACCAGTACCAGGACGGGCCGATCGTGCACACCAACCCAGGCGCACGGCCACCGGTCCCCGATGTGGTCATCACTCCGGCGCCGCCGAAACGCGCGCTGGACCTTGGCCCGGACAGCATCGTCGACGGCGTCATTGATCCGGCCGGACTCGATGACGTCGATTGGGCGCAGCTGACACACGCCCACGGGTCTGCCGAGGACGTCCCGGAGCTGATCCGCGCGCTCGGGCAGAACAGCAGTGAGTGGGACGCAGTTCTTGACGAACTGTTCGGCGACGACCTGCTTCACCAGGGCACCTGCTACTCCGCGACCGCTCCGGCGCTGCCGTTCATCGGTCAACTGGCTGCCGCGGGCTCACTACCGGCGGCGCGGCGGCTCGAACTTCACCTGTGGCTGATCACGGCAGCAGACTACTGGGCGGCCGGCCTCCTCGGCGATGCCGACCGCGCTGCAGCGCAGGGCCGTTTCCCTGCTGCGGCGCAGTGGACACAGGACGTGCATCGCGTCGTCGGCGAGCAGGTGCCTGCCCTACTGGCCCGATGGACCATCGAGCCACCCGCGATCCAATACATACTTGCCTGCCTCGCCGCGCTTTACCCACAAAGTGGTCAGTGCGTCGCGGAGAACACGGCTGCACTGGCAGCGACGTCCGCCGGGTGCCAAATCGGGCAGTACTTGCAGCTTGCCGAGCTACTCCAGCGCACCGACGACAGGCAGGCATTGACAATCGCTCAGCAAATCGCGACCTGGGACGAGTACCTGCGTCCTGCCTGGCTCGATGCCCCCAACGTCACCGCTGCGCTCAAGGCAGCACACGCCCTCGTCAGAGGAGCAACGCGCACCGGCAGCCACCCGACTCGCTGACCTACATCGAGGTTGCCCGCAACTCACCAACACAGAAAGGCCACCGCGCCACTTACCCAGGCAGTCAGCTCACCAAGCGGAACTCACCCACTCAACACAAGGTCGCCAGTCAACTCACCCATGCAGGAATGGTCACCGATCGCACCGTGGGGGTCTGGGGGCTCGGCCCCCAGATACAACACCGCCCGGTCACCGTTTGCGTATTCCGCAAACATGACCGGGCTGACTGGGTGGGCCCACCAGGACTTGAACCTGGGACCTCTTCGTTATCAGCGAAGCGCTCTAACCACCTGAGCTATGGGCCCGTCGAACGAAGGGAACTTTACAGGACCCCCGGAGGGGCCCTGCAACCGGGTTACTCCCTTTCCGACAGGGTGACTTCGAGGCCGCCGGCCAGGTCGGCGGACACGTTGTAGATGAAGGCGCTCACGGTGGCCAGGGCGGAGACCAGCACGATGTTGATCGCGCCCAGGATGGCGGCGATGCCGAACACGCGGCCGGCGCTGATGAGGGGCTCGGTGGACGCATTGGCGCCCTCGCCGCCGACCAGGGACGAGTAGGTGCCGTTCAGTTTGTCCCAGACGCCCATGCCGTCGAGGACCGTGTACAGCACGCCGACGGCGACCAGCCACACGAAGAACATGGCGACGCCCAGGACGAGCGACAGCTTCAGCACCGACCAGGGGTCGAAGCGCTTGATCTGCAGCGACGCGCGGCGGGGGCCGCGGCCCGGGCGGCGCAGGGCGCTCGGGGTGGGGCGGGTGCGGCCGGCCGGGGGGACGTCGGCGGCGGCCGGGGGCGCGCCCTCGGCTCCGAAGAGCCGGGGCGCGGCCGTGCCGCTCACGGCGGGGTAGTCGGTCTCGCTCACGCGCGGTCCGTCCTGCTCATGATCCGAGTAGACCACATCCTCGGTGGCGATCCCGGTCGAAACCGTCGCCTCCGAATCGCCGCCGCCGTCCTTGGCGGTGCGCTGCCAGGGTGGGCTCGACGACGTGCCGTCTGCCTTCTCGGATGGTGTCACGAAGAGTCAGTCCTTACCCGTGCGTGGGGCGCCGCTCACTGCTCCGGCGCCGTGCCGTCTTCTTCCGTGCTTTCCTCGGGCGCGGTGGTCACCTCGCCGTCGACGGCGGGGGTCTCCACAGCCTCGTCCACCGAAGCTTCCGAAGTATCCGAAGCGTCTGTGGTCTCCGCGGAGTCCTCGCCACCATTGGCGACGTCCGAACCCTCGTCCGCGTTGCGTGCGACCGCGAGAAGAGTCGTGCCGTCCGCCAGATTCATCAGCCGCACGCCCTTGGTCTGGCGACCGGCCTTGCGCACGTCGCGCGCCGGCGTGCGGATGACCCCACCGCTCGAGGTGATGGCGAACAGCTCGTCGTCCCCGTCGACGATGAGTGCACCCACCAGCCTCCCACGTTTCGTGTCGTGCTGAATGGTCAGCACACCCTTGCCGCCGCGGCCCTGCACCGGGTAGTCCTCGATCGGCGTGCGCTTGGCGTACGCGCCGTCCGTCGCGACCAGCAGGAACTTGTCGGGCTTGACCACGCTGATGCCGAGCAGCTCGTCGCCGTCGTTGAACCGCATGCCGAGCACGCCGGACGTCGCGCGGCCCATCGGGCGCAGCGCCTCGTCGGTCGCGTGGAAGCGGATCGACTGGCCGCCGGCCGACACGAGCAGCAGGTCGTCCTCCGCCGCCGCCAGCACGGCGCCCACCAGCTCGTCGCCTTCCCGCAGGTTGACGGCGATGAGGCCGCCCGCGCGGTTGGAGTCGAAGTCGGTGAGCTTCGTCTTCTTCACGAGCCCCTTCTGCGTGGCCAGCACCAGGTACGGCGCCACCTCGTAGTTCGGGATCTCGATGACCTGGGCGATCTGCTCGTCGGGCTGGAACGCCATCAGGTTGGCCACGTGCTGTCCGCGCGCGTTGCGGTTGGCCTCGGGCAGGTCGTACGCCTTCGTGCGGTAGACGCGGCCCTTGTTCGTGAAGAACAGGATCCAGTCGTGCGTGGAGCACACGAAGAAGTGCTGCACGATGTCGTCCTGCTTCAGCGTGGCACCCTGCACGCCCTTGCCGCCGCGCTTCTGCGAGCGGTACAGGTCGGTCTTCGTGCGCTTCGCGTAGCCGGTGCGCGTGATGGTGACCACCACGTCCTCGACCGCGATGAGGTCCTCGACCGACACCTCGCCGTCGAACGGGATGATCTTCGTGCGCCGGTCGTCGCCGTACTTGCCGACGATCTCCATGAGCTCGTCGCGGATGATCGAACGCTGGCGCTCCGGCTTCGCGAGGATGTCCTTGAGGTCCGCGATCTCCAGCTCGATCTCGGCCAACGTGTCGATGATGCGCTGACGCTCCAGAGCGGCCAGCCGGCGCAGCTGCATGTCGAGGATGGCCGTGGCCTGGATCTCGTCGACGTCCAGCAGTTCCATCAGCGCCGGCCGCGCCTCGTCGGCCGAGGGCGAACGCCGGATCAGGGCGATGACCTCGTCGAGCAGATCCAGCGCCTTGACCAGACCGCGCAAGATGTGCGCGCGCTCCTCGGCCTTCTGCAGGCGGAACTTGGTCCGCCTGACGATGACCTCGACCTGGTGCTTCACGTAGTGGCGGATCATCTGGTCGAGCCGCAGCGTGCGCGGCACGTCGTCGACGATCGCCAGCATGTTCACGCCGAAGTTCTGCTGCAGCTGGGTGTGCTTGAACAGGTTGTTCAGCACCACCTTCGCCACGGCGTCGCGCTTGAGCGTGACCACGATCCGCATGCCCGAACGGCTGTTGGACTCGTCGGCGATGTCGGCGATGCCCGTGAGCTTGCCGTCGCGCACCAGGTGCGCGATGTTCTCGACGAGGTTGTCCGGGTTCACCTGGTACGGCAGCTCGGACACGACGAGCGTGGTGCGCCCCTTCGCGTCCTCCTCCACCTCGACGACCGCACGCATGCGCACGGAACCGCGGCCCGTGCGGTACGCGTCCTCGATCCCGGAGGTGCCGAGGATCATCGCCTTGGTCGGGAAGTCCGGGCCCTTGATGCGCGTGAGCAGCGCGGCCAGCAGCTCGTCGTCGGACGCCTCGTAGTTCTCCAGCGCCCACACGACGCCGTCGGCGACCTCGCGCAGGTTGTGCGGCGGGATGTTGGTCGCCATGCCGACCGCGATGCCGGAACTGCCGTTGACCAGCAGGTTCGGGAACCGCGCCGGCAGCACGTTGGGCTCTTGCGTGCGGCCGTCGTAGTTGTCGCGGAAATCGACGGTGTCCTCTTCGATGTCCGCCAGCATCTGCATCGCCAGCGGCGCGAGGCGCGACTCCGTGTACCGCATGGCGGCGGCAGGGTCGTTGCCCGGCGAACCGAAGTTGCCCTGCCCGTCGATGAGCGGGTAACGCATCGACCACGGCTGGGCCAGGCGCACGAGGGCGTCGTAGATCGCCGAGTCACCGTGCGGGTGGTAGTTGCCCATGACGTCGCCGACGACGCGAGAGCACTTGTTGTACCCGCGGTCCGGCCGGAAACCGGAGTCGAACATCGAGTAGAGCACGCGCCGGTGCACCGGCTTGAGACCGTCGCGCACATCCGGCAGCGCCCGCGCCACGATCACGCTCATGGCGTAGTCGATGTAGGAACGCTGCATCTCCTGCTGGATGTCGACCGGCTCGATGCGGTCGTGTTCCGGCGGCAAGGTTTCCGTCATGGGTTCCTTCTCGGGGAAAGAGTCGGGGCTGGCTGGAGTGGCGGACGGCTACACGTCCAGGAAGCGCACGTCCTTGGCGTTGCGCGTGATGAACGAGCGCCGGGCCTCCACGTCCTCGCCCATGAGAACGGAGAACAGGTCGTCGGCCTGCGCGGCGTCGTCGAGGGTGACCTGGCCCAGCAGGCGGTTGGCCGGGTCCATCGTGGTCTCCCACAGCTCTTCGGCGTTCATCTCGCCGAGACCCTTGTAGCGCTGGATCGCGTCGTCCTTCGGCAGCCGGCGGCCGGCCTCGACACCCGCCTGGATCACGGCGTCGCGCTCCTTGTCGGAGTACGCGTACTCCGGGTCCTGCCGCGGCCACTTGATCTTGTAGAGCGGCGGCCGCGAAAGGAACACGTGGCCGTGCTCGATCAGCGGGCTCATGAAGCGGAACAGCAGGGTGAGCAGCAGCGTGGTGATGTGCTGGCCGTCGACGTCGGCGTCGGCCATCAGCACGATCTTGTGGTAGCGCAGCTTCGAGAGGTCGAAGTCGTCGTGGATGCCGGTGCCCAGCGCCGTGATCAGAGACTGGACCTCGGTGTTCTTGAGCACGCGGTCGATGCGCGCCTTCTCCACATTGATGATCTTGCCCCGGATGGGCAAGATCGCCTGGTACATAGAATCGCGGCCTTCCTTGGCCGAGCCGCCGGCCGAGTCGCCCTCCACGATGTAGAGCTCGCACTCGCCCGGGTCGTTGGAGCGGCAGTCCTTGAGCTTGCCCGGCAGGCCGCCGATCTCCAGCGCGCCCTTGCGGCGCACCAGGTCCCGCGCCTTGCGGGCGGCCATGCGCGCCTGCGCCGAGGAGATCGACTTGTTGATGATCGTCTTCGCCTCGTTGGGGTTGCGCTCGAACCAGTCGGCCAGCCACTCGTTCGACTGCTGCTGCACGAACGTCTTGGCTTCGCTGTTGCCCAGCTTCGTCTTCGTCTGGCCCTCGAACTGCGGCTCGGACAGCTTGATCGAGACGATGGCGGCGAGACCCTCGCGCACGTCATCGCCGGTGAGGTTCGCGTCCTTCTCCTTGAGCAGCTTCTTCTCGCGCGCGTACGCGTTGACCACGCGCGTGAGCGCGGCGCGGAAGCCCTCTTCGTGGGTGCCGCCCTCGTGGGTGTTGATCGTGTTGGCGAACGTGTACACCGACGGCGTGAAGCCGTTGTTCCACTGCATCGCGACCTCGACCTCGAGGCCGACGCCCTTCGCGTCGAAGGAGATCACGCTCTCGTGGATCGGGTCCTTGCTGCCGTTGATGTGGCGGACGAAGTCCTCGAGCCCACCGGGGTAGCAGTAGACCTTCTCCTTGACGCGGGCCTGCTTGCCCTCCGCGTCTGCTTCGGTCTCCTCGTCGGCCACGCGCTCGTCGCGCAGCGACAGGGTGAGGCCCTTGTTGAGGAAGGCCATCTCCTGCAGGCGACGCGAGATCGTCTCGAAGTTGTACGTCGTGGTCTCGAAGATGTTCGAGTCGGCCCAGAAGGTGATCGTGGTGCCGGTGTCCTCGGCGGGGCCGAGGTCCTCCAGCGGGCCGGCGACCTGGTCGGTGTAGAGCTGCCGCCAGCTGCGGCCGCCGACCTTGATCTCCGCGAGCAGCCTCGTCGACAGCGCGTTCACCACCGAGACGCCGACGCCGTGCAGGCCGCCGGACACCGCGTAGGAGTCGCTGTCGAACTTGCCGCCCGCGTGCAGGATGGTGAGCACGACTTCGAGGGTCGGCTTCTTCTCCTTGGGGTGCATGTCCACCGGGATGCCGCGACCGTCGTCGACGACCCGGACCCCGCCGTCGGCGAGGAGAGTAACGTCGACCTTGGTGGCGAAGCCGGCCATCGCCTCGTCCACGGAGTTGTCCACGACCTCCTGAACCAGGTGGTGGAGACCGCGCTCACCGGTGGAGCCGATGTACATACCGGGGCGCTTGCGGACCGCTTCGAGGCCTTCGAGCACGGTGATGGACGACGCGTTGTACTCGCTCTTGTTCTCGGTCACCGGCGTTGTTTCTCCTCGTCTCGCCCGAGCGGACGCTCGCTACTCCTCCAGTGTACTTGCCCGCGCGTGCTGACATGCGGCAAGGACACCCCTCACTGCGTCACAGAGCCGCGAAATCGCTCGAAGGCGAGTCAGGTCGTAGCTCGCGGGTTGTCAAGCGGTTCTCGGGGAACTCACCCGCCGACGCGCAACCGGAGTCAGCCGTACGTGTCTCGAGGCCCGCGACCCGGCACGACCCGTGGTCCTTTCCGCCAGCTCGGCGCCGTCGGACCCTGGATCCGCATGCGCTTCACGACGCCGTTGCCGACCCCCGCGGCGATCTTCGCGATGAGCTTGCTCTGCAGCAGCCGCAGCTGCGTGGCCCACGCCGTGGAGCTCGCGCGGACGGTCAGCTCGCCGTCCTTGAGGCTCACCGGCTGGGCGTGTTCGGCGACGTCCTCGCCCACGAGCCGAGCCCACTGCCCGAACACGCGCGCGTTGGTCATCGTGTCCTGCCAGCCGCTGTCGGAGACCAGCCGCGAGACGAGCCGGCCGACCGGTTGCGGGTCGCGCGCGTCGGCCCCGGGCCCTGACCAGCGACGACGGCGCGGGTTCTGGCCCCCGCCGCCCGTGATCCGGCCGCGGCGCAGGTTCGGCGGAGCACCGCGTTCCTTCGCCTTGGCCTTCGCGGCCTCGAGCGCGGCGTGCGCCAAGTCCCGTCCGGAGGGCTTCCCGTTCGGCCCAGCGGACACATCACGCTCGGTACCTGAATCACGCGTCCCACGTGGGTGATTGCCCGTTCGGGGGGTGTCAAGGCCCTCATCAGGCCGTTTCGTCACGCGCGGCGATAACCCATTCCCGGGTTTATCCACACTGTCCACAGGTTTGTCCCCAGATCGGTGGGTAACGTCTGTGACCGCGGTCACCCGCCGTGGCCGACTTGATCTTGGGGTCGAGGGCTCAGGCACGGTTGACCTCGCCATCCGCCACCACGAACCGGCTCCCGGCCAGCTCTGACGGCACGTCCTCGTCCACCGCCGCCGTGATGAGCACCTGCTCGGCACCCGCGGCGACCTCCGCGAGCCGCGCCCGCCGTTTGCGGTCGAGCTCGGCAAACACATCATCCAGCAGCAGCACCGGTTCGCCCGCTTCGCCACGCAGGAGCTCGTAGCTCCCGAGCCGCAGGGCCAGCGCGAACGACCACGACTCGCCGTGGCTCGCGTACCCCTTCGCCGGCGCCTCGCCCAGGATCAGATCCAGCTCGTCGCGGTGCGGGCCGACGAGGCTGATGCCGCGATCCAGCTCGTTGCGCCGGACGTCGGCCAGCGCCTTGAGCAGCAGCTCGCGCAGCACTTCCGCGTCCGCCCGCTCGCCCCCGGCCACGCCGTAGCCCGGCGGCAGCGCTTCGCCGAGCGACGACTTGTACGCGATCGACGCCGGCCGCGAGTCCGGCGCGACCCCCATGTAGGCCTCCGCCGCGTACGGCCCGAGGTCGGCGATGAGGTTCAGTCGCGCCGCCAGCAGCTGGGCGCCAGCTACCGACAGGTGGTCGTCCCAGACGTCGAGCGTCGAGAGCGCGTACGGGTCCTCCTTGCCGGTGCGGCGCTTGCCCGCGGTCTTGAGCAGGGCGTTGCGCTGCTTCAGCACCTTCTCGTAGTCCGCGCGCACGCCCGCGTACCGAGGTGCGCGCAGCACGAGCAGCTCGTCCATGAACCGGCGGCGCTCGCTCGGGTCCCCACGCACGAGCGCCAGGTCCTCCGGGGAGAACAGCACCGTGCGCAGGATCCCGAGCACGTCACGCGGCTTGCCGACCGCACCCCGGTTCACGCGGGCGCGGTTGGCTCGTCCCGCCGTGATCTCGAGCTCGACGGTGAGCTCGCGGTCGTCGTTGACCACGGCGACGCGCACGAGCGCGCGCTCGCACCCGTGCCGGATCAGCGGGGCGTCCGTCGCGACCCGGTGGGAACCCAGGGTCGCGACGTAGCCGATCGCTTCGAGCAGGTTCGTCTTCCCCCGGCCGTTCTGACCGACGAGCACGGCCGGGCCCGGTTCGAGGGCGAGGTCGGCTTGCGGCCAGGACCGGAAGTCGGTGACCTGGAGATGTCGCAGATACACGAGCGGGGGGAGGCTAGCTCCCGGCCTTCTTCACAGCGTGACCACCGAACTGGTTGCGCAGCGCGGCGACGGCGCGCATCGCGGCGGAGTCCTTTTGCCGCGAGGAGAACCGGGCGAACAGCGCGGCCGAGAGCACCGGCGCCGGCACCGCGTTGTTCACGGCCTCCTCCAGCGTCCACCGGCCCTCGCCCGAGTCTTCGACGTAGCCCTCGAGGTCGTCGAGCTCCGGGTCCTCCTCCAGCGCGCGCACCAGCAGGTCGAGCAGCCAGGAACGCACGACGGTGCCGCGCTGCCAGCCCTTGATCACCTCGGGCACGTTCTTCACGACGTGCGCGGCCTCGAGCAGCTCGAAGCCCTCGGCGTAGGCCTGCATGATGCCGTACTCGATGCCGTTGTGGATCATCTTCGCGTAGTGGCCGGCGCCGACCTCGCCGGCGTGCGAGAAGCCTTCTTCACGCGGGCCTTCCGGACGCAGCGTGTCGAAGATCGGCATCGCACGGGCGACGTCGGAGCCGGCGCCTCCGACCATGAGGCCGTAGCCGTTGACCTTGCCCCACACGCCACCGGAGACACCGCAGTCGAGGTAGCCGATGCCCTTGGCCGCCAGCAGATCCGCGTTCAGCTTGTCGTCGGTGAACTTCGAGTTCCCGCCGTCGATCACGAGGTCGCCCTCGGACAGCGACTGGCTGAGCTCCACCACGGTCTGCCGCGTCGGCTCGCCGGCGGGGACCATGATCCAGACGATGCGCGGCGCGTCCAGTTTGGACACCAGGTCGGCGAGCGACTCGGAGTCGGCGACGGCCGGGTTGCGGTCGTAGCCCACGACCTCGTGCCCGGCTGCACGCAGCCGCTCGCGCATGTTGAAGCCCATCTTGCCCAGGCCCACGAGACCGAGCTGAACCATGAGATCCCCTTATGTAGGAACGAAAATCCGCGGTTGTGACGCGCCGGTCAGCCCGGGAGCCGGACCGGCATCAGCAGATAGAGATAACCGGGGACGACGTTGCCCTCGGCGTCGGCGGGCTTGATGAGCGCCGGCCGGTTGGGGGTGGTGAAGGTGAGCTCCGCGCGGTCGCTGTGCAGCGCGCCGAGCCCGTCGACGAGGTAGCCGGGGTTGAAGGCGATGGTGACCGGTTCGCCTTCGTAGTCGACCTGCAGCTCTTCTTCGGCGCTGCCCTCGTCGTCGCCGCCGGCGGAAAGCCGCAGCGACCCGTCGGCGAACTCCAGCCGCACCTGCGTGCCGCGTTCGGCGACCAGCGACACACGCTTGATCGACTCGGCGAGCGCCGACACCTCGATCACGGCGCGCGACGTGTGCGTCGCCGGCAGCAGCTGCCGGTAGGGCGGGAACTCCGCGTCGAGGAGGCGGGTGGTGGTGTAGCGGCCGTTGCCCGAGAGGCCGAGCAGGCCTTCGCCGCTGGCGAGCGCGAGGCGCACGGTGCTGCCGGCGCCGCCGAGCGTCTTCGCGGCTTCGGCGAGCGTGCGCGCGGGCACGAGCACCGCGGCGTCGGCCAGGCCCTCCGCGGGCTTCCACGTGAACTCGCGCATGGCGAGGCGGAAGCGGTCGGTGGCCACGAGCGTGAGGGTCTCGCCCGAGATCTCCAGGCGCATGCCGGTGAGCATCGGGAGCGTGTCGTCCTTGCCTGCGGCGGTGACGACCTGGGTCACGGCCTGGCCGAACGTGTCGCCGGTGAGCTCACCCGCGAAGGCAGGCTGGGACGGCAGCTGCGGGTAGTCCTCGACGGGCATCGTCGGCAGGGAGAAGCGCGCGCTGCCGCACGTGATGGTGGCGCGGGCGCCGTCGACGGAGATCTCCACCGGCTGCGCGGGCAGCGCCTTGGTGATGTCGGCGAGGAGGCGACCGGAGACCAGGAGGCGGCCACCGTCGGCGATCGTCGCGGGGACGCCCACCGTGGCGGAGACCTCGTAGTCGAACCCGGACACGGTGAGCGCGTCGGACTCCCCGTCCGCACCCGCGTCGAGCAGCACACCGCCCAGCACCGGCACCGGAGGCCGGGACGGGAGGCTCCTGGCCACCCAGGCGACGGCGTCGGCAAGCCCGTCGCGCTCGACGCGGATCTTCATGCGCGCATCCTTTCGACAGCCGAGCCCCTCGGCTCGTGAAGGGTCGGCGGCTGGCGGTTCACGAGTACTGCGCCGAGTACGCCGCGACCGAGTCCCCACCGGGCCGGCCCGTTTCGGCGTGCCGGGATCGGCGCGCAGGAACGAACCAGGTGCAGGCATCCACGTTAGGCCGTCACCGGGGGTCCCGTCACCTCGGCCTCCCCTTGACTTTGTCGACAAGGAGACAGGCTCGACCGCTTGTCCCCAACTTCGTCCATCGCCTGTTTTTGTTTTGTTCTTTCTTTCAAAAGATCTAAGAGCAGTAGCAGTAATAGGGGCTGTGGGTTGTGTGGACAGAGCTCGTTTGCCCAGGTCGGAGGGCGCGGCGGGGTGTGGAGAGTCCTGGTGGTGGATCGGTGGATGGTTCGGGCGATCGGTGGATGGTTTCGTCTCGGCCGCGATCCATCCACATCTCGGGCCAGTTGTCCCCATGGTTGTCCCCAGGTGTGAGGGCAGTTGTACCCAGGTTCTGTGGGTGCGGAAACGGGTCCGAATCGCCCTGGAGAGTGACGGGCTCCCGTTGTGGATCACGTGTGGGCAACCTGTGGAATCCCCGTGGACAGCCCTGTGGAAAGTCTGTGGATTTCGTGTGGGCGGGATGTGGACCGATTCGGCGTCGCCGCAGCTCCTGGATCTGCTGGAGTTGTGCACAAACTGCGCACAGGGTGGGGAAAACTCCTTGTGTATCAATGGGTTTGAGGATGGCTGCGTACGCGTGCGTACGTGGGCGACGGCACACGCCGCTTGCTTCGCTGCTTCGCCTGTGTACGGGTGCTTCGTCCACGTTGGACCCGGGGCCTTGTGGAAGGTCTTGTGTGGTAGGGGAAACCGGGCTCGCTTGGGTGCTGGGCCGAGCGCGGGGTGCGGCGTGGACGAGTCTCTGTGGACGGACAGCGGGGCTCAGTGCCGGATTGCGGGCCTCGCGAGCGCCGTCGTGAGTACGTCGTCACGTCGCCCATAAAAAAGGAGGGCGCCGCCCGTAGGCGACGCCCTCCTTGAAGCTCCGAAGCTACTGCCGAGCCCGCTGCTTGATCCGCGACGTGAGCTCCTGCACCTGGTCGTAGATGCGCCGGCGCTCGGCCATCTCCTTGCGGATCTTCTTGTCCGCGTGCATCACGGTCGTGTGGTCGCGGCCGCCGAACGTCTGCCCGATCTTCGGCAGCGACATGTCCGTGAGCTCGCGGCACAGGTACATCGCGATCTGGCGCGCGGTGGCGAGCGCCTTCGTCTTGCCGGGCCCGCACAGTTCGTCGAGCGTCACGTCGAAGAACTCCGCCGTGACGCCCATGATGGTCGGCGCCGTGATCTCCGGTGCATGGGAGTCGGGGATCAGGTCGCGCAGCACGATCTCGGCGAGCGAGGTGTCCACGGCCTGCTGGTTGAGCGACGCGAACGCGGTCACGCGGATCAGCGCGCCCTCGAGTTCGCGGATGTTCGCCTCCACGCGCGACGCGATGAACTCCAGTACTTCGCCCGGGACCGCCAGCCGGTCCTGCGCGGCCTTCTTGCGCAGGATGGCGATGCGGGTTTCGAGCTCGGGCGGCTGGATGTCGGTGATCAGGCCCCACTCGAACCGCGTCCGCAGCCGGTCCTCCAGCGTCTCGAGGCGCTTGGGCGGGCGGTCGGAGCTGACGACGATCTGCTTGTTCGCGTTGTGGAGGGTGTTGAAGGTGTGGAAGAACTCTTCCTGCGTACCTTCTTTGCCTTCCAGGAACTGGATGTCGTCGACGAGCAGGATGTCGATGTCGCGGTAGCGCCGCTGGAAGGCGACCTTGCGGTCGTCTCGCAGCGAGTTGATGAAGTCGTTGGTGAACTCTTCGGTCGAGACGTAGCGCACGCGCATGCCGGGGAACAGCCGTTGCGCGTAGTGGCCCACGGCGTGCAGCAGGTGCGTCTTGCCGAGCCCGGACTCACCCCAGATGAACAGTGGGTTGTACGCGCGGGCCGGCGCCTCGGCCACGGCCACCGCGGCCGCGTGGGCGAACCGGTTGGACGCGCCGATCACGAACGTGTCGAAGGTGTACTTCTCGTTGAGCTTCGTCTTCGACGTCTGCGGCTGCGCGGGCGCGGTGTAGGGCTGCCCGGCGATCGGCTGGCCGGAGAACGTCGGCCAGATCTCGTGGACGGCGGCGAGCGCTTCGCCTTCCTCGTCCACTTCTTCGTTCGGGTCGTCGGACTCCTCGAGCGGGGCCGGCTGCGGCACCGGGCGCTGGCGCGGCGGCTCGGGCCGGGCGGCGCGCGCGGCGGCCATGGAGGCGCCGTCGATCGGCGGACGCTGCTGCGTGACGGAACCGTTGTCGAGGCGGCCGTTCTCGAGACGGCGGTTGTCGGGCCGTCCGTTCTCCACGTGCGTGGGGTCGAGGTGACCGGGTTCCAGGCGCCCGTTGTCGATGCGCCCGTTGTCGGGGTGCCCGTTTTCCACCTGAGGGGGTGCGGGCACGTAGCGCGGCGCTGGCGCGATGGCCTCGGCGCTGTCGACCTTCACGGCGAGCGACACGGCGCGGCCGAGCCGGCGGGAGAGGGCGTCGGTGATCGCACCTCGCAGCGCGCGTTCGATCGCTTCCTTCGCGAAGTCACTGGGGGCAGCCAGCAGGGCGGTGCCGTCGAGCAGGCCGATGGGCCTCGTCACCCGCATCCAGGCTCGTTGCTGCGGCGAGAGGGTGCCGTCGGACAGCTCCCGTACCACCTGCTCCCAGATAACGCCCAGATTGTGCTGGTGCTCGGACACCTGTCTGGCTCCCCTCCCCTCGTCGGCGTGAACGGCGGAATCACCCCAACCACGCCCGCAAAACACTCCCCTGGACGTCATCTTGGACCGACCTGCGCGCGGGCACAGCGAATATCCACATAGTTGTCCACAGCTGTGCACTAATGTACGGCTGCCCGCAGCCACGCCACCTGCGGGCTCGGCGTTCGCCGTGGGCGCCTCCACACCCCGGTGGCGATACCGCCGCGCGCCTCGAGACCGGGCGACCCGGAAGAGGCACGCTAACAAGCCTCGCCCGCTGCCACAAGGCACCATTGTGCGCAAGCATTTCACGGTGTACGGCGTGTTGCCATTCGGTGTCCCGGCGTGGGCGAAGGCGAGGTCACGGCCCGGTCGCCGAGCGTGGCGGAGGGGGTGCCTACACGGCTCCCGACCGGGGTGCGTACCCTCGTAAGGTCTCCCGTAAGCGACGGGTGCGTTTCGCGTGCCCACGTATGTCGTCGCTCGTCGTGACGAGGCCACACGTTGGTAGGAGACACCAGAGACTGCCGTGCGCCCGCACGACATGCCGGTAGACGGCCGAAAATCCGTCGCCCGACGGCCGAGACACAGGAGTAGCAGTGAGCAAGGGTAAGCGCACCTTCCAGCCGAACAACCGCCGACGCGCGCGGACCCACGGTTTCCGCCTCCGCATGCGGACCCGTGCCGGCCGGGCCATCTTGGGGGCTCGTCGTCGCAAGGGCCGCGGCGCGCTGTCCGCCTGATCCGGCTCGTCGAGGCGCGCCGTGCTGCCCGCAGCCGCACGTCTACGGCGGAGTGAAGACTTCCGGGTCGTTCTCCGCCGGGGCTCCAGGGCAGGCAGGCGTCGCCTCGTCGTCCACGCGTTGACCACGGACCCGTCCGCGGCCGCACCCGATGCGGCCAGGGCGGGTTTTGTGGTGAGCAAGGCCGTCGGGAACTCGGTGGTCCGCCATCGAGTGACCCGGCAACTGCGTCATCTCGTTTCGGCCCGACTCGGAACACTGCCCCCGGGCAGCTCGTTGGTCGTACGGGCATTACCTCCGGCGGCGTCCGCTTCGAGCGCGGAGCTCGGCGCCGATCTCGACGCGGCGTTGCGCCGGCTCGGACTCACCTCGTCCCGCCGCGCCGCCGGGGAAGATGCTCCCCGGCAACCGCGTCAGCAGGACGCGGCCCCCGACCACGGATCAGCGGTGTAACGGCAATGCAAGCCACTCCCGAGCACACCCACGGCGGCACCGACGTCACCGGGGAGACGGCCCCGCGCCGCCCCGGGCCGGTCGCGTGGGTGCTGCTCCTCCCCATCAAGTTCTATCGCAAGGCGATCTCGCCTTTCCTGCCGCCGGCCTGCCGCTTCTACCCGAGCTGCAGCGCGTACGCAGTCGAAGCCCTGACCCGGCACGGTGCCGGCCGCGGCTCCTACCTCGCGCTGCGCCGGCTGGGGCGGTGCGGCCCGTGGACACCGCCGGGCCGCGATCCGGTACCCGAGAAGTTCTCGTGGCGCCACCACCTGCCTGAAACACCGATCGAGGAGTAGCTCAGTGCTCGATTTCATCTACTACCCCGTGTCCTTCATCTTGTGGTGTTGGCACAAGGTATTCGGGTTCGCGTTCGGGGAAGCATCGGCGATTTCCTGGATCCTCGCGATCATCTTCCTGACGTTCACGGTCCGCGGCATCATGTTCAAGCCGTTCGTGAACCAGGTCCGGTCGATGAAGAAGATGCAAGACTTCGCGCCGGAGATGAAGAAGCTCCAGAAGAAGTACGCGAACGACAAGCAGCGCCAGGCGCAGGAGATGCAGAAGCTCCAGCGCGAGCATGGCGTCAACCCGCTGGGCAGCTGCCTGCCGATGATTCTTCAGATCCCGGTGTTCATCGGTCTGAACCACGTGCTGCGCGCGTTCACGATCCTGCCGCCCGGCGGTGGCGTGAAGACGGAGAACTACTTCTTCAACCAGCACGATGTCCAGTCGTACGTCACCGCGAAGCTCTTCGGCGTCAACCTGGGTGAAGCGGTCTACAACGGCGTCGGCGTGGTCAGCGGCAGTGTCGCGGCTCCCGGGTTCCACTGGAACGTGCTCCCGGTCGCGCTGCCCCTGATGATCATCGCGTCGATCGCCACGCACCTCACCGCGCGGCACTCCGTGGCCCGGCAGAACGCCGCGTCGGCCACCTCGCAGACCGCGATCATGAACAAGCTGACGATGTACATCTTCCCGCTCGGCGTGCTCGTGTTCGGTGCCCTGTTCCCGCTCGGCCTGCTCTTCTACTGGCTGGCGAACAACGGCTGGACGCTGATGCAGCAGCGGCTCGTGTACACGCGCATCGACAAGGAAGAGGCCGCGCGCAAGGCGGAGGCCGCGGAGAAGCGAGCGTCGCTCGGGCCGAAGCCCGGGCAGAAGCCGACGGCTCCGAAGGTCGGGCAGAAGCCTGTGCAGCAGAAGAAGAACAACCCGTCCGGCAACGGTGACCAGCAGGGCAAGGTGAGCAAGGCGGGTTCGGCGCACGGTTTCGCGCAGACGAAGTCCCCGTCTTCCTCGGGTGGCGTGGAGAGCAAGAAGAACGCCTCGGCCGAGGCTGCCTCGCAGTCCACGCCGTCCGAGCCGGACACCGATGCGACCCCGTCGAAGCCTGCGCAGCAGCCGGCCCAGAACGGATCGAACAAGGAGAACGGAACCGGGGTTCCGGGGCTCCTCAAGGACTCGACCAGGAAGTCGGGCCGGAAGCGTCGCTGACGCGTCCGGTTCGGAGAGGAGACGAATGATGTCGGAGACGGTCGACACGATCGACGCCGATCAGGACGAAGAGACCACGGCCTCGGCCGCACCCGCCGCGGGTGCCCCCGCCGAGGCCGCCGACGAGAAGCAGGGCGGCGACGACCTGCTCGTGCAGGAAGGCGACATCGCCGGCGACTACCTCGAGCGCCTGCTCGACCTGCTCGACTACGACGGCGACATCGACCTCGACGTCGAAGCCGGCCGCGCCATCATCAGCATCGACGGCGGCGAGGACCTCGAAAAGCTCGTCGGCCCCCGCGGCACCGTGCTCGAGGCCCTGCAGGAACTCACCCGCCTCGCCGTCCAGCAGGAGACGGGCTCCCGCAGCCGCCTCATGCTCGACATCGCCGGCTGGCGCGCCGACCGCCGCGAAGAGCTCCGCGAACTCGGCCGCTCCACCGCCGAGTCCGTCCTGTCCAGCGGCGAGCGCGTCCGCTTGCAGCCCATGAGCCCCTTCGAACGCAAAGTCGTGCACGACGCGGTGGCCACCGTGGACGGCGTCACGAGCGAAAGCGAGGGCGAAGACCCGAAGCGCCGCGTGGTGATCTTCCCGGAGGGCTGAGCCTCCTGGACACCATCCTTGCGGCCGTCACGGCTTGCTGCGGGTGATCTGGACGCATCACTGAGTAATGCGAAGCACTGAGCAGAAGCGGCCCGCCGGACTTCCGGTGGGCCGCTTCTTTTGTCTCCGCTCTCTTGCTCGTTCCGCCGTACTGCGCGCCGCCGGTTCCCGCACTGGGCCGCCTCACCGCCGCGCCTGGAACGGCTCCTCACGCCGGTCGCCTTGCCGCCGTGCGGCCGTGCCCCGAACCGGCTCCCGCGCTTGCCGCCGCGCCCCGCACTGCTGCCGCGCTCATCGCTTCATCACGTGCCCGGACCCGTTCCTCACGTCCACGCCCGCCGCCGGCTCCCGGGCTGGGCGACCTCACCGCCGTGCCCCGCACGCTGCTGCCGCGCTCATCGCCTCATCACGTGCCGGGCCCGTCCTTCACAGCCGCGTGCCGTCGGCTCCCACACTGGGCCGCCTCACCGCGTGCCCGGAACGGCTCCCCACACCTGTCGCCTCGCGGCCGTGCCCCGCACGCTGTTGCCGCGCTCATCGCCTCATCACGTGCTGGGCCCGTCCTCTACGGCCGCGTGTCGCCGGCTCTCGCGCTCGGTCTCCTCGCCGCGTGCCCGGAACGGCTCCTCACACCTGTCGCCTCGCGGCCGTGCTCCGGCTCGGCCTCCGCGCTTGCCGCCGTGCCCCGCACGCAGCCGCCACGCTCATCGGTTCATCACATGCCAGGACCTGCTCTCCACGGTCGCACGCCCGCCGGCTCCTGCGCTGGGCCGCCTCACCACCGTGCGCCGGAGCGGCTCCCCACGCCGATCACCTTGCCGCCATGCGCCGAACCGGCTCCCGCGTTGGGCGGCCACACCGCGTGCTCATGCTCATCCCCACGCCCGTCACCTTGCCGCCCTGGCCCGGATCGGCTGCCGCGCTAATCGCTGTGCCCTTGCGACCTGAACCCGCTGCTGCCGCGGTCGCTTAGGCCCGTGGCTCGAACCCCTCCCGTGCCCATCGCCTTGGCACAGTGGCCCGGATCTGCTTCAGCGCTTGCTGCCGTGCCCCAACGCTGTGCCGCCCCTTCGCCTTAGTTCTTGGCCTGAACCGGCTGCCGCATTCGTCGCTGTGACGCCGTGGCCTGAACCCCCTCTCGTACCGATCGCCTTGCCGTTGTGACTTGGGCCCGATCTGGTGCTGATCGCAGTGCCGTTTCGCAACTGCGGCTCGGATCCGCTCGGGCACTTGCCGCCTCGCCACATTGGCCAGAACCAGCTGCTGCAGCTGCAGCCCTGCCACCTTGGTCCGAACCCCGCTCCCGCGCCCTGGACCGCGCACCTGCTCGCGCCGCCTGACCCCGCTCCGGACATCGCGGCTCACGGGGCGTCGGACTGCACGGCCCGTGCTCCGCACCCGCTCCGTCCGCTCGCTCCGCAGCGCCCCGACCTCACCGCGGCTCGGCTCCATCCCCACCCCCAACTACCTACCGCGGCCTCCCCCAGAGCCACTCCGGCTGCCCGAGCACCAAGGCTGACTCCGTCGCGGATCGCCAGCTGGTACCGGCCTCCACACCCGGGCCCGAGCCGGCCGGGGCCCCACACCAACCCACCGCCCAACTTGACCGACCATGCTCCGGCGCACCCACCCGACCCACCGCGCGCACTCCGGGCATGACGGCTCAACCCCCGCCCAGCTCCTGCCGCGACCCCACGCCCCAGCCATCCACCACCCAGCGCGCGGAGCTTCTTGGGTTCTGCCGACTCAGTCGACTGAACTCGCCACGCGAGCGCACCCGTGGCAACGCGGCTCTACCGCCCGCGGGCCTTCAGGCGACGCGACCTCACTCCGCCGAGGTTCCATATCCATCCACCGACTATCTAGGCGAGGTTCTCCGCTGCCGCCCTCCCAGCCGACCCGAACGCGCCACCCACGCACACACGGAGAAGTCCGCTCGGCCAACCGAACGTCTCCATCGCGACTCCGCACTCACCGAGTCTGCGCCCACCCAAGCCGCCCGGACTCGTTCCGGCGCTGTCGTCGCAATCGACCGAACGTGGTGCCCGGCGCACATCTGCACACGCCTCGGTCCCCGACTGAACTTGCCTCAGCCAGCACTCGCTGGAACCTGTCGCCTCCCGCTGCCCAGCGGCCTCCCGGGTGCGCCCGGTGCAAGCGGATCCGACCCAGCGGACCGCCGCCGTGGCGCCGCTGCCCCCCATTCGGTGGGCGCGCTCGGAGTGGCTCGGCTGCGGTCGTCCGCCCGCCTGGGCCGGCCGGGTCGGTTCAGACAACACCGGTCGGCGCCGCCGGGCCGTCACCATGAGACCCGTATTCGCTAAGACCCTCACCCAGCCAGCTCGTCCGAACCCGCCGGTTTCGCTCGGCGCCGGACGTTGAGGCGGCAGAGTCCGCTCCGGGGAACGCGGCTCATCGAGCCGCCTGGTCGCGGGCTGCTCCGGAGGTCGGACCCGCGGGCTCGCGCTCGCGGCGACCCACATCTCGTCTACCGCTCGGCGAGCGCGGTCGCGTCGCGGGCCGCCGGGTGTCCGCCGGCATAGTCGAGCGATTGCCCGGACGTCCCCACGCCAGGCAGCCGCTAGAGCGGATGCCCCGCCGCGGCCCTGCACTAAGCCGCCGCCGCGCGCTCGGACCGATCGAGCGTCGTCCCCTCGGGCGCCCTGACTCATCCGGGAGCCGCCGCTCGACCGAACAGATAGCCGCACCAGTGTCACGACCACTCCGCTGCGCCGTGCCCGCCGAACTTCTCAGCTTGCGCGCCGAAGCGAGGGCTGCGAGCCGAGGAGGCTGGGCAAAGAAGGGCGGCCTATGACCTTCGACCCCGGGCGCGACTTCGTGTTCCTTGGTTCGTCCGTTCAGCTCGCGAGCGGTCCGTGCCGTCGCCTTCCGGCCACTCCTCCATGCTTGCCCGCTTGCATTCCGAGCCGGCTGCTGCGCTTGCCTGCTGCGCTATTCGCAGATCGGTCGGCCGGTCGCCTCGTGCGGCGGCGTGTTCGCTCGTGGGCCTGCTGCCGGTTCGCCTGACAGACCGTTCCCCGTGTCGGTTTCTCGGTGGCCCCTTTGGAGCCGCCGCCGAAGCCGCCTGCTCCACTGTCGGCCTATCCCCTTGCCCAAGCGTTCGCACCCTTTCGCCGGGGAGGATCCCTCGGCTATTGGCGGCGCCCGACGGCGGGCCTATGGGTGCCATGTCGGCCTGTCCTGGCGGTGCCGGGCCACGATCCTCATCCTCCGGCTCGCCCGCCTAGCGGTGGAGTACTTCGCCGCCTGTCAGTTCGCTTGCGCGCTTGTCGACCCTGCCCGCCCGTTGGCTACGCAGCGTCGGGCGAGTTGCCGCACCCGATCGATCTGGCGCACCACGACTCGATCCTTCGCGTGGACCGAACCTCCGAGGCTTGCTCGGTACGAATTACAAGCCTGGCGTTTCACGTGAAACGGCGCCCCCCTGAGCGCCACCCATCGTCGTGGTTTCACGTGGAACACGGCTGTGGACACTCGGCTCCCTGAGTGGAGTTGTCCACAGTTGCGGTCTGTCGGCTCGATTTGGGCTCGGCATCGGGGACAATCGAACGAGCGCGTTTCACGTGAAACGCGCGGACCGAGGAGTGGGTTTCGTGAGCTTGGACGGCGCCACCGCGATGGTGCGGACCGCGGCGGCGGAGGTGTTCGGCGAGCGGGTGGACCGGGCGGCTGGGTACGTGGAGTTGCTGGCTACGCATGGGGTCGAGCGGGGGCTGATCGGGCCGCGTGAGGTGGAGCGGTTGTGGGAGCGCCACGTGCTGAACTCGGCTGTGATCGGGGAGCAGATTCCCGACGGGGCGCGCGTGGTGGACGTCGGGTCGGGGGCTGGGCTTCCGGGTGTGCCGCTGGCGATCGCTCGACCGGACCTCGCTATCGTTCTCCTCGAACCCATGGCCCGCCGGGTCGACTGGCTGGCCGAGGTCGCCGAGAAGCTGGAACTCCCGATCACCATCGTGCGTGGACGCGCCGAGGAGCGGTCTGTGCGTGAGCAGCTGGGTGGTGCTGACGTCGTCACCGCTCGCGCTGTTGCTCCTCTCGCTCGCCTCGCGGGTTGGTGTCTTCCGCTGGTTCGCCCCGAAGGTCGTCTGGTCGCGCTCAAGGGGGCCAGCGCGGGAGAGGAAATCGAGCGGGACCGCGTGGCTGTGCGGAAGGCCGGCGGTGCCGATCCAGAACTCGCCGAGTGTGGGAAGGCAGTGCTCGAGGTCCCCAGCACGGTCGTGATGATCCGCCGCCTGCCACCGAAGCCGTCACGGCCACGCGGCAGGCGGAGCTAAGCGTACGAGTGCGGCCGCGACGTTCCACGTGAAACACCGCGGTCCGAACGCCAACGAGTCGTCTATCAAGAGGAGGTGCCGAGACCGGTGAATCCCCGCCCGTCCGACCCTGCGAGCACCGGCCACGACTTGGGCTGGACGCCGATCGCCGAAGAAGCCGTCCGCGCCGCGAGCGTCCTGCACCCGAAGGAGGGCATGCTCCCCCGCCCGACCCATCGCCGGGTGCTGACGGTCGCCAACCAGAAGGGCGGCGTCGGCAAGACAACGAGCACCGTCAACCTGGCCGCCGCACTTGCCGTGCACGGGCTGAAGACTTTGGTGATCGACCTGGACCCCCAGGGCAACGCCAGCACCGCGCTCGACATCGACCACCGCTCGGGCACGCCGTCGATCTACGAGGTGCTCATCGGCGAGGTGTCGCTCGCTGAGGCGGCCGCCGTCAGCGAGCAGTCGGCGAACCTGTTCTGCGTCCCCGCGACGATCGACCTCGCCGGTGCGGAGATCGAGCTCGTCTCCATGGCCAGCCGCGAGACGCGGCTCAAGGAGGCGCTCTCGTCCGAGGTCCTCGATCAGATCGGCGTCGACTACGTCTTCATCGACTGCCCGCCGTCGCTCGGCCTTCTCACCGTCAACGCGATGGTGGCCGCGCAGGAGGTGCTCATCCCGATCCAGTGCGAGTACTACGCGCTGGAAGGTCTGGGGCAGCTGCTGAGCAACATCGAGCTCGTGCAGCAGCACCTCAACCGCGAGCTTCGCGTCTCCACGATCCTGCTGACGATGTACGACGGCCGCACCAAGCTCGCCGACCAGGTCACGAACGAGGTCCGCAACCACTTCGGCGACACTGTCCTGAAGACCGTCATCCCGCGCAGTGTGAAGGTCTCGGAGGCGCCTGGCTACGGTCAGACCGTGCTCTCCTACGACCCCGGTTCACGCGGCGCCATGAGCTACCTCGACGCCGCCAAGGAGATCGCGGAGCGTGGCGCGACCGAAGGAAGGAGCAGTACCGCATGACTGAGCGCAGAGGAGGGCTGGGGCGAGGGCTCGCGGCCTTGATCCCGACCGGGCCGGCCACCACGGCCGGCCCGGCGCCCTCCGCCGTCGAAGGTGGCACGTCCGCGGACAAGGCGGCGCGTGAGGAGAAGGGCTGGTTCGCGGCCAACGGCGCGGCGACTCCCGTCAGCGGTGAGGTCGCCGGCGCGGTCTACCGGGAGATCCCGGTCAGCGCCGTCAAGCCGAACCCGAAGCAGCCCCGCCAGTTCTTCGACGAAGAAGCGCTCGCCGAACTCGAACATTCCATCCGCGAGTTCGGGCTCATGCAGCCCATCGTCGTCCGCGAATTGGGCGACGGCGAGTACGAGCTCGTCATGGGCGAGCGGCGCCTGCGGGCGTCGCAGCAGGCGGAGCTCGAGGCGATCCCCGCGATCGTCCGGCAGACCGCCGACGAGTCCATGCTCCGCGACGCGCTGCTGGAGAACATCCACCGCGTCCAGCTGAACCCGCTCGAAGAGGCGGCCGCGTACCAGCAGCTGCTCGACGAGTTCGCGGTCACGCACGAAGAGCTCGCCAGCCGCATCGGCCGCAGCCGTCCCGTCATCACCAACACGATCCGCCTCCTCAAACTGCCGCTGGCCGTGCAGCGCCGCGTAGCCGCGGGCGTGCTTTCGGCCGGGCACGCGCGGGCGTTGCTGTCGCTTGAAGATCCGGAGAGCCAGGAAGAGCTGGCGGCTCGGATCGTCGCGGAGGGCATGTCGGTGCGCGCCACCGAGGAAGCCGTCACGCTGAAGAAGAACGAAAAGCCGGCGAAGCCGAAGGCCGCTCCCCGCAAGCCGATTCAGGCACCAGGCCTGCAGGAGTTGGCCAACCGCCTCTCCGATCGCTTCGACACCCGCGTGAAGGTCGACCTCGGTCGCCGCAAGGGCCGCATCGTTCTCGAGTTCGGCTCGGTCGACGACCTTGAACGCATCGTCTCGCTCATCGACGCGAACTCGAACGAAAAAACGGCGAATCGGACAGAGGAAACCGACTAGGGATCACCCCGGGTCGTTTCGTCACGGTGATGATTGCTCACCGGGACAGTGACCAGCACTCTGGGTGGTCGCCGCGGGCGCGGGAAAAATCGGCGGTCGTGCGGCGCGGAATCCGGGAGAGTTGGCGGAACCAGCTCTCCCGAAGGAGCGTTCCGTGATCCCTCCGCGCTTGGCTCCGCTACTGAGTCAGTTCGTCTTCGCGTACGAGCGACTCGTCGATCGGCTCGACGGGCCGGCGGTCGACAGCGGCGACGGAACCCCCGTCTCCGTCGAACCGATGACCGACGACGAGCTCCGGTGGGAGCCGACGCCGGACTGTTGGTCGGTGCGGCGGCGCTCCGACGGGCCGGGGCCGCGCGCGACGTTCCTCGCCGGCCGCGGCGAGTGGGGCCGCGACTCGGCTCCCCACCCCCACCCGTCGCCGGCGCCCGTCACGACGATCGCGTGGCGGCTGAGCCACCTGAGCGAAATGCTGATCCAGCGCGCCGACCACACGTCAGGCAGCCACACGCTGACCCGCGACGACTACGTGGACACCGGCGACGCCGCAACCGCGACCGCCGCGTTCCAAACCGGCGCAGCTGCGTGGCGGAAAGCTTTGCTGAGCGTCGACGACGCAGCACTCGACACCGTGGGCCTGTGCACCTATCCCCACGGCAGCGATCCCGACGAGCCGTTCCTCGAGATCGTGTGGTGGGTCAACCAGGAAGTGCTGCACCACGGCGCCGAAATCGCGTTGCTGCGCGACCTCTACCGAGCGCGGTGATCAGCGGGCGACGGCCCGTGCCACGAGATCCGCGAACACCGACCCGAGCGACTTCCCCGCCGCCTCGACGGCCATCGGCACCGTCGACGTCTCGGTGAGACCCGGCGACAGGTTCACCTCGAGGAACTGCACCGTGCCGTCGGCGGTGATCACGGCGTCGGTGCGCGAGATGTCGCGCAAGCCGAGCCAGCGGTGCGCCGCCACGGCAAGCTCGCCGACGGCCTTCGCCGCGTCTTCGGAAATGCGCGCCGGCGTGAAGAAGTCGGTGAGACCGGCCGTGTAGCGGGCGGTGTAGTCGTAGACGCCGCTCTCCGGCACGATCTCGACGGCCGGCAGCGCCTCGGCGCCGTGCTCACCTTCGACGACGGTCACGGCCACCTCGACCCCGTCGATGAAGCGTTCCGCCAGCACGGTGTCGCCGTATGCGAAGCAGCCGACCATCGCCGCGGGCAGTTCCGACGCCTCGCGCACGACCTGCGTGCCGAGCGCCGAGCCACCCTGGTCCGGCTTGAGGATCATCGGCAGTCCGAGGCGCTCCACCATCGCGTCGAGCACCGACTGCGCGCCGAGTTCACGGAAAGTGCTGTGGGGCAACACAATCCAGTCCGGCGTCGAGAAACCGGCCTGCTGTACGAACGCCTTCGCGGTCGGCTTGTCCCACGCGCGACGGCAGCCCTGCGAACTCGTGCCGACGAAGGGCACGCCGAGCATTTCCAGCACCGTCTGCACGGAGCCGTTCTCACCTTCACCGCCGTGCAGCGCGACGACAACCGCGTCAGGACGCTGCGTACGCAGGCGCTCGATCAGCCCGGCGTCGGTGTCCCACTCCTCCACTGTGAGCCCCTCGGAGCGCAGCGCGGCCGAAAGCCGGCGGCCCGAACGGAGGGAGACGTCGCGTTCGTGGGAAAGCCCGCCTGCGAGCACGGCAACGGTACGGTCGACCACCGTGGGAACTCCTTAGGTTTTGCTGCGGACCGGTCAGACCGTGTCCGGCGACGGGGTTTCGGGCCCCGAGATGGTGCGTGCCTTCACGCTACCGAAGGTGCGGCTGAGATCCATTTCGGACTCCAGCACCGCCGCGAGCCGGCGCACGCCTTCGCGGATCCGTTCGGGCGTCGGGTAGCAGTACGACAGGCGCATCTGGCGCGAGCCGTAACCGTCGGCGTAGAAGCCGGTACCCGACGCGTACGCCACGCGCGCGGTGACCGCACGCGGCAACATCGCTTTGGTGTCAACACCTTCCGGCACGGTGACCCAGACGTAGAAGCCGCCTTCGGGCATCGTCCACGAGCAGCCCGGCGGCAGGTACTGGTTCAGCGCCGAGATCATCGCGTCGCGGCGCTCGCGGTAGTTCTCGCGGAACTTCTTGATCTGGCCCATCCAATCGTGCGTCGCGAGGTAGCGCGAGACGATCATCTGGTTGAACGTGGGCGGGCACAGCGTCGCTGATTCCGCTGCCAGCACAAGCTTTTCACGCACGGCGTGCGGCGCGAGCACCCAGCCGACGCGCAGGCCGGAGGCGAACGTCTTCGAGAACGAGCCGAGGTACACCACGTTGTCGGGGTCGATCGAGCGCAGCGCCGGGTAGGTCTGGCCGTCGAAGCCGAGCAGCCCGTACGGGTTGTCCTCGACGATCAGCACACCGTGCTCGCGGCAGATCTCCACGATCTCCGCACGACGTTCCACAGCGAGTGTGACGCCGGCGGGGTTGTGGAAATTCGGGATGGTGTAAAGGAACTTGACGCGCCGGCCCGTCTTCTCGGCCTGCCGCAGCGCCTCGCGCAGCCCGTCGGGCACGAGCCCTTGGTCGTCCATCGCGACGTGCACGACCTTCGCCTGGTACGCCGCGAACGAGCCGAGCGCGCCGACGTACGAAGGGCCTTCGGCGATCACGATGTCACCGGGGTCGCAGAACAGGCGAGTGACCATGTCGAGGCCCATTTGCGAACCGACGGTGATGACGACGTCGTCCGGGTGCGCCTTGATGCCCTCGAGAGCCATGATTTCGCAGATCTGGTCGCGCAGCGTGGGGATGCCGTGGGCCGACCCGTACTGCAGTGCCACAAGACCCTCGTCGGCGATGATCTCCGCCACCTGCGCCGACAGCGTGTCCAGCGGCAGCGCGGCGAGGTTCGGCATGCCGCCGGCCAGCGACACGACCTCGGGCCGGCTCGCCACCGCGAAGAGGGCCCGGATCTCCGAAGCGGTCATCCCGGCGGTGCGCGCTGCGTACCGGTCGAGGTGAGGGTCGAGATTGTGGCGGCCGGCTTGCGGCTTGACGGGGCGGTTCTCGGTCATCGACACACCTGAGGGCTCGGTGGTACCTACGGGTAGATCCATCGAGTGTAACCAGGGCCTCTTCCTGGTCCCTGCTCTTCCGGCGCTCATCACATCGTCCTATTCTTCGAGTGGCTCTTCCGGTCGTTCCTACGCTCTTGCAGGGAGCGGATGCCGGTCGTGAGGGATTCGGGGAGGTTTCAGGTGTCGCGTCGCGTGGTGGGCGTCACACTCGACAACCTCGAAGACCTGCCCAAGAGCTGCCGCCGGTGCGTCTACTGGGAGCTCGCGCCGCATCTCAAGGCCCAGGCGGAGGAGTTCGGCTCCACCGAGGTCGAGAAGGAAGCCTGGGTCTCCAGCGTGCTGCTGGAGTGGGGCTCCTGCGGCCGCATCGTCTACAGCGACACGCTGCCGGTCGGCTTCGTGCTGTACGCGCCGCCGAACGCCGTGCCGCGCTCCCTGGCCTTCCCCACGTCGCCGCCCAGCGCCGACGCCGTGCTGCTCACCGCGTTCCAGGTCCTGCCGGAGTTCCGCGGCGGCGGCCTCGGCCGGATGCTCGTGCAGGCCGTGGCGAAGGACCTGACCAAACGCGGCGTCCGCGCCATCGAGGCTTTCGGCGACGCCGTGCCCGACGAGCTCGACCCGATGGGCCAGCACACGTGCGTGCTGCCGGCGGCTTTCCTGCAGAGCGTCGGCTTCAAGACGGTGCGGCCGCACTCGAAGTGGCCGCGGCTGCGGCTGGAGCTGCGTTCGGCGATCACCTGGAAGGAAGACGTCGAGGCGGCGTTGGAGCGGCTGCTCGGCCAGGTGACGATCACGACCGCGGAGCCGAGTCTCGGGCGGGCTTGATCAGCTGCTCTCGAGCTGCTTCTTGAGCTTGGTGAGGCTGTCGCGCCAGTAGGCCTTGAAGTCGTTGGTTGTCTCTTCGTCGACAATGCGCTCGTGCGTCAGGGCGATCTGAGTCTTCGTACCTTTGTCGACAAACCCGACGTTGACCCGCGTAGCCCCGTCGCCCCACTCGAACCGCGCCGACCTGTTCCGTTGCATCGTTCTGGTGCTGAGCTGATCGCCGTCGAGCCACTCTTCCCTCGCGGTCGGTTCGGCCACGGCGTTGTACACATCCTCGACGCTCGCCTCGATCGTCCGGCTCGCACTCACCGTGAACAGCCCGTCCCGACCCCCGTGCGCGGCCGCAACCCCCGGGACCGCTCGTACTCGACGGTCACTGTCTGTGCCCACCAATTGCCTAACCGATGCTCCTCGACGAGCCGGCCGACGATCTCCCTGTGCCCCTGACCACGCGCTCCCCACGCGTCGAGCACCTCACCCCACTCACCGAACCCTTGCCCAGTTGCCGTACGCACCGCATCGTCCGAGGTCAACTTCGTGCCACCCATGGCAGTCCTCCTTGTCCCGTCACCCCGAACGTCGCCGCCGACCCCACCCCTTCGACACACCCCCGAAAGATGTTCGCGACGCTCGCCTACCACGGTCTTACCCAGCCCGAAATACCCGATTTACCCAGCTGTGCACAACTGTGGAAGAAACCCCGAGTTATCCACAGATCCCTGATAGGCGCGGTGGAAAACCTGTGGATGAGTAGACTGGATCTGGGGACGCCCCCCGAGGAGGGCGGGGGCTGCCCCAAGGTGTGGTGTGTCCCCGGCGGGACGGGCGCAATAGGTTGTGGCGGTCGGCTGGGGCTGTCGAAGCGGTTGCGTGGCTCCGGTTGCGGGGTTGGCGGTGGACTACTCCACCTGGGTTGGCCCGTGCACCGCTTGGGGTGAGGTCTGGGCCGCAGTTATGCACAGGGCGCCAGCGGTGGGCGGTGCGTCACGCCTTGGGTGCGGCTGGTTGCGACGAATGTGAGCGACTACCCAGAGTGGGTGTGGGTAAGTCCACCGAAGGTGCTACGGCCGGGTGCGGGGTTGGGCGGACGTCGGGGCGCGAGGCTGCGGTGACGGTGGGTCCGGCCGGGTTGGGGTGTGGTGGATACCGCTCGGCGTCGGCGATGAGCTTTGGGTGGGCCGTGCACCCTTGGCTGGAGCGGCAGCGGATCGGCGGTAGGAGCCGGTGACTTCCGGCCGCTCCCGTATGTCCTGACTTGGGCGACTTCGAGCTCGAAGGGCCTTCGCTGCGCCAACCGGGCCCAACGGCGGCATCAACCCAGGGCTGCCGAACGGCGCCGACGCATTCTGACGGCTGACTCCTCGCGGCCCCGAGTTGGAGCCATTGACTGCGTCGGTCTGAGTTGGCAACCAGCGAGCAACGGCCCGCGACCAAAAGTACGCAGCTACAAACCTGGGGAGCCGGTCTCGCGACCGGGCCCCAGCACGCAGTGGACGCCGACCAGCGGATCGGCCTTCGCGACCATCGACCAACGAGTGCTGATCGAAGCTCGCTGGGCAGCGGTCGGAACCCGGCCCGGGTCTCTGCGCAGCGACTGGCCTCGACGACGAGCGGTGCGCCCCGGCGGCGGCGGGCCCGCGATGACGCATTGCTGAGCATCGAGGATTCGTCAGAGTTCAGGGCCGGTGAACAGAAACCGGACCCAGCGCACCGGCTGCTGAGTGCGAACTACTGCCGATGGCAGGGCTTGCACCTGGGCGCAGGAACGAGTGGCTGGTCCTTGGTGGCGGCGCCCGGCGCCACAAAGCATGTGCCCAGCGTCGGCCGGGCAGTGCGCTTGGTTGCAGAAATCGGTGGGATTGCCTGGCGACTGACCTGGGCTGCGGAAAGCGATAGGGCTCTGTCATCGGAGGTCGCGGCCGGTGGTCGGTGACTGGGGTTGAGGCCTGTGTCCCCTGGCCGGGCAGCGATCGGCGGCCAGTGATCGGAACTTGGCCTGATGGCCCACACCTCGGTGATCCGTGGCGAGTCGAGGGAAGCTGCGATCAGTGGTTGGTAATCAGAGCTCAGCCGCGACTGATGATCCGCGGCGGCAGAACGGCCCGTCGCGGCAGGAGGCCGGTATCGGAGAGCCGATGGCCGAGCCCGGCGACCTGCAGCCGCGCAGTCGTGCCAGATGCCACTGCGCGCGGCCCAGCGGCCAAGGGCGAGCAATCCGGGGCAGGCGAACCGCAGCGCGAGTCAGGTGGTGGAGGGCAGTGACCGAAAGACGTAGTGGCGGCAGGGAAAGACGTGAGCCGGGCCTCGGGAGGGAGGGCCCGGCTCAGTCGCGAAGATGCGGGGGTTGTGAAGTAGAAAACGAGTTACTCAGCCTTGGCCAGCTCGTGCGCCAGCACGTCGGCGAAGGTGAAGGTGCCCGTGGGCTGGTCGCCTTCACCCAGCAGGTACAGGCGCTTGACGGCGATGAGGATGCCCTCGGCGACGATGTCGCGGAAGGCGGGGTCGCCGAGTTTGCGGCTGTCGTCCGGGTTGGTGAGGTAGCCGATCTCCACGCGGACGGCGGGGCAGCGCGTGCGGGTGAAGATTTCCCACGTTTTGTAGTGGGTACGGCAGTCGCGGAGGCCGGTGCGGGCCACGACCTCGCGCTGGATGAAGCCCGCGAGGAGTTCGCCGACGGTGGACGTGGTGCCGTTGCCGGTGCCGAAGTGGAAGCTGGCGATGCCCTGGGCGCGGGGGCTGGGGTTGCTGTCGCTGTGGAGCGACAGGAACAGGTCCGCGCCGGCGTCGTTGGCGAAGCGGGCGCGTTCGAAGTCCGTGGGGCTGTGGTTGGGGCCGCGCGAGATCAGGGCTTCCATGCCGGTGGCCTGCATGCGGCCTTCCAGCCGCCGGGCGAGGTCCCAGGCGATGTCGGCTTCGCGGAGGCCGCCGGCGACCACGCCGAGGTCTTCGCCGCCGTGGCCGGGGTCGATGACGATGCGCTTGCCGCGCAGGCGGGGGCCGGCCTGGCGGACCTGTTCCTGTTCGCGCAGGAAGACGGGGCGGCCACCGCGGGCGCGGGGCGACGAAAGCCGGTGCAGCTCGCGGATGGTGGCCGGGCCGCAGATGCCGTCGGGTTCGAGGCGCATGTCGCGCTGGAAGGTGCGCAGGGCGCGTTCGGTCTGGGGGCCGAAATACCCGTCGGGGCGGCCGGCGTCGAAGCCGAGCTCGGTGAGGCGCTCCTGCAGCGCGAACACGTCGTCGCCCTGGACGGGTGAGGACAGCATGTACTGCAGCGGACGGCTCCCCAGGTGGAAGCTCGCGCCCTTCATCGCCTGGAACGTGGCGGGGCCGACCACCCCATCGGTGATCAGCCCACGACGCTGCTGGAAGGCCCGTACGGCGTGCTCGACGGCGGCGTCGAAGGTGCCGTACTGCTCGGTCCCCGCCACCGGCGGGAGCAGGTCCATCCCGGCAAGGATCGACCTGATCTCGGCGACGTCCGGACCGGCGTCACCGCGGCGGAGTACCCGCATGCACTCCTCGCTCTTCCTAGGGCACCGAAACCGGCTCGATGCGAAAACAGAAAACCTGTGTGGGTGTAAGCCCAGGGCACCTATTGTGCCCTGTGAACTCTCGGTGAGCGCGCAGGCCCGGTCGGTGTGCCCGGGAGTGCGCAAGCCGCCGCAGGACGGACACGCCCGTGCACCTGCGTGATCATGGCCACGGACACTTCGCCCGAACGTGCGAGAACCCGGGCCCGCGAGGCGATTCCCGCAGGCCCGGGTTCTCAGTAGCTGGACAGCGCCGCCTCGATCAGAGGACGTCCTTCAGATCCGACAGCAGAGCCGCCTTCGGCTTCGCGCCGACGATCTGCTTCACCGGCTTGCCACCCTGAAACAGGATCAGCGTCGGGATCGACATCACCTGGTAGTCACGCGCCGTGTTCGGGTTCTCGTCGATGTCGAGCTTCGCGACGGTCAGCTTCTCGCCGTTCTCGGCCGCGATCTCCTCGAGCACCGGGGCGACCATCTTACAAGGCCCGCACCAGGTCGCCCAGAAGTCGACCAGGACCGGCTTTTCGCTGGTCAGGACGTCGTCCACGAACGACTTGTCGGTCACCTTGACGGTGTTGTTGCCCATGGTTTCTCCTTCGGGTGGTCGGTATCGGAAAGTCAGTGGGTGCCGGCGCCGTAGCCGCCGCCGACCAGCTCGGACGCCTCGTGGGCGTTCTCGTCGCCGTGCTCCGCCAGCCATCGTTCCGCGTCGATGGCCGCGCTGCACCCGGAACCCGCCGCCGTGATGGCCTGACGGTAGGTGCGGTCCACGAGGTCACCGGCCGCGAACACGCCCGGCACGTTCGTGTAGGACGTGCGCCCCTGCGTCACCACGTAGCCGTCCTCGTCGACGTCGACCTGGCCGCGCACCAGAGCGCTGCGCGGGTCGTGACCGATCGCGACGAAGAAACCGGTGACGTCCAGCGTCTTCTCGTCGCCGGTCTTGGTGTCCGTGACCTTCAGGCCCTTGACGGTGCCGTCGCCTTCCACCCCGGTGATCTCGGAGTTCAGCTGCCACTTGATCTTGTCGTTCGCGCGGGCGCGCTCGAGCATGATCTTGGACGCGCGGAACTCGTCACGGCGGTGCACGATCGTGACGGACTTGGCGAACTTCGTCAGGAAGGTCGCCTCCTCCATCGCGGAGTCACCACCGCCGGCCACGGCGATGTCGTGGTCGCGGAAGAAGAAGCCGTCACACGTCGCACAGGCCGACACACCGCGGCCGAGCAGGTCCTGCTCACCGGGCACGTTCAAGTAGCGCGCCGCAGCGCCCATCGCGAGGACGACCGCGCGCGCGGCGTACCGCTTGCCGTTCGCGACCACGTACTTGACGTCGCCCGTCAGCTCCAGCGACTCGACGTCCTCCGCGCGCAGCTCGGCGCCGAAGCGCTCGGCCTGCTTGCGCATCTCTTCCATCAGGTCCGGGCCCTGGATGCCGTCGCGGAAGCCGGGGAAGTTCTCGACCTCCGTGGTCGTCATCAGCGCACCACCGAACTGCGTGCCCTCGAACACCAACGGTTCGAGCTGCGCGCGAGCCGCGTAAACCGCAGCCGTGTAACCGGCGGGACCCGACCCGACGACGATCAGGTTCCTGATTTCCTCGGCAGCCACCCGTGAACCTCCGCTCGTAGTGACCTGTGCTCTGGTCTCAACACGATGGTAGGTGGCGGTGTTCCCGACGGTGACGGCCGCTACTCGCCCGTCCCGACCAGCGGTTATTTCTTGCCGACGACCTTGTCGAACAGCTTGTCGGCGTGACCCGGCCCGCAGTCGGCCCCGAAGGCCACCAGGCGGAACTGCGCGAGCTGACCCGTCGTGTAGATGACCAGCACGCCGGGCTTGCCCTCGACGGTCACCGGCCGGATGCCCTCCGGCCGCACGTCCGGGTCCAGACCGGCCGCGCTGACGCACGCGTCGAGGCGCTGCTCGTCCTGAAGCGGGCCGAAGTCGCGTACGCCCATGGCTCCGCCCAGCAGCGCTTCCGCCCCGCTGCCGTCGCTACCCACGGACGGTCCCGCCGGCGCGGGAGCGGCCACGCCAGTGCCGGTTTCCTGGGCCGGGCCGGGCACCGTCACGGCGATCGCGACGATCGCCGCCGCGGCCGCCGTCAGGATCCCCGCGCCCCAGCCGAGCCGCTTGTTCCGCCGCCGCCGTGCTGCCGCGAGGTCCACCACGGGCGCCACGCCGGGCTCAAGCGATGCCGGTGCCGGAGCGGAACCGGACGCCGGAAAGGGGGCGACCTGCCGGGACGCGGCTTCCGCGGCCAGCGCGTGGTCGATCCGCGCGGCGAACTCGGCCGGCATCGGCGGCGCCGGCTCGTGAGCCAGAGCGGCCAGATCGGCCGTGGTCGCCTCGAGAGCTTCGATGATCGCGCGCGCTTCGGGGTCCGCCTGCACCCGCGGCCACAGCCGCGCCGCCTCGTGTTCGTCCAGCACGCCGGCGTGGAGGTCGGCCAGCACGTCGACAGACCAAGGCGGACCGACGGTCCCGCCGACCCCCCGACTCTCGTCCGTCATCGTGCCTCCCCGTTCCCCGGCGAGCGGTCGGCTCGCCCGGCACTCCGGGACCCGTCCGAAGTGGCGCTCCTGCGTTTGCTTTCGTGAGTTGGGACGTTCGCATTCGCATCCGGGTTCCGCAGGTGCCCCAGAACCTTCGCGAGTTTGCCCCGTCCTCGCGCGCAGCGGCTCTTGACCGTGCCCTCCGCGATGCCGAGCATCTTCGCCGTCTCGGCCACGGAGTAGCCCTCGACGTCGACGAGCAGGATCGGCGCGCGCTGCTCCTCGGGCAGCTGCTCCAGCGCCTCGCGCACGAGCAGGCTCGTCTCCTTCTCGGACATCGAGTCGCGCGGCGAGGCCGGCTCGTTGAAGCCGGCCTCGGGCAGGGGAACGGTGGGACGCGCCTGCTTGCGGCGGATGCGGTCGAGGCACGCGTTGACGACGATGCGGTGCAGCCACGTGGTCACCTGCGACTCGGCGCGGAAGTTTCCCGCCGCGCGAAAGGCCGAGATGAACGCCTCCTGCAACGCGTCGGCGGCTTCCTCCGGATCACGCAGCGTCCGCAGGGCCACCGCCCACAGACGATCACGGTGCCGCCGGACGAGTTCGCTGAACGCATGCGGGTCACCGGCGGCGTGCGCCGCTATGAGATCCGCGTCCGTGGGAGCTGCAGCCGTCACCCGGCAGAGCCTACTGAGTGGGAGATGCCGATCACCCCGCAGGCAGGAAGCTCACGTCTCCGATCTCGCTGATGAAGCCGCCGTCGCTGTCGTCGCCCAGCTGGGTGATCCACACGACGAAGTACTGGCTCTCCGTCGGCGTCTGGAGGTCGATCGTCGTGTCGGTGCCGTTGAGGTCACCGGTGCCGACCACCTTGGTGTCGTCCAGCTTCGGGTTCTTGGTGTCGGCCGAGCGGATCTCGATCTTCGTGCCGGGGCTGTCGGCCGCGATCTTCACCTGCGCGAGCTTCACCGGGTCGTCGAACTGCACCACGAACCCGACGCCGGGCTTCAGCGTCGGCAGCTGCTGCTGGTACTGGTCGGTGCGCCAGACCGTGCCCGGGTCGCCGTCGATCGTGTTCTTCACCCGGCCGGAGTTGTCGCCCGAGCCCTTGGGGTTGTAGATCGTGGCCGCCTTCGGCTCCACCGCCTGGCCGAGCTTCGGCGCGGCCGGCGACGACGGCGGGGGCGCCGCCGAGTTCGCGGGCGGCGGTGCGGCACTCGACGAGGGCGCCGCGACGTTGATCGTCGGACCGCTCGCTTTGGAGTCGCCCTGGAACAGATTGATCAGCATCAACCCGCCCCACGCCAGGATCAGCACGGTGGCGACCACCAGCACGGTCACGCCGAACGCCAGCTTCCGCCGCCGCGCGACGTCCTTCACCGGCTTCTTCGTGGTCCAGATCGTGCCGTCGGCCTCGCTCGTGGCGTTCTCGCCGACGGCCTTGATCAGCTGCGTGCGCTCCTCGGCCTCGGCGGCCTGGTCGAGCACGCGCAGGATGGCCGAGCTCGTACGGATCCCGCCGTTGCCGCCGTCCTCGATCGTGCGCACGGCCAGCGAGGACAGCTCGGGCGGCACGGCCGGGACCAGCGTCCGCGGCGGCACGACGTGGCCCTGCGGGGTCAACGGCGCCGCAGGGATCGCGGGCGGCCCGCCCGGCAGCGCCCAGCGTCCGGTGAGCAGGAGGTAAAGGACGGCGCCGAGGGCCTTGACGTCGTCGCGCAGCGTCGCGTCCGGCAGCGGGCCGGGGAACGCCAGCTTCAACGCGCCGTTGGGCGTCAGGCGCAGCCGCTGGGGGTGGTCCAGACCGAGGACCAGGCCGTTCTGGTGCGCGTGCTCCACCGCTTCGGCGAGCGCCTGCACCATGCGCGCGGCCGCGGCCGGCGCCACCGGCCGCTGCGCGACCAGGTCCACCAGGTCGCTGCCCTTGGTCCACTCCGCGACGACAACGCCGAGAAGTCCCTCGTTCGAGGTCACGCCACTGCCGAGGCTCAGCACGTCGAGCACCCGCGCGACCCCGCCGTGGCCGAACTTCGACGCGTGCGCCGCGCGCTCCAGCGTTCGCCGGGCCAGCCTCGCCGCCTCCGGATCCGCCGGATCACCGACCAGCAGCGTCAGCGCGACATCGCGCTTGAGCTGCCCATCCCGTGCCCGCCACAGGTGCGCGGCGGCTCGTTCGTCCACCCCGAACTGCGCGAGCAGGCGGTACCGGCCGTCGCCGACGACCCGGCCCGGGGCCAGCGAACCGCCCTGGGCACGAATGCCCGCACGGTTGGCCTCCCCTGCCTGTTCGCTCCGTCTCGTGTCCACCGCTTCTCTCCCGCGTCGCGCTCCCGCCCCGAGGGTACCCGGATCAGGTCTGGAGGAAGCGTCGTCAGTCGTGAATCAATCGTTACCCGCGCTTGATCAATCGGGTGATCCTCGACGTCGCCGGCCTCAGCTCCTCCACCTTCAGGGCCATGAGCACGCCGAACGACACGCCGATGCCCACGATCCCCTGCAGGAAGAGCGTGATCCACGCATGCAGCTTGAGCCCCAAGGAGTCGGGCACGATCTGGCCCACGAGCCACGCGGCCCCGACACCGAGGACACTCGCGACGACCGTGAAGAGGATCACCCCGAGCACCCGTTTGCTGCGCAGGTTGCCGAGCGTGACCCAAAGCCAGACTTGACCGAGCATCGCGCCGACGACGTACGTGAGCGCGTTGACCATCATCACGCCGAGCACCACGTTGTCCGGCGAGAGCAGCACCGGGCACAGGTACAGCAGCGGCACCTTGACCAGCGTCATCACAACCATGATCAGGGTGGGCGTGCGAGCGTCCTTCATCGCGTAGAACACGCGCATCTGCAGCTGGACCAACGCGAACGGCAGCAGCGCGAACGCGGAGATCGCCAGCGCGCCGCCGAGTCGCTCGGCGCTCTCGACCGAGCCCTTGCCGATGGTGAACAGAGCGATGCCGATCGACGAGCCGACGATCGTCATCACCGCCGAGATCGGCAGGAGCGTGACCGTCGAGATCCGCGAAGCGTAGGACAGGTCGCCGATGAGCTTCTTGTGGTCGCCGTCGGCGGCCGCGCGGCTCATCCGCGGCATGATCGCCGTGAGCAGCGAGACGCCGATGACGCCGTAAGGCAGCTGGAACAGCAGCCACGCGTTGGCGTAGGCCGTGACACCGCCGGGGGTGCCGTTGGTGAGTACCCGGGTGGTGATCGTGTAGCCGACCTGGCTCACGGCCACGTAGCCGACGATCCACAGCGCGAGGCCGCCGAACTCCTTCATCTGCCTGTCGATGCCCCAGCGCCACTTCGGCCGGAAACCCGACTTGAGTAGCGGCGGGACCAGCATGATCGCCTGCGCCACGATGCCGGCGGTGACGCCGAGGCCCAGAGTGAGCACCTTTGGGTCGGTGATCGACACGTGCTCGGTGTCGATCTGCCCCGGCATGATCCACACGACCAGGATCGTGAAGATGACCACCATGTTGTTGACCACCGGCGCCCACGCGGTGGGGCCGAAGATGTGCTTGGCGTTGAGGATCGCCGAGAGCAGCGCGAACACGCCGTAGAAGAAGATCTCCGGCAGCAGCAAGTAGGCGAACGCGGTGGTCAGCCCCGAGCTCGCCTGGCCGGAGCCGTCCACGTACAGCGAGGTGAACGCGGGCGCGCACACCACCGCGATCACGGTGCCGAAGAGCAGCAGCGTGAACGCCACTGTGATCAGCCGCTGCGTGTAAGCCTCGCCGCCGTCCTCGTCGTCCTGGGAGCGCACGAGCAGCGGCACCACCACGCTGGCGAGCACACCGCCCATGAGCAGCTCGAAGATGATGTTCGGCATCGTGTTGGCGACGTTGAACGAGTCGTTGGCCACGCCCGCGCCGATCGCCGCCACCAGCAACAGCTTCCAGAGGAAGCCGGTGATGCGGCTGATCAGCGACGCGATCGCCATCCGCCCGCTCGATTTCGCGAGCGAGGGCGCCTTCGCCGAGGTGGCCGGCTGCTCACCGGTGCTGCCCGGTTCGACCGGCCGCACCAGTGGCGCGTCGCCGATCCGCGGCATGACCTGCGTGGCCAGCGCGTCGTACGGACGCATCGAGTCGGGGTCGGCCAGCGGCCACCGCGACGCGGGCATCGGGACGCCGGCGGTGCGCGGGATGAAGCGCGTGGCCTCGGGGTCGCGCAGCGCCTCCTCCTGCCACGGGCGGACCGGCGAGCCCGGACGCGGACCGCGGCCACGGTGGGGCGCGGGGGTCGGCGGCACCGGGTGCTGTCCGGAGGTCGGTGGCAGCGGCTGAGGTCCCGAAGGCGGACCGGAGGGTTGCGGCAAGGGGCCGGAGGGCGAAGCGGCCGGCCGTGGCAGTGGCGCCCGGCCCTGCGGCGGCGGTGATTGAGGTGGCGGCGGAACGGCCTGCCGTCGGGTGGGCGGCGGCGGGGTCGCCTGGGCGCGAGACGCCTGACGCGGCTGTCCCTGCTGAACGGGCGGGGGTACGCGGCGTTTCGGCCGCTCTGTGTGCTCGTCGGGGGCCGGGCGCTGGGGGCGCTCTTCGGCGGGGACCGGCAGGTGGCGCGTGCGGCCGTTGGCCGGCGGCGGCGGCTGGCGACGTTCGGGCGGCACCTGGCCCTGGGGCGGCGGCTGGCGCCGGCCTTCGCGGGCGGCGCGGCGCGGCTGCTCGGTGCGTTCGCCGCGACGAGGAGGCGCGCCGTCGCGCCGAGGACGACTCGCACGCTCGGGTGGTAAGCCCGGCTCTCTGTCCAACGCGCGCCCAATCCTCGGTGCCAGGGTCCCTGCCATTGTGGCAGCGGTCGACCCAGGGTAATCGGGAACGGCCTCCGATACCCGGTCCCCCGAGGACTCAGCGCGATTCGGCCCTCGCGGCCCGGCCTTCCTTGACCCGCCGGTAGATCCGCCGCGACGCCAGGAGGAGCAGCGCACAACCAGCGACGACGGTGATGATGATCGTGATCGGGCCGTACTCCGTCGAGGTCAGCTCGAAGCGCGCCGTGCTGCCGAGCTGCGTGCCCTCCGGGGTGGTCAAGGACACATCGACGCTGAGGCGGCCGGCGCGCAGGGCCTCGATCTGCAGCAGTTCGTTCTGGCCGCCCTTGGCCGGGATGAACCAGTTCTGCACCTGCTCGGGGCGGATGCCGACCTCGTTCTTCAGCGCGATCTGCGCGGTGATGCCCACCGGGAGGCCGTTGCTCACGAACACAGGCAGTGGTGACGAACCGGACGCGAGCGCGATCGTCTGCTTCGGCTGTTCCACGGTCACCTGGTCGCGGATCGCGGCGAGCTCGGCGTCGGCGTTCGCGCCGGCCGTGCTGCCCGAGGGCACGCGGTAGGCCGTGGACGCGCCGCGCACGAGGGCGGTGCGCACCGGCGCGACGATGTCCTCGGGCGGCACGCGGTGCGTGGTGTCCATCCGCATGGCCGAGAGCAGCCCGGCGGCCTGGCCGTCGAGGTCCGTCAGGGCGTCGGCGACATCCCCGCCCCCCGACAGCGGCTGGTCGTGGGTGCCGGCCGCGAACGACGCCGTGCCCGACGCGTTCTGGTCGAGCAGGTCGGACAGGGGCGTGGCGGTGGCGACGCCGCCGGGGCCGAGGAACTGGCCCACGTGCTGGAGGAACGCGGTGAGCTCGCCCACCGGCACGTCCCAGCGCCGCGGCGGCGCGACGAGCAGCTGCGTGCCCGGCTCGGTGCCGGTGCGGCCGAGGCCGGCTTCGAACGCGATGGCGGCGAGGCCGTTCTGGCTCGCGATCGCGGGCTGCGTCGCGGCGCCGACGGTGGTCGCGGTCTGCGGGTTGGGCGCGGAACCCGTCATGGCGCCGGCGATGACGCTGTCGATCGGCTGGGCGCGCAGGCCGCCCGGCAGCGAGACGGGGCCGGTGACGGGCGCGTCGGCCTGCAGCTTCGACCCGTCGGTGAGCACGGTGTGCACGCCGGCCGCCGACATCGCGGTGAGCGCCTGGTCGTCGGGCGTGCCGTCGGGCCAGAGCACGCCCGGGCGCGGCTGCGTGTGCAGGAGATCGCGGATCGTCGCCTCGCCGCTGAGCGCCGTGCTCAGCAGGCCGGTGTCGGGCGTGCCGGTGGCGGAGCGGACCTTGCCCAGCGTGGTGAGGTCGGCGTCGGCGAAGGGCAGGGCGATCACGCAGCGGCCGTTGACGAGCGTGCGCAGCTGCGCCAGCCAGTCCTGCGCCAGCTGCGAGCCCTTGCCCGGTGCGCCGGCGACGACGTAGCCGCCGGCCATCGCGTTGACGGTGCGCAGCAGGTCGGGGTCGACGGCGAAGCACAAGGACTCGCCGACGTTCGGGTCCGACTGCTGGGCCGCGCGGGCGGCCGTGACGAGGGACTGCAGTCGGCCGTTGGGGCTCAGCTCGGCCGCGAGGGTGTCGTCGGTGAGCGTGAGCCGGCCGCCGTAGGGGGACGACAGCACGTGCGGCGAGCTGTCGGTGATGGGCCACAGCACGCTGACGTCGGCGTGCTTGCCCGGCGACGTCGGTTTCCCGGGCGCGGACAGCACCGGCATGAGCAGGCTCACGGCCGCGAGCCGCGCGGGGCCGCCGAACTCCGGCGTGCCGTTGACGTTGACCAGCATCGGGTACACGCCGGGCCGGCTGAGCTGGAGCGCGCTCTTGCCGGTGAGCGGCACGGTGACGGCGAGTTTGGCGGTCTGCCCCGGCTCCAGCGTCTCCGTGAGCGTGGTGAAGTCGGTGAGCGGGCTGTCCTGGATCGGCTCGCCGGCCAGCACGCCCTTCAGCTCGCGGTCACCGGTCAGGTGCTCGCCGACCTGCAGCCGCACCTGCGGACGGGCGATGCGGCGGTCGCCGATGTTCGTCACGGTGCCGGACACGGTCAGCGTCGTCGTGGACGTGGTGATCACGCGCGGGTTGAGCTGGTCGAGATCGAGCCGCAGGCGCGGCGGCTCGGGGCTGGCGGCGTCCTGGGCCTGCGCGGGCGCGCCGAGAAGGGCGCCTGCTGCGAAGACCAGCAGGGACAGGAAGAAGGCGGCGGGCCGCTTCACTCGGGTGCTCCCTCTCAGGCGCGCTCGTCGTGCGCGAAAAGTTCTTTGGCTTTACGGACCAGCTTGCGCTCGTCCGCGTAGGCCAGCGTCGTCTCCAGCTCGGCCAGCGGCACCCACGCGACCTCGGTGACCTCGACGTCCTCGTCGGAGAGCTCGCCACCCGTCGACTCGAGCAGGAAGTGGTGCACGGTCTTGTGCACGCGGCGTCGTTCGGCCACGAACCAGTAGTCGATGGTGCCCAGCGGGCGCAGGACCTGCGCGGAGATGCCCGTCTCTTCCTTCACCTCGCGCATCGCCGTCTGCTCCACCGTCTCACCGTCCTCGATGTGGCCCTTCGGCAACGACCACAGCAGTCTGCCGTGCCGGTCGAGGCGGCCGATCAGCACCGCGTGTTCCCGCCCGGCGTCGATGACCAGTCCGCCGGCCGACGTCTCGTCGACCGTGGTCAGGCGCCTGCCCCGCTGCCGCCTGCGCCTTCTGCGCGGCTTCGGCGCTCCGGCGCGGCCGGCGGATCCAGGCATGCTGCGATGCTAGAGCAAACGGTTGCCCAGGTACGCTGGCTCTCCGTGTCCGTGTCCGACGGCGTCCGTAGTAGTGGACGCCACTCCCCGTTGTCAGCTAATGGTGGGATGAAGTGAACAACCTGGTCGCCCAGCAGAACGCGGTGACGGAACTGATGCGAGTGTCCCCCCTGGCCGACGAGTTGGCCGAGCGGTTCGCGCGAGCCGGCCACAGTCTCTACCTGGTCGGTGGCAGCGTGCGCGACGCGCTGCTCGGCCGGCTCTCGAACGACCTCGACTTCACCACCGATGCGAGGCCGGACCGTGTGCTGCAGATCGTGAGCGACTGGGGCGACGCCGTGTGGGACGTCGGCATCGCGTTCGGCACGGTCGGGGTCACCAAGAAGGGCACCACGCTCGAGATCACCACGTTCCGCGCCGACAGCTACGACCGTGTCGGGCGCAACCCCGAGGTCACCTTCGGCGACACCATCGAGGGCGACCTGCTGCGCCGCGATTTCACGGTCAACGCGATGGCGATCGACCTGGTCACGAAGACGTTCATCGACCCCCACGACGGCATGGACGCGCTGCGGCTGAAGGTGCTCGACACCCCGGCGACGCCGCAGGAGTCGTTCGCCGACGACCCGCTGCGCATGCTGCGCGCCGCGCGCTTCTCCTCGCAGCTCGGCTTCACCGCCGCGCCGCGCGTGGTCGAGGCGATGACGTCGATGGCGAGCGAGATCGAGCGGATCACGGCCGAGCGCGTGCAGGCGGAGCTGTCGAAGCTCATGCTCGCCCCCGACCCGCGGCCGGGCCTGGAGCTGCTCGTGGACACGGGCCTCGCGGATCACGTGCTGCCCGAGCTGCCCGGCATGCGCCTGGCGATCGACGAGCACCACCAGCACAAGGACGTCTACCAGCACTCGCTGACCGTGCTGGCGCAGGCGATCGAGCTGGAGACCACGCACGAGCCGGCATCGGAGCCCGACCTGGTGCTGCGGCTTGCCGCGCTGCTGCACGACGTCGGCAAGCCGGAGACGCGCGAGTTGCTGCCCGGCGGCGGCGTGAGCTTCCACCACCACGAGGTCGTGGGCGCGCGGATGGCGCGCAAGCGTTTGCGGGCGCTCAAGTTCTCCAAGGAGATCGTGGAGCAGGTCTCGCAGCTCGTGTTCCTCCACCTGCGCTTCCACGGCTACGCCAACGGCGAGTGGACGGATTCGGCCGTGCGCCGCTACGTCACCGACGCCGGTGACCTGCTGACGCGGCTGCACAAGCTCGTGCGCGCCGACTCGACCACGCGCAACCGCAAGAAGGCGGCCGCGCTGCAGGCGACGTACGACGACCTCGAGCAGCGCATCGCGACGTTGAAGGAGCAGGAGGACCTCAACCGGGTCCGCCCCGACCTCGACGGCAACGAGATCATGCGGCTGCTCGGCCTCAAGCCCGGTCCGCAGGTCGGCAAGGCGTGGAAGTTCCTCAAGGAGCTGCGGCTGGACCGCGGTCCGCTGGACCACGACGAGGCCGTGGCCGAGCTCAAGAAGTGGGCCGAGTCGGAGGGCATCGCACCCACGGAGTGATCTCGCGCTGCGGGCACGGGTGGTCACCCTGGGGTCGTCGTGGGGTCTTCGAACGAACACGAGTCGAATTCGTGATCGCGAATCCGCCAAGATCCCCCTTTGGCCTCTGGAACGCGGCCCGGCGAGCGGGAATACTCGCTGCCCCGGGCGCTGCCGGAGGGGGCGCGCCCCGTACCGGGGAGATCGATGACGGCGCAGGCAACTGAGGACCAGGACGGCCGGCCGCCCCGCACGTCGAGCTTCCTCGTCACCCTGTTGAAACGCGGCACGCCCGCGCTCGCGACGGCGACGACCGGGCTCACCGACGAGATCGCCGACCCGACGCCGCTGCGGGCGTTCAAGCGGATCTCGCGCATGGCGGGCGCGGTGGACGCCAGGTACAACGACGGGCTGCTGCTGCGCGCGGCGCGGTACGTGGTGCTGGTGCCGCTGGCCTACCGGATCGTCGCGGTGCCGGGCGCGTTCGGCGCGTTCGTGTCGGCGCACGGTTCGACCGGCGTGGTGCCCGTGGCGCTGGTGGCGTTGTGCTCGATGGCGATGAGCGCGTTCGGGATCTACTGGATGCTGCGCTCGTCGCCCTTCCGCTCCGACCTCGCGGCGCGGCTGCTGGTGGCGGACCTGATCATCACGGTGGCGTTTCAGCTGGTCATCGGCCTGACCGAGCCCACGTCGGTGTTCCACGACGCGCTCGGGGTCGCGGACAAACACCTGCTGGGTGACATCGCTTTGCTGACGCTGGCGATCGGCATCCCGTCGGGGCTGGCGCTGGCGGCGCTGAGCCTGCCCGTGCGGCTGCTGTCCGATTTCCTCAACAGCGGCTCGGCGAACTTCGCGCAGGCCTGGTCGCTGTACCCGACGATGTTCGGAGTGCTGTTCACCGGCATCGGCGCGCTGATCCTGCTCGGCCTCGGCACGCGGCTCGCGCTGGCCTACGGCATCCGAAACGGACGGCTCGCCGAACGCGCGCAGCAGCACCGGATGCTCCACGACACCGTGCTGCAGACGCTGGAGGCCATCTCACTCGGCGGCACCGGCGAGTCGGCCGACCGGCTCGTGGAGGTGCAGCGGCTCGCCCGCGCCCAGGCGATGGAGCTGCGGCAGACGATCGAGACGGCGGCGGCGCAGCGCGAGGAAGAAGCGTCGCGGCCCCTGGGCGAGAAGCTCGCGGCGCTGGCAGCGGAAATGGCGCGCGACGGCCTGCGCGCGCAGCTGGTGATCGCGGAGCTCGACGAGGACACGCTGTCGGAAGTGCGCCAGATCGCGCTGCGCGACGCCGTGCGCGAGTCGCTGCGCAACACGATGAAGCACTCCGGCACGGACAAGGTCGTGGTGCGCGTGGAGGAACGCGACGGCGGAATCGCGGTGATCACGCGCGACCACGGGCAGGGCTTCAGTCCTGATGCGCGGCCCGCGGGGTTCGGCATCAGCCAGTCGATCAACGCGCGCCTCGGCGAGGTCGGCGGCACGGCCCTGGTGGAGTCGACGCCCGGCAGCGGCACGCGGGTGACGTTGTGGGTGCCGTTCTGAGTCAGGTGCTAGACACGAGCGCGTGATCCTTGTCGACGCGCTTGCCGCTTACCGGGCCGGGGATGTTTCTCAGGCGATCGAGCTTGCCTCGCGGGCTGATTCGCCATTGGGGGCGGAGCTTTCCGCGTACCTCGCGACGGACGGGTCCGGGCCGGTGTACGACCAGCCGGCGGCGTTCACGGCGTTCATCCGTGGTGGCGGGAACGTGGGGTTGTACTCGCGGCTGAGCGCTGCGCTGGCTGCTCGATATGCGGCGCTGCGCCCGGAATCGTTGCTGGACTTGGGTTGCGGCGACGGCCTGGCCGTGGAGCCCGCGCTGGCGCAGTCGTCGTTCCGGCCGGGGCGGATCGACCTGGTGGAGCCGTCGGCGGCGCTACTCGCGGCCGTCGACGTGCCCGGCGCGAACCGCTTCGAGGCGACGGCGCAGAGCTTCCTCGGGGCGAACGGTTCCACGTGGAACCTCGCACAGTCGACGTTCGCCATGCAGTCCATGAGGCCCCCGGTGCGGGCCGCGGTGCTGCGAGAACTGCGGCCGCGCACGGAAACGCTGGTGTTGGCGGAGTTCGACATCCCCGTGCTGGACGAGGGGTCGCCGGACTTTCTGGAGTCGCTGGTGTCGCGATACGAGCGCGGCGTCGCCGAGTACGGTGCCCGGGCTTCTCTTGTCGCGCAAGGATTTCTGATGCCCGTGCTGCTCGGCGTCGCCGCGGGTGCGGAGCGGACGAACTGGGAGCAGCCTGCGTTGGCGTGGGTGGCTCAGCTTGAAATCGCGGGCTTCACCGACGTTGTGGTGGAGCCGCTCGCCGACTACTGGTGGTCCCCCGCCGTGCTGATCACCGCGCGTGGGTCACACGCGGGATAGCGCCCCCGCCTCCACGTGCTGCGCGATCGGCCGCGGCAGCAAGTAAGCCGTCGCCCCGCCCGGTTGAGGGCCCCACGGGGCCGTGATGCCGGTGAGCACCCGCAGCGTGCGCTGCACCCGGTACTCGTGCCGCTCGCGTTCGCGTTCCGGGGACAGCGACGTCGAGGCGAAGCGCGTGCCGGAGGTGTGGACGAGGTTGCCGGCGTCGTTGCCGAAGCGCAGGACCGTGGTGCCGGCGGGGAGGACGACGACGCGTTTGCCGCGGAAGAAGCTCAGGGGCGGCTCGCCGCGTAGCGGCAGGATCGGCCAGTCGGCGGGCTGGTCGGACTCGTCGGCGGCGCGCGGGGGCAGCATGAGCAGCGTGCCGAGGAGGAAGCGGGCGGCGTCGGCCAGGCTGCCGAAGGCCACGGGCGCGACGGCCGGCGGGCGGGAGACCTCCCAGCCGTTCTCGGCGCGGCGCAGGGTCCAGACGTCGGCGAGCGGCACCTCGGTGGCGCCGATCCGGTACGCGCCGGCAGGCACGCCGTGTTCGACCAGGCGCTGGTGCAGCAAGGTCAGCGTCTCGGCGGCGTGCAGGTCGAGGCCCAGGTCGTCGCCGCGGAGGGCGCGGGCGAGGCGGCCGTCGTCGGGGAGTTCGGTTTCCGAGCGCGTCGGGCGGGGGGTGCCGAGGATCTCGGCTTCGGCCGTCGCGCGGACGAGCTCGCGCACCAGCGGCGGACGGAAGCCGGCACCACGAATGTGGTCCACCAGCTCGGGCTCGGGCGGCACGCCGTACTTGCGCAGGTAGTGCGGCACGGCCGCGGGCCACACCCAGGTGCCGTCGGTGTGGAAGGCGTGCGGCACGTCGGGCGGCGCGCCCGGGGCGAAGATGTCGTGCTGCGGCTGCGGGCGATGCAGGACGAGGGGCGCGCGGAACAGGTAGTCGAGCACGCCGCGCAGCTGGTCGGGTGGCACCGGCGGCCGGTTGACGACCGGGCGCTCGTTCTCGTTGTGCGCGTCGACCACGCGGGCGTGGCGGAAGGCGACGTCGAGGGGCTGGTGGGCTTTCGCGGCCAGCCAGTCGGGCAGCTCCTTGGGCGGGCGCGGGTACTGCGCGAGCTCCACGGCGTACGACTCGGGCGCGGGCCGGCCGCCGTCGTTCGGCGGGACGCGCCAGGTGGGCTCGTGCTCGGAGTCGAAGTCGAAGTCGAACTGCGCCTCGGTGTCGAGCGTGAAGGTGCCCTGGAACCACGTGCCGGTGTCGGGCGAGTACATCGCCGCGCGCAGTCGTGCGAACAACGCGCTCAGCTTCGGCGGCGCGGGCAGCGACACGGACACCGGCCCGTTTTCGTCGCCGACCGCGCGGACCTCCAGCTCCGCGTAGTCCCCGACCTGCCGGAACTGCGCGGCGACGCGCGTCCAGCCGCCGGGCACGGCGCGCAGCGTGCGGCCGATCGCGCGCAGCAGGGCGCCGTGGTCGGCGTCGAGCTCCGGGCGCGGCTCGCCCTGGTCGCGGCGCAGCTGCCACAGGCCCGTGACGCGCTTGGCCTCGGCCGTCGTCGAGAAGTCGGTGAGGCCGAGCTGCGCGGCGCGCGCCGGGTCGTGCTGCGTCCAGCGCAGCGTCAGCTCCTTGCCGTCTCCGGGCGCGACCTCGAACAGCTCGTCGTCGTACTCGCAGTACGTGCGCAGCGTGAACGTCGCCGGCACCTCGGTGGCCAGCACCACGCGCGCCGGGCGACCCTCGTGCTCGCGGTCGAACCCGGCGGGCGCCTCTTCGTCCGGCGGTACGGACAGCAGCAGCGTGCCGTCGGTGGTCGAGCGCTCGGCCGCGAACGTGCGGTCGTCCAGCGTCGCGTACAAACCGTCCGGGCGGTCTCCCGCCTCTACCCGGTAGCGCACGTCAGGTTCCTCCCCAATTCCCCCGGTGACCGGGAAAGAACTTAGTCGACCGGGTAACGCGTGAACCAACCCTCGTCACTCGGTGAGTCGGGGCCGAACTCGGCGAGCGCGTCGTCCGCCAGCCGCGCGATCACGTCCCGCAGTTCGAGCCGCTCCAGCCAGCTGACGCGCAGCGCCGCTTCGCCGTACATCGCGCCGACGAGGTTGCCGCAGACCGAACCCGTGGAATCGCTGTCGCCGCTGTGGTTCACGGCCGCGAGCAGCGCGGAATCCGGATCTTCGGTGGTCAGCGCGACGTACACGGACATCGACAGCGCCGTCTCGCCGACGTTGCCCTCACCCAGCTCGGCCAGCCGCTCCGGCGTCGGCGGGCCGGACATCGCGAGGGCCTGCGCCAGCGCGGCTTCCTGCTCCTCGTGACCGGGGTGGCGGACCAGCTCGGCTCTGGACACAGCGACGGCGTCGAGCAGCGGCGAACCGGCCAGCAACTGCTGCACGATCACGGCGAAGGCGCCGGCCGACAAATACCCGCTCGGGTGACCGTGGGTCAGAGCCGCGAACTCGGCGGCGAGCCGGAACACCTCGGCCGGGTCGGCGGACCACAGCGCGACGGGCGCCACCCGCATCACACCGCCGCAGCCCTTCGAGTTGTTCACCGGCCGCGAGACGCTGCCGCGCACGCCCGATCGCCCGTAGGCCTCCAGCTCGCCGAAGCACGTGAGCCCCGGTGCGCGGCGGCTGAACAGCGCGGCGTGCGTCACGAGCTCACCGTCAGGCGCCGCGAGCGCGGAGTGCGGGCCGCGCGCCCGCTCCCACGGCACGCCTTGCGTGTGCAGCCAGCGCTGGTAGGCCAGCTGCACGGACTGCACGACGTCGGCGCTGCCGGTCCGCCGCTGCTGCGCGTGGGCGCGGATGAGCGCTTCGAGGGTGAAGAGCGTCATCTGCGTGTCGTCGGTGAAGCGCCCTTCGCCGCCGTACGCGGGGATGAAGTCCGTGATGCCGGCGGGCCCGGTGAGCTCGCGGATCCGCTCGATCGAATCGAACTCCGTCTTCGCGCCGAGCGCGTCGCCGATGGCGCCCGCGAGCAGGCAGCCCCTCAGCCGCTGTGCCTCCATGACCCCATCTTTTCGAAGCCTCGCGGCGTCAGTGCCGCGGGTAGCGCTGCACCCACTCTTCGCCCAGGAAACTCATCGCGGAGCGGCGATCGAAGTGCCACAACGCGTCCGTGACGACCTGTTCGATGAGGTGCCGCAGCTCGAGCTGCTCGATCCACTTCTGCGGCAGCCCGGGCACGCCGACGCGGGCGCCGAGCAACGCGCCGGTGATCGCCCCGGTCAGCGCGCTGCGCCCGGAATGGTTCACCGCGCGCAGCAGGGCCTGCTCGGGGTAGTTCTCGAACCCGGATAACGCGGCGAACGCGCGCCCGAGCACCGAAAGCGTGCCTTGGCCGTCGCCGATCAGCTCGGGCATCCGCAGATCCGGCAGCCCGTGTTCGCCGAAGAACGGCACCGACTCGGCGACCATCGCCTTCACCGGCGCCCACTCGGGACCGCTGACGAACGTGGTGTTGTGCTCGGTCAGGATCTCGCGCGAGAGGTTCCACACGGGATAGCTGAACGCGTCCTTCGTGAGCACCGGCTCGAAGAGCCAGGCCAGGTACGTCGCCACCGCCAGGTCGTCCTCGTGCGGGTGCGTCACGCCGACGAGGTCGCGCACGGCCTGGCGCACGCCGCCGCTGAAGCCCGTGCCGGGGCCGGCGGCGATGAGCGTGGCGGGCAGCGCGGCGATCAACGACGTCGGGCCTGTCAGCGGCACTGCCTGCGGAGATCCGGTGACCGCCGCGTGGTAGGCGTTGAGCTCGGCGTCGTCGGCGGTGCGGCGGACGTGGAGGTCGGGCACCTTCACGAGCCAGCCGTCGGCGTCGTCGTACGGCGCGCCCTGCGTGTGCAGCCAGCGCATCAACGCGCCGCGCACCACGGACGGGAACTGCTGCTCGACGTCGCGCGACTCCGGCTGCTCGCGGTGCGGGCTGCGGATCACAGCCTCGGTGTAGAACAGCAGCCGCTGCGTCAGCGAGCCGATGCGGCCCGCCTGGTCGAACGCGACGGGCAGGTCGGCCACGCCCTCGGCCCCGAACTGCGTGACGATCTCGTCGAGCCGCATCCGGTCGACGGCCATGCCGAGCGCCTCGCCGAGCGCGAAGCCCACGTACGCGCCCGCGACGCGCTGCCAGCCGTAGCGGAAGTTCTCGAGGTCGCGGTCGGGGTACTTGCCGAATGTGTCCAGGCGCGGGATCACGCGGCCGAGGTTGTCCCAGCCCGGCACGAGACCGTTGGCGCGCCAGTCGTTCGGCTTGCTGCGCGGCGGCTCCGCCATCGCGAGGCGGTTGAGCCACGACTGGCCCAGCACCGTGCGCTGGCACTCCTCGGCGGTGAGCTCGAAGCCGTGGCGACGCGCGTTTTCGGCCGCTACCAGCGGCACGGCCACCGGCTCGGACAGGCCCATGCGCGTGGCGGTGTCGCTGGTGAGGCGCTCGAGGTCTTCCTCGGCCTCGGGGCCGCGTCCGTGCCGATCGATGCGCGGCTCGTGGCGCGGGAAGCGCTTGGCGATGGTGGAGAGATCGTCGCCCGAGACGTCCTCGAACGTCGCCGGGCCGCCGTTGATCACGAGGTTCGGCGGGTGCTCGAACTCGGCCAGCGTGGCGAGGTCCACGCGCCACCAGGAGTGCTCGCGCGGCGGGAAGTGGCGCGTCGCGCTGAAGACGCGCAGCTCGTTGCGCTCTTCGGAGAAGTAGAAGCGATCCGTGGCGCCGGTCTCGGGGTCGAGCGGCACGAAGACATCGCAGCGCAGCAGGCCGATCAGCAGCTGCTCACGCGTGAGCCAGCCGACGCTGGCGAACGCGAGCAGCGTCTCCAGCGTGTTCTCCGGCTTCGGGTAGCCGCGGCGGATCGGACCGGCCTTGTACTCGGGGTTCTCGCGCTCGTCGCCGGTCTGGCGGCCCTCGTTGTCGACCTTGACCCAGCCGGCCACGGCTTGAAGCGGCACGCCGAGCTCGCCGAACCCGGCCTTGACGTACTCGGGGTCCACGACTTCGCGCCAGCTCTCCTGGCCGGGGAAGGCCACGGGGATGCTCAGCCCTCCTGGGTTCGGAGGTGCCTGGCGCAGCTCGCCGTCCGGCTCACGCACGACGACCGACGGCGGCGGGAAGAGCTCCTTGTCCGGCCGGCCGTCGTCGAGGTACGCGGTGGTGTTGTACGGGATCGACCAGCCTTCGGGGATGCGCAGCACGCGGTCGTGGTCGACCCGCAGCCCACCAGGACCGGCGATCTGGGGGCCGTGCACAGCGCGTAGCCAGTTCACGACCTTCTCCATCGCTTCCGCCGCTTCCACCTACTCGATCCTCTCCAGGCTTCCGTCGGACTCGTGCTCCGCGATCGGCTTGGGCAACACGTATGCCACTGCTCCGCCCGGCAGGTTCGCCCAGGGCACCGTCACTCCGGTGACCACGTAGAGTGACCTTCTTAGGCGGTAAGTGTGCGCCATTCGTTCCCGTTCGAGTGGCAGTGACGTCGTGGCGAACCGTACCTCGCCGTGGTGGACCAGGTTGCCCGGTTCCTCCCCGAAGCGCAGGACGACCGTACCTTCGGACAGTCGGGTGAGTCTCTTGTTGCGCAGCAGGGTGAGGGGCGGGTCACCCGCGGCCGGCTGGATGGGCCAGTCGTCCACTTCCTTCGCCGTCTCGAGCGGGGTCTCGCGCCCGCCTGTCCGCCGGGCCGGGTGCAGCAGGAGCGCGCCGAGCAGCTGCTGGGCCGCGTCGGCGAGGTGCTCGAAGGTCTGGCCGTTGCCGGCTGCCGAGGTGACGGTCCAGCCGTCGTCGCCCCTGGTCAGGCACCACTTGCCGGCTTCGACGGCGCCGATCCGGTAGGCTTGCGGCCACACGCCGAACGAGCCGAGCCGCTGCACGAGGACCACCAGCAGCTGCTCGTCGGCCAGGTCCGGGTCGGGGCTGGTCTCCAGCTCGGCGGCGACGTCGCCAGCGGTGCGCTGCCCGTCCTCGGCGGAGGGTCGCGGACGCGGACGGCCCAGCAAGTCGGCCTCCGCCGTGCGGCGCACCAGGTGCTCGACGTACGGCGGCTGGAACCCCAGCTCACGGATGTGCGCGACGAGCTCCGGCTCCGGCGCGATGCCGTGGCGGCGCAGCTGGTGGGACACGGTCTCAGGCCACAGCCAGGTGCCGTCGGTGCGGTGCGCGTCGCCGACCAGCGCCTCGCGTTCGAGGTACTGCAGCACGAGCGGCAGCTCCTCGTCAGCCAGCGGCTCGCGCTCCTCCCCCACCTCGGCGGGGCGGGCGTGGCGGAACTCGACGCCGAGCGGCAGCCCGGTGCGCAGCCGCCACCAGTCGGGGATGTTTTCGTCCTCGCGGGGGAACGTCTCGAGCTCGTCGCGGTAGGCACCGGGGTCGGGCGGGGTCGTCCACTGGGGTTCGCCGTCGACGAAGAAGTCGAAGTCGAAGGTGCCGTCGGACGCGAGCACGAACCGCGCCTGCAGCCACGTGCCGCGGCCCTGGCGGTACATGCCGGCGCGCAGCGCGTGGAACATCCCGACCAGCTCGGGGCCGGCCTCGGTGTTGCGCGGCTGGACCTCGGTGTGGTCGCCGACCTGCGCGAAGCCGATGCCGGCGGGGGCGCCCTCGTCGGGCTGGTGGGCGCGGATCAGCCGCCCGATCTCGACCAGCCGGCCGTGTTGGTCGGACTCGGAAATTGGTGGTTCCACAGGTCTCAGCACATCCGGTGCGCGGCGTTAGTAGCCGCGGCGCCGGTGCTGCGGCACGGCGCTTCGCGGAGGCAGCGGTCCTTGCGGCTTCACAGCGCCCTGCGTGGCGGGGCTCTGCGGAGCAGGCGCCGTACGCGGGCGCACGCGCCGCGGCGTCGGACGGGGGGACGGCATCTGCTGTGGCGTGGCGTCGGTGAACGGGGCCTCGGCGAGCTGCTGCACCAGGGCCTGGACGGTGAACGCGAGCTGGGCGGGAGTGGTGCGCTGGAAAGTGTCCGGAGCGAACTCCAGCCGGCCCAGCGTGCCGCCGCTGCCGACGGTGGCCCGGACCAGCCCGTCCGGAGACGTCAGCACTGCAGGAGCGGCTTCCAGGGCG